>JBBRCW010000037.1:0-29319 GCA_038204535.1 Chitinophagales bacterium | reverse complement strand
GGGTAGTCTTAAAGAAGCCGCAGTCATTTTTGCACAATGTTATCACGGAAACTTGCGAGACTTATTTCGAAATAAAGTGTATGTTTTGGTGAGTAATAAGGTTAAAAATACAGAAAAGAGGTTTAAAATTAAAGCTGAATTAAAGGTTACTTATGATGCAGAAAGTGTCTGACGGCATTACCGCTAACGATCTGGGCTTGGCGATGAACTGGTATTTGAAATTCTTCTGCCGAAACCGAGGCCCAATGTAGAATAAAAAGTTTAATGAATGAAATACCAAAGCTAAATGCGTAACGTCCCGCGTGGACTGAAGAACCATAGCCAGCCAAAAGCCGAAGCTTTCAACGTCCCGCCAGTTTATTGCCAAGCCCTTTGTTATAGGCCGCCTTGCGGTCTGTCCACCACGGAGTGCTTGAATACAATTTTGCACCCGACAATAAAAGGGCGACAAATAATGCTAGCCTCAAAGTCTCGCTTGCACCTTGTCTCACCAAGAGCGACTGCTCACCACCAGCAAACCAAACCACCACCGAAAGAAGGCAATTGCTAAAAAAGAACTTTGTCCAAACGCCAGCCCCATTGTCTGGCGAAACCTGCTGCGAATGAATAAGCAGGCTTGTGCCTTGTCTCTGCGAGTAGCGGTATCTCCCAGGGCGGCTGCGTTTGCTCACACCCGCGAAGTTGAAAACCTGTCAACCCTTGTCAACAAAACCAAAAAAGTAAACGCTTTGTCCAACCAGCGATACAAGTCAAAACAGCCGTAAAAGTCTGGCGGGTAAAGTCAAAGCGGGATTTACAAAACCTGTCGAACGGCGAAAAAAATGGAGGAAACTATCCCACAATTTCTTTCCCACCAGCGAGCCAAAAATGTAGTGAACCGCTCTGCATTATCTTTCCCACCAGCGAGCCAAAAGGGTAGTGTTTATGAAGTACACAGCCCAAATGATGATAAAGGACTTAAGGAATAATCACCCGCAAGTGCTGGACAAGTTTAGAGTAAAAGCGAGCGATCGCACCTACCAGATATGGGAAAGAAATGCTTTAAGTGTTTCGTTATGGAGTCAGGCGGTTTTTAAACAAAAACTTGATTATATTCATAATAATCCTGTGGTTGCAGGATTATGCCATTTTCCGGAAGAGTATAAATATTCATCAGCTTCTTTTTACGAAAAAGGAACAGGTGACTGGAATTTTTTGACACATTATCAGGCTTAATTAATCTTTGTTGGTGAAGAACACCAACAAAGGCGGAGCGGTTCTAGGTGGTCTAATTGGTGGTGGTATTGAAATAGCTTCCCAATTATATGATAATGGTTCTGTAAGCAACTGGAGTGCAGTAGGTGGTGCAACTTTACAAGGTGCTGTAACAGGTGCAGCAGCTGGTTTTACAGGTGGTGCGAGCCTTTTGACGACTGAGGCAGTCTCCGGTGGAGCAAATGTTGTAGGTGGTGCAGCTAACAGAGCTATTCAAGGGCAAGGCACAACGCTAATTAATGTAGTAACAGATGCAACTGTAGGAGCAGTTTTAGGTGCAGGCGGTAAAATGGTTGGAAATGCTGTAAGTAATGGAACAAATAATTTATCCAATTCCGCAAAAGGTAAATGGGGCGAAGCTGTTACTGAAATTAAATACGGTGCTCAAGGTTATAAAAGTGCTGGAAATGATGTGGTAAAAACAGGTGGAAAAACAGCAACAGGAAGGCAAGCAGAAGCAAGATTTGACCATAAAATGACGAATGTATTTACTGGTAAAAAGATTACTGTTGAGAGTAAGTTTAATACCTCTGGATTTACTAAAATCAATCGGCAGTAATAAAAAACGGATATACAGTGATAGTGGATCGAACCACTAGTAACGGTCTTGGAAACGCAGCAAAAGCGGCAACGGTTGGTACAGGAGCCGGGGTAGATGCGCAAAGAAATAAAAGACCTTGATATGGGAGTGTTTTACAAAATTTCAGATAAGCAGTTATTGAAAGATAGAAATGAGTTGTTCAAGGAAGTAGGTATTCCTGGGCTAAAAAAAAATGCTTTCGAGACTGCACCATTTAAGACTTCTTGGAGTGGTGAGTATAACAAGTCTATTCAAGGTTACAGTTATCAGTTTGCAAGAATAAAAGAAAAAAGATTTCTCGAAACAATGGATGTTTACATTCTTAAAGGGGAGCCTTGGATACAGATTTATCTAAACGTTTTTGAATTATCACCAGCAATAGAAACTGTTTCTCTTCTTAAAAATGATGAAGGACTTTCTTTCGGCATCCCTCCAAACAGTACAACAAGAATGCGATTACGCAATGACGATTATAAAGGACCGCCATTATTTTATATGTTGTTTTTACCCGAGCATAAAATAGGGGGTTACTATAGCAAGTCAGGGTACGAAACCGAAATCAACAAATTGAAAAGGCTGATTAAATCAGATATGGAAAACATAGATGATTTTGTTAGAAGATGGCACGAGTTACATAAGCCAAATGTCACAGACTGGGAAGGAAATATTATCACAAAAGCCACTCAATGAGTGGCTTTTTGCATTTAGAGAGCAGCAATATTTCGTCCTGTTAGGTCCTCCTTCAAAGATTTGTGCGCCAGCCAAGGGAACCCGGCATGGGATACCTAATCAACAAACATAAACATAGAATTTTTGCCCCCGCCCTTAAGGGTGCTATTGAGTGCAATTATTATAAATGTTATGTCCTGATGGGTTCTCTTTTAAAGATTTGCGCGTCAGCCAATGGAACCCGGCAAGGGATATGAAATTTCAACCACTGAAATTGCATCATACCGGGGGCCATGCCACACACTTTACAGGGAAAAGAGACCCCCGGCGGGACTGCAGAATGCCAGGGTCCCTGCCACCCACAAGGCTCAGAGAGGAGACCCTGGCAGGACAAGCAAGAACGATGCGTAGATATTGTGGTAAAATTTTATGACAGAGAGAATAAAAAACCTGAATAGACTGCTTTAATGGGCAAAATTGCTAAAAATGAAAAAGCTGAATTAGCAAATAAGTCAAATAGCCTGAGAGTCGGTTTTGTAAATTACATGGAATGCTAAAACAAACCCGGCATGACGGAAAAAGCCATATAGCCTGAAAAGCTTAAGTATCAATAGCCGTGGGTGAAGCCTGCGGAAAGCTATTCCCCGAAATTTGGTTATAGATGCTCCATAGAAAGATATCGATGAACGTAATGCGACGCCTCTGAAGCTTAATAGTTATTCAATACCCTGTTTCCAAAAAACCTTCAAATTTCATAATAATCCTATTTTATCCCTTAATCCCGGTTCTATTCCTGCTCTATTTTTAACTTGCCTAAAAGGTTGATTATTTCCCGAAATTTGGTTATAAATGCCCCATTGAAAAATATCGATGAACGTAATGCGACGCCACTGAAGTTTAATAGTTATTCAAAACCCTGTTACCAAAAAACCTTCAAATTTCATAATAATCCTATTTTATCCCTTAATCCCGGTTCTATTCCGGTTCAATTACTAACTTGCCTGCATGATTGAGATTTCAGTTGTTTCGCCTGTGTACAGGTCGCAAAACCTGGTAAAGCCTTTTGTAGAAAGGGTAGCGGCGGTTTTGAATGAGCTGAAAGTTTCATACGAAATTATCTTGGTGGATGATGGCAGCCCCGACCTGTCGTGGCAGCAAATAGAGCAAGTCTGTAAACAGGATGAAAGAGTGAAGGGGATTTTACTCAGTCGCAATTTTGGTCAGCATTATGCAATAACTGCCGGATTAGATGCAGCAAACGGAAACTGGATAGTGGTTATGGACAGCGACCTGCAAGACAGGCCTGAAGAAATTAAAGCGCTGTATAAAAAGGCTTGCGAGGGATTTGAAGTAGTAATGTGCCGCCGGAATATGCGTACAGATGGCTGGCTTAAGAAAGCCGGTTCCAGGCTGTTCTATCGTTTTTTAAGTTTTATAACAGGTAAAAAGATCGATCATACCATCGCCAATTTTGGTATCTATCATAAAAATGTGATTGACACCCTGGTTAGTATGAGGGAGTCGATCAGAAATTTTCCGATGATGGTGTTGTGGGTGGGTTTTAATACCGCCACCATTAATGTGCAGCATGGTACCCGGGACGAAGGGAAATCCGGGTACAATTTTAAAAAATTATTAAAGCTGGGTCTCGATACCGTATTGAGCTATTCGGATAAGCCCCTCGAAATAGTGGCTGCCACAGGTATGCTTATTTCGGTTTGTACGCTGATTGCGGGCATAATAACTTTATTTAGATATTTTAATCATTCAATAACAGTTCAGGGATACACCAGTTTACTTTTGTCCATCTGGTTTTTAAGTGGGCTCATCATTGCTACATTAGGCATTGTGGGCCTGTACGTAGGTAAGATATTCCAGGGAATAAAACATCGGCCTTTGTACGTTACCCGAAAAACCGTAAACATCAAAACACAATTATAAACGATCACTTTTAATTAAAATGGCGGACTTTATAAAAGACTTCTGGCAAAAACAAGCCATTACTTTTCAAGGCGATGCCAGTGCATCGTGGGGCGATAACTGGGCAGTTGACCTTGAAATTGAAACAGTTTCAAAATATATTAAAGAAGGAGATTCAGTATTGGATGCAGGCTGTGCAAACGGTCATGCCACCCTGGCAATGCTTCAAAAGAAACCGGCCAGCCTTACCGGTATAGATTATGCTGAAAATATGATTCGGTATGCCAATAAGAACAAGGCCCGGTTACAAAATGCCGAAAATGTATCTTTTGATGTGGGCGATATTACCAGCCTTCAATTTGCCGATGAAACGTTTGATGTAGCGTACACTACGCGGGTTTTGATCAACTTGCCTAATTGGAACGATCAGGTTACCGGTATAAATGAATGTGTAAGAGTTACAAAAAAAGGCGGAACCATCGTATTGTCTGAAGCTTTTTACGAACCATTGGTTTTGTTGAACAGCCTTAGGGCCCTTAAACAATTAGAACCTTTGGTTGAGCACGACTTTAACCGTTATTTAAAGAAGAGTAAACTGGAAGCCTTTCTCAGCGACAAGAATTTGCCTTTTAATGTAGAAGAGTTCAGCTCGGTTTATTACCTGGGCTCGCGGTTCTTGCGGGAGCTGGTAACCAACCCTGCCGATTATCCCGGCTATTCAAATCCTATCAACAAGATATTTTACGATATAGAAAAACAATTTTCAGGCGGGGGATTTGGCATTCAACAGGCATATATTATTAAGAAATGGTAATACCTTTTAATAAACCTTTTTTAACAGGCCGGGAAACCAATTATATTGAACAGGCGGTTGCTTCCGGTAAGATTTCGGGCGATGGAATGTTTACCAGGTACTGTCAGCAATTGCTGGAGGAAAAATATAGCTTTAAAAAATGCCTGCTGACAACCTCGTGTACCGATGCTTTGGAAATGGCTGCGCTGCTGGCCAATATTCAACCAGGCGATGAAGTGATTGCTCCATCGTACACCTTTGTATCTACGGTTAATCCTTTCGTTTTAAGGGGTGCAGTCATAAAATTTTGCGATTCCAGGGCCGATCACCCTGGCATAGAAGAAGCAAAACTTGAGTGTTTAATTTCACCTAAAACCAAGGCCATTGCAGTAACACATTATGCGGGTATAGCCTGCGATATGGACGTGGTGATGGAAATTGCACAAAGGCATAATTTGATGGTGATAGAAGATGCCGCGCATTCAATCGATTCTTTATACAAAGGCAGGCCATTAGGTTCCTTAGGCCATGCTTCAGCCTTTTCTTTTCACGAAACAAAAAACATTATTGCAGGCGAGGGCGGCATGATCGTCTTAAACGACGAAGGTTTGATTGAAAGGGCGGAGATCATTCGCGAAAAAGGAACTGACCGGTCTAAATTTTTTAGGGGTGAGGTGGATAAATATGGATGGGTAGATGTGGGATCTTCTTTTCTTCCGTCGGATATAACGGCAGCGTTTTTATATGCCCAGCTTCAAAACCTGGAAGCCATACAAACCCGGCGTAAACAAATTTGGGAAACCTATTTTGATGCTTTTCAATCTTTGGACGACAAAGGCTTTATTGCGCTGCCACAGCTACCCGAATATGCCACCAATAATGGGCACATTTTTTACATGGTTTGCAACAGCGCCGACGAACGCGATCACCTGATAAATTATTTGCAGGAGAAAGGCATATTGGCAATTTTTCATTATTTACCCTTGCACCAGAGTGCTTACTATAAAACAAAGTATCATGGGCCGCCTTTACCTATGGCGGAAAAATATGCCAGCCAGTTAATACGTCTTCCTTTGTTTTACACGCTAACCGAACAGGAGCAACAATTTATTATTGACCAGGTAAAAAAGTTTTATGCAGCAAAGTGAAGTGTTGCAATGCCTGCTTGAGACCGGTATAGTTTACCTGTTCTTTTTATTTTTTATTTTGGCAGGGTGGGGTATCTTAAAAGCATTTAAGGGTACGAGAGTTAATGCAGGTTACACGGCAAATGAAAATTGGTTTACTGCTTTTATAGTGGGTCTTTTGTCTGTAATCAGCCTGTATGCAATTGTGGTGGCAAAAGGCATTACTATAAATGTTTTGATACTTCCGCTGGTGGTTGGGTTATTGCTTTGCCACAAAAGAATGCCGACAGCAAACGATGGAGTTGCCGCTGAAAAGACCGGCTACCGACAATTTTTAGAAGTGGGTTTAATTGCCTTGCTGTGTGTAATTGTATTGCATCTTTTTCCCGAGTCGGAATACAAACAGGCGGATAGTTTTTTCTATTTGAAGATCGCCGAAAGCCTGAATGCAACCGGCCAGGAAAACATCAACCACTATTACAACCAGTACAATGCAAGCTTTCACGGCGCGGAGCCTTATCATTATTTCGAGCTCTGGATAACGGCTTTCATTATTCGGTTCACCGAAGGGTTCATGCCTTCTATACAGGCGGAACGTTTTATAACATATGGCGTTTTGCTAACGGGACTTGTATATGGAATTTATTACTTAGCCGGGGTCGTTTTGCAACAGCCATTAAAGTGGTATCACAAAGTTTTTTGCTGGAGCCTGCTTTTCATTTTCCCTAACCTGCTCGGTTTTTTTACGTGGTTGTATCATGTATTTATCAGCGACTTTGAAGGCAATGTGATCGACCGGCCAAACTTTAGAATTATCTACTTGTTGTTAATGCCGGTTATTGCAACCTTATACCAGGTTCGTCATCTTTCAAAAAAAGCGTTGTATTTTTTATTGCTTCTAACCGTTGCGTCTTTCCAGGTGTTTATAGTTTTTATTCCGGCGCTGGCAATATATGGTGGCTGGCTGTTTATAAAGAAAGATAAAAATCACCGGCTCATCTGGTGGCCGTTGGTTTTAGTGTGCATCGCCTATGCTTCTTTTTACCTGGTCTTTTCAGTAAAAAATATACCGTCCTTCTTTGGTGCAGCTAACATCATGGATGTGCTTCTCTGTACATTGAAAGGATGGAAATTTATTTTTTATTCAATTATAATGTCGCTGTTGTACATGCTGCTGTTGTTTTTGATTATGATATTGCCGCTGCTTTTTGTTTATAAGAAAAGCGTTTTGGAAAACGCGAAAAAGTTATGGATGCCTATGCTGCCACTGGTGTTAATCGGACTAACCGGCACGCTCATCGCCAGGGTGTTTTATCTTAAAGACAATGCCTACCAGTTTATATTTTTAGCCCATATTCTATTAACCATCTTTATTTGGCTGATGTATCTGGCGGTATTATCTGGTGCCGCAAACCGTGCAAAAATGTTTGTGGGCGCTGCTGTATATCTTTCGCTGCTCTGGTGTATTCATTGGGTCGTTTTCCCAGGCAATTACGTCAACATCTTTAAACAAAACGGCAATTATGTTTATGGCGGAAAAAAATATTCGCCGGACTACCTGGCTGCAATTGACAATTACTTTAGAACGCAGAATCCAGGTGTCGGCGGATACCTGGCTGATAGTAGTTTTTATGCCGATACCTATTATTCGCGTCGAAATCCAAATGTATACTTCCTGCCGGTAACTTATATAGTGGCAGCAAGCCACAACAACAATATAGACTTTTGTCTTTCCGATACAGCCGCAATTCAATTCCAGCTAAATGAGGGCTTATCGCGTGATTACCTTCAAAACGCGGTCAGCCGTTCCTTGTTTTTTCAATATCGTCTACAACATCCCTCCTTTAAATATTACCAGGCGGTCAACAGTTTTATAGCCGATCACCATTTGTCGTATATCATCGTTACAAAAAATTTTAGATTAGAAGATATTGGCCTGACTATAAAAAACGAAATAAAAGACCCCGCCACAGGCGAACGATTTATTTTATTGTGAGATGTAATAGCTCAATATGACATATGGGGCTACTGGAAGCTGATAGATTGCTTGAGATAATGGGACGAGAGAAAATTAGCCCTGCCTGTCCAGACATTTAGTTGCCCCGTTATCCACTTCTGCTAAAATGAAACGGCAAGTGTGTTTTTTACGTTTAAATTGCGTTGCAATGCAAACCCAATCCGGCAAAAATATTTACCTGTTTGTTTTTTCAAGCGCAGCTATCGTATTTGCATGCTTTCTTTTTAATCCTTTTCAATATTATTTTTTAAACGACGATCTCATCCATATTCCGCTGAGCAAACAAGGGGTGTTGTTTCAAAGGCGTTCCTTCCGACCGATGGGAGATATTTCCATTCGTTTAGATTACCTGCTATATGCAAAACAGGCGTGGGGGTATCATCTCACCAATTTGATATTGCATTGTTTTAATTCGATTTTGGTGTTTTTTTTAAGTAGCCAGCTGTTTAAAAAATATTGTTCCGCTTACATGGGCATCAAAGAAAGTGTTATGGCGGCTGTTTTGTTTTTCGTTTATGCATTTCACAGCGAAAGTATTTTTTGGATCATAGGCCGGTCGGGAAGCCTTGGTAGCCTGTTTTTTGTACCGGCTTTTATTTTTTACCTGTGGCGCAACGAAGGATTGGGCTATTATCTTTTATCCCTGTTTTGTTTTCAACTTGGATTGTTGGCCTATGAGTCAGTTTGGATATTTCCAGCCGCGGCCATCATCGTTTCTATAGCTGATAGAAAATCAAATTATTTCAGGTTTAAAAAAGAGATGTCATTCATTGCCTGGATACTGTTGCTTTTTCTCATCAATCTTATCATCCGCTTTAAAGTTATTGGAGAATTAATTGGATTGTATGAGGGTAAGAGCTTTACCAATCTTGAATTTCAAAAGTTAGGGCTCAATTTTTTTAAATTGTTTGTCCGCAGTTTTATTCCCCCTGTAGTTGATCAATCAAAATTTATAATAGCGGCAATTATTTTATTAGCTGTTCTGGGTGCGGTAATATTTATGGTGAAATCGCGTGTAAATAGTAAAAAACAAACTTTTTTGTTATTGATAATGGTATTGTTTATTCTGTCTCTTATTCCCTTTTTATCGTTGGGTATAGATACGCATGGTGTTGAAGGGGAAAGGTTTCTTTATTTGTCAACCGTGTTTGCCAGTGTATTGCTGGTCAGTTGCATCAGCAGCTTGGTTACCAATAATTTTGTCAATTTGATTTTTTTTGTGATATTAGTGTCAGGCCATCTGTATTTTCTTGGCCGGTCTGCCAGAAACTACCGCATTGCATCGGAGATCGTAAAAAGCACTTATGAAGAAATTGACCTTTTAAAAAACAAACAAATACTTTACATAGATAGCCTGCCCCAGTCAAATCATGGCGCCTTAATGTTTCGATCGGGTTTTGAAGAGGGCGCCGAATGGTTATTACAGTCATCAGGCCCGGACACTATCATTGTGTTATCACAAAAAAATGATAACCGGCAATGGAGCCTTCCCTATACGGTTACTTATATAAAAACCGTTACTTCTGCTGCTTTTTATCAGCAACTGTTACGGGATTCAAGCCAGCACCAAACCTATATTCACAAAAAAATCAACAGAACCTTCAATCAGCAAACAGACAGCCGGTTCACTTTTAAAAGCGACCGCTTACAAGTCGTAAAATAGGTGTCATCCATTTTTTTGTAACAATTGCATCCTGTTTACATATTTGCCAATCAGGTCAAATTCGATATTTACCAGGCTGCCTTTTTTCAATTGGTTAATGTTCGTATGTTCAAAAGTGTAAGGTATGATGGCAACCGTAAAGGCATTTTCGGTTACATTAAAAATGGTGAGGCTGGTTCCGTTGACTGTTATGGAGCCTTTTTCAATAACGAAAGGCGCAAATTCTTTTGCAAATTCAAACCGGTACTCCCAACTGCCATTCAGGTCTTTTAGCTCAATACATACTGCTGTACAATCAACATGACCCTGCACAATATGCCCGTCTAATCTGCCATTCATAACCATGCATCTTTCCAAATTAACCAGGGTGCCGGTTTTCCAGGTACCAAGATTGGTTTTTTTTAGTGTTTCCTCAATGGCGGTCACGCGGTGGTTATCATGATCGATTTCTTCCACTGTAAGGCAAACCCCGTTGTGCGAAAGGCTTTGGTCAATCTTTAGCTCGTTGCTGATAGAAGAACTAATAAGAAATGTTTTATTACTCCCGTTTTCTATTATTGCCTCTATTTTGCCTAAAGCCTCTATTATTCCTGTAAACATTGTGCAAAATTATTGGTACTTAGCTTCATTCAATCAATCAATCTTTACCGGAGGGTAAGATTATCGGAGATTGTCAGGATTTTTTTTATTTCAAATTTGGTTATTTAACTTCAACTCCTATCTTTGCATCCCGAAAAAAATCGGGTAAAAATTACCAAAGGAGGTATCATTATGCTTATTATCGATTCAAAAGATTGCGAAAATATTGACAAGGCGCTCAAGAAGTACAAGAAAAAGTTTGAAAAATCTAAAGTATTGTTGCAATTAAGGGCACGCCAGTCTTTTATGAAACCATCTGTAGAACGCAGAACACAGGTGTTAAAGGCCATTTATCGCCAAAAAATGGCAAATGGTGATTTCGAATCTTAATTGATTGTAGGTTTCCAACATATTTTCTGATAGCAGTAAGGTTTAGTTAACTTTATTGCTATCAGATTTTTTTTATGCTTACGACCCGTTATCCGCACATTCAATCGTTTATCGAATATTTAAAATTTGAAAAGCGTTATTCGCAGCATACAATCATCTCTTATCAAAACGACCTGGAGCAATTCTTCCAGTATTTGGTAAGTCAGTTCGACGCCCCCGAGATATCCAAAATTCTCCCCTCTTTTGTCAGGAGCTGGCTGGCTGAAATGCGATCAGAAAAACTGTTGCCCAAAAGCCTCAACAGAAAAATTTCTACTCTAAAATCTTTCTTTAAATACCAGGTAAAGCTGGGTTTGTTAGAGCAAAGCCCTATGGGCACCATTGTTTCGCCCAAGGTAAATAAAAGGCTGCCCGCTTTTGTAAACCAGCAGGATATGGCAACTTTAAACCAGTTGTCGGCAGATGCTGTTACCTGGAAAGAACGAACCGATAAATTGCTGGTGGAGGTATTTTACCAAACCGGTATGCGGTTGAGCGAACTGGTATCGCTTAAAGAGCAGCATATTGATTTTTCGAATGGACAGGTTAAAGTACTGGGCAAAGGAAATAAAGAGCGAATTATACCAGTTTCATCGGGCCTGATTGAAGAAATGCGTCATTATATCGCTAATAAGAGAAAAGAACTGGAGAAATTTGACCCGGTTTGTCTTTTTGTAAATAAAAAAGGCAACATACTTTATCCTAAATATGTGTACCTGGTGGTAAAACAAAACCTTTCGCTGGTGACCACCTTAAGCAAGAAAAGTCCCCATGTTTTGCGGCATACATTCGCCACCCATTTAACCAATAACGGCGCGGATCTCAACGCAGTTAAAGAATTATTGGGCCACAGCAGTTTGGCTGCTACACAGATTTACACGCATAATACAATCGACAAGTTGAAAGATATTTACAAAAAAGCGCATCCAAAGGCTTGATCCTTAAATATCCAAAGACCTAAAACATCCTGAATTTACTTTACAAACCAACAGGATTGTAGCGCTGGTACTGATATTTAAAAGGCGCTTTTTTTGAATTTATGCTCTGCCCGAAAAAAAACTGTAAATATGTCCATTCTAAATCCTGCTGAACTTTAGATAATATTTAAATGGTCAGGTTTGGCCTTTTTAATACGTTTAAATTAACCCGTTCTCTTTAAAAAAACGAAAATTAAGTACTAAAAATCTCTATTTTCCCGTTCATTGAATTAACTTCATAGTGTAACAAAATTCAAAATGCTTATGAAGAAAAAAGATACTTAATAGTTCTTTATTTATTCACTTAAAACCGCGATTGTTATGGATGTAAAAATTCAAACTGTGCATTTTACCGCAGATGAAAAATTGGTAGAGTATGTAAAAAGAAAAGTAGATAAGCTAAACACGTTTCATGAACGAATAACGAAGGTGGATGTTTTTTTGAAACTTGACAACGTAGTTCATACAATAAAAGATAAGATAGCGGAAATCAGGGTTCATGTTCCCCGTCACGATTTTTTTGTAAAGTCATCGTCAAAATCGTTCGAAGAATCTTTTGATAGCGCATTAGAGTCGATGGTAAACCAAATGAAAAGACAAAAAGAAAAACAAGCCGCTTAATTTAAATTGATAGGCCCCTAGGGGCCTTTTTTTTTGCCCTAATTTTATGAAATATAAAGATCTCCTCAGCATTATTGTCCTCACCCTGGCTGTAACCTCGTGTAACCAATCAAAAAACGTAAAAGCATACGTATTTGAGCGCCTCCATTTACCTGATAGTATGCTTCTGATAAAGTATCGATTTCAAGCAGGACACAATATGATAACTGATAGTGCGGTTATACAGAATGTTCCCATAAACAACGATTCGATAGAAGTGCAATACAATGCAAAAAGTCCCCATAAAAGTTTTGTTGATTTAAAGAAATAAAGCCCATATTTGCCCGCGCTTTTACCTTCAAACTTGTTATCACAAAAAATGTTTTACAAAATTTTTGTATTACAAGTTTTCCCTTACCTTTGCCATCCCTAAAATTAATGGTGCTACGGGTACAGGGAGCTAAAGGTCTTTACTACATTGAATTATACAGCATTTGCAGGTAGAATTTGATATTGAAAATAAGCCGAAGTAGCTCAGTTGGTAGAGCAGCTGATTTGTAATCAGCAGGTCGGGGGTTCGACTCCCTTCTTCGGCTCCGAAAGTTTTTTGAAATATTGTTTTTTCGATAGAGCATCCCGACTGGTAGTCGGGAAGGTCGGGGCTTCTTCGGCTTTAAAGAAAGATTTTTGAAATAATGTTTTTTTTTCGATAGAGCATCCCGACTGGTAGTCGGGAAGGTCGGGGCTTCGGCTCCAAAGAAAGTTTTTTGAAATAATGGTCATTTGGATTAAATAACCGGGCAGATGGCCGAGTGGTTAAAGGCGACAGACTGTAAATCTGTTCACTCACGTGTACGTAGGTTCGAACCCTACTCTGCCCACAGTTCTTTTTTTATTTTGAATAGGAAATTTTGAATTTTAGTTGATGCGATATTTAGCATTCAAAGTTCAGCATCATAAAACAAGCGGAAGTAGCTCAATTGGTAGAGCGATAGCCTTCCAAGCTATAGGTCGCGAGTTCGAGACTCGTCTTCCGCTCAAATAAAAGTTGTCAGATGAGCGTTGGCAGTTGACTGATTTTTTACAGCTGTCAACCAACAACCATCACCGCCAACGTTTTTAAAAGCTGTTGTAGCTCAGGGGTAGAGCAATCCCGATGGCAATCGGGAAGGTGGTAAGATCGCTCTCTGGTTCTT
Organism: Chitinophagales bacterium; assembly: GCA_038204535.1. Taxonomy (GTDB): domain Bacteria; phylum Bacteroidota; class Bacteroidia; order Chitinophagales; family Chitinophagaceae; genus Segetibacter. The sequence continues at coordinate 15,515 of JBBRCW010000037.1, read as the reverse complement.
TATATTGTATTGAGAGTTGAAACGAACTCCAGATAAGCTGTTGTAGTTCAGGGGTAGAGCAATCCCGATGGCAATCGGGAAGGTCGTAAGATTGCTCTCTGGTTCTTTATATTGTATTGAGAGTTGAAACGAACTCCAGATAAGCTGTTGTAGCTCAGGGGTAGAGCACTTCCTTGGTAAGGAAGAGGTCGTGAGTTCAATTCTCATCAACAGCTCAAAAGTTCTTTGTAGTTGAAAAGTAAAAGTGCAATTCCGAAAGCATTCGGGTTTAACACCTCTTAGCTAAAAAAGAAATGAAAGGCTTTCGTTATAAAATTGACTAACAGAAGAGCCTGAAAGTATTATTAAAATGCTTATAGGGATTACAAGAAAATAAACAACCAATAGTTTTTTATTGCTGGTTGCGATAAAGAACTTTAAATTTAAAACCACAATTTAAAAACAAATAAAATGGCAAAAGAAAGTTTCTTGAGGGATAAGCCCCATGTTAACGTTGGTACAATTGGTCACGTGGATCATGGTAAAACAACCTTGACTGCCGCTATTACAATGATCCTGGCTAAAAAAGGTATGGGTAATGTGGCTAAGAAATATGATGAGATTGATGGTGCTCCCGAGGAAAAAGAGCGCGGTATCACAATCAATACAGCGCACGTTGAATATCAGACAGCTAACCGTCACTATGCACACGTAGATTGTCCGGGTCACGCTGACTATGTAAAGAATATGATTACCGGTGCAGCGCAGATGGATGGTGCCATTTTGGTGGTTGCCGCTACTGACGGTCCTATGCCACAAACAAGAGAGCACATTTTGCTGGCCCGCCAGGTAGGTGTTCCCAGAATGGTGGTATTTATGAACAAGGTTGACCTTGTTGATGATCCTGAATTGCTGGAACTTGTTGAAATGGAAATTCGTGAATTGCTGAGCAAGAATGGTTTCGATGGCGATAACACCCCTATTATACAAGGTTCTGCTACAGGCGCTATGGCCGAAGATCCACAATGGGTTGCTAAAATAGATGAGTTAATGGATGCAGTTGATTCATACATTCCATTGCCTCCACGCCCTATCGATCAGCCATTTCTGATGAGTGTTGAGGACGTATTCTCAATCACTGGTCGTGGTACTGTTGCAACCGGTCGTATTGAGCGTGGCATTATTAAAGTGAGTGAGCCTGTTGAAATAGTAGGTTTAATGGAAACTCCTTTAACTTCAACCGTAACTGGTGTTGAAATGTTTAAGAAGTTGCTTGATCGCGGAGAAGCGGGTGACAATGCCGGTTTACTGTTACGCGGTATTGAAAAAAGCCAGATCCGTCGTGGTATGGTAATTTGTAAGCCGGGTTCTATTACTCCGCACACAGATTTCAAAGGTGAGGTTTATGTATTGAGCAAAGAAGAAGGCGGACGTCATACTCCATTCTTTAATAAATATCGTCCTCAGTTCTACTTCCGTACTACTGACGTTACCGGCGAATGTACTTTACCAGAAGGAACCGAAATGGTTATGCCTGGTGATAACACCTCGCTTGCTGTAACGCTTATCCAGCCGATTGCGATGGAAAAAGGTCTTAAATTCGCTATTCGCGAAGGTGGACGTACAGTAGGTGCCGGTCAGGTTACTGAAATTGTAAAATAAAAAGCCGGGCCCCCAACCCCTAAAGGGGGGGAATCAGGCAACTTTAATATCTTCGCAAAGTACTTAGGCTTTAGGTCTAAGTACTTTGTTTTAACAAGCAATATAGTCTCTCTACTCCCTTTAGGGGCGGGGCGATGTTCTTACGGGAATAGTTCAATGGTAGAATAGAGGTCTCCAAAACCTTTGATCAGGGTTCGAATCCTTGTTCCCGTGCAATTTGAATTGAGGTTTTCAGAAGGGTTAAAAATTTCGTATCAGTTTTAATTTTTTGATTGTTTTTTTTAACTTCATGCATATTCATTTCAGATTTTCAAATAGCAAAAATGAATAAAATTTCTAATTACGTACGCGAAAGCTACTTTGAATTAACTGAAAAAGTAACCTGGCCTAATTGGTTACAGTTGCAGCAATCTACTGTTATCGTCTTGATAGCCACTGTTATTATTACCGCTTTGGTTTGGATAATGGACTTTGCTTCGCAATCTTTACTGAAGGCTATATATTCTTTGTTTAAATAATGGAAGAAACAACTACGATACCCGAGGAAGTTGCGCAACCCGACCACGATACCAAATGGTATGTGTTGCGTGTTGTTAGCGGAAAGGAAAGGAAAGTAAAAGAATACCTTGATAAGGAAGTAAATCGCAGCGGCTGGAGTGAAACTATTAAGCAGGTTTTCTTACCGATGGAAAAAGTGTATAAAGTGCAGAACGGTAAAAAAGTTATGCGCGAAAAAAACTATTTTCCAGGTTATGTTATGATTGAGGTGAGCGATGGTAAATTAACCGATGATATTGTACAGCACATAAGCAGTGTTAGCAATGTGATGCATTTTCTAACTGATGGAAAAGGTTCAAAAGGAAATATTATTTCGCTTCGCAGAGCTGAAGTAAATAAGATGCTGGGCAAGGTAGATGAGATGAACGAAGGCGGTATGGTAATGAATGAACCCTTTATTATTGGGGAGACTATTAAAATTATTGAAGGACCGTTCAACGACTTTAATGGCACTATTGAAGAAGTTATTGATGAGAAGAAAAAATTGAAGGTTTCTGTTAAAATATTTGGCCGTTCAACCCCTGTTGAATTAAATTATATGCAGGTTGAGAAATTAAATTAATGCTGTATGAATTTTCTGAAAGACCATCCGTAAAGGATGGTTTTTTTTATGCATCTTAATTTGCCCTCGTTGGTCAAAACATGTCCAGATGCCAAGCTCAGTTCTAAGCCGTATTTCTTACCCGCAATAATCTACCAACCCATAAACACCATTCCGGCACCGCAGATAACTAATGCTAAACCTGCAAGCATATGCATGTGTTTATCCAGTTTATCATACTTAATGAGTGATATACCGTAATAACCCATTACAACAAGCGTTATCATGCTAAGGAGGGTAAAAACTGAATAGGCGATTATTAAGGTGATCATTCCTGTTAACGAGTTTTTGGCCGCAGGAAAATATAGCAAGGGGATCATGGGCTCGCAAGGGCCTAAAACAAATATTATAAACATTACCCATGGCGTAACCTTATTCCTGTCTGCCGCGCCTACCGTTTGCTGGTGGTTATGTTCAAAAACATACATGCTGCCATCTGGCTGCACGTCAAAATGTTTATGTAGTTTATTTCGTGAAGATCTGTACAGCCCCCAGGCAGTAATTAGTACACCAAATAGCAATAAGGCCCATGCAGCAATTCCGCCTCTTATTTCTTCGGCCCATTTTAGTTTATACATAGACCAGCCAATAGCAGCGCCGCCGAGACCAAAGAGCACCGAGCTGGCAACATGGCCAAGCCCGCAGGTAATTGTCCAAAATAGTGTTCGAAGTAAAGACCAGCCACGCGATTTTGAGAGCGCGATAAATGGAAGATAATGGTCTGGGCCAGTGACTGTATGCAGGCAGGCAATGGAGACAGCGGTTATGATCAGCGTCTGTAACTCAACCGTCATACGTTTGGTTTTTTAGAGAAATGCAATCGAAAAGCCGGGCTATTTCTCCTAAACACTTATACATTTGTTCTCCTTTAAATCCTAATACCCTTGTAATAAATCCATCAGGAAAAGGGTTTGACACTCCATAAATCAAACCTGTCTCTTTTTCAAATATCTGGCAGATAGCATCCATGTACTGGTTTATATTAATGCCCGGATGAATGATCGTTAAAGTTGCCTGGTGGGTATATCCTTCCCATTGGCCCATTGCATATAGATCAGTTTCCAGGGGTTCAATCAAGATGTTTTCCCGCACGACTAATTTGTTTTCAATTCTTATATCAGTAACCAGGTGAAGTTTGGTAAACTGAAAAGCTTCTTCTTTTAATTTTCTGCCGCAAGTGGTAATCTCACCCCAAATTAGAATACTGGTTGGCTGCAGGCTGATGGAAGAAACTGATTTAAAATTTGCCTGCTGATGAGGTACGGTCGGGTGAGGAATGTAGCAGAGTTTTGCACCCTTGCCAACCGTAACCTTTAAGTTTTGGCTTGAGGGTTTTTTTGCCTTAAATAATCGCTGATAGCTTTGAGTAAACAGCCTGAGACTAGTATGGTCAGCGACATTTATTTTTAAAGAATAATCATCGCCGCACAATATACCCGGCGACGAACTCATGATCATGAGTTGCAAATCAGGGCTTTTTTTATTTTCGGTAATATTGGCCAGTTTAAAAGGAGGCGTATGATAAGCGCTGGCTAAAATTGTAGCTGTGCCGTATAGAGCGGTTTGTATTGATAACAAGGCATTCATCTGAATAATGCTATTTCTCCTGTTTCTTCAACCAAAGCATATTTTTTTATCCAGCCAATAATACTGTCCAGCCCATGTAAATTCATAAGATTTGTAAAAATAAACGGATTGCCTTTTCTCATTTTTCGGGAATCGGTTTCCATAACCTCCAGGCTGGCATTTACATAAGGAGCAAGGTCTATTTTGTTAATGACCAGCAGATCGCTGCGGGTAATTCCCGGGCCGCCTTTGCGCGGAATTTTATCACCTTCTGCCACATCAATAACAAAAATTGTTACATCGGCAAGGTCGGGGCTAAAGGTGGCCGATAGGTTGTCGCCGCCGCTCTCAATAAAAATAATTTCTACTTCAGGAAAACGGGCGGCCATTTCTTCCACCGCCTCCAGGTTCATACTGGCATCTTCTCGTATTGCTGTATGAGGGCAGCCGCCCGTTTCTACCCCCATGATGCGTTCGGCGGGCAGTAAACTGTTTTTTGTTAAAAACTCGGCATCCTCTTTTGTATAGATATCGTTGGTTATAACAGCTATACTGTATTCAGGATACATTTTTCGGCAGAGGCGTTCAATCAACGCGGTCTTGCCCGAACCCACCGGGCCGGCTACCCCAATTTTGATATAATTTCTCTCGGTCATACTGGTTAAAAGCTAATCGTTATTCTAAAGATAATTTCTACCCAATTAAATATTAAATTGACTGACCGAAACTCTTGCACTGATGCACAAATTAATCATCGGTTCAAGACTTGTAAAACATTTCCTAATCGTTTTCTTAGATCTTAACTTACTTAAGATGCATCATTCTTACGATTTATAGCGCTCTGTTCCGGGAAATTTTTTTTGTTTTTGCCTTCTACGCTAATTCCGAATTTTCTTCTGTTAACAATTCTGCATTGCTTTCTGCGACAGTGTGGTTGGTGTCAGGCATTTTGCCGATGGTTGATTTTTGTTTAGCGGGTTTGCGTTTTGGGTTTCCATATTCACTGATCAGCTCGGCCACCAAAGCGGTCCAGCCTGTTTGATGATTGGCTCCTAAACCAGCGCCGGTATCGCCATGAAAATATTCGAAAAATAAAACCAGGTGTTCGTTCCCCGGTCGTTTATAAAACCAATTGTAATCGCCATACAAACGCCTTTTCCCTTGCTTGTCTCTTTCAAAAAGGCTAATGACGCGGCGGGTTAGTTCGTCGGCAACTTCGCACAGGTTCATCAGATTGCCCGATCGTTTGGGACACTCAACCTGCAGGCTATCTCCGTAAAATTCTCCATACCTGCGAATGGATTGTATAATTAAATAATTGATCGGTATCCACACTGGTCCCCTCCAATTCGAATTTCCCCCAAAAATATCGGAAGTAGAATCTCCCGGGTCGTAAGAAATACTGTGTTGCTGCCCATCAACCCAAACAGAGTAGGGGTGTTTTTTGTGGTATTTAGAAAGTGCCCGAATGCCGCCGGGAGAAAGAAACTCCTCTTCATCCAGCAGCCGGTCAAGTAAATGGATTAAACGATCTTGTTTTACCAGCGATAACAGAATAGATTCGCCATCGCTTTTTTCCTCGTTGGGCCAAAACTTTTTATTTTTCTTTCTGTATTGTTCAAACCAGGTAATTCTTTTTGTGAAATCAGGCAGTTTCTCCAGTTCTTTTTTATCGATGGTCGAAATGGCGAAAAGCGAAGTTAAACCAACGATCGATTTTATGCGAAGCGGAGTAGGGTCGGCCCCATGAACACACAATACATCGTAAAAAAACTTGTCTTCGTTGTTCCACAGGCGGTGTTCGTTCAGCGATTCGGCTATCAGAACAAAATGTTCAAAAAACTTGGTGGCGGTATCTTCAAACGACTGATCGTGCACCGAAATTTCAAGTGCAATATCCATCATATCTAATGCATAAGTGCCCATCCAACTGGTGCCATCCGCCTGTTCCAGTTGCATATTACCGGTAACGTGATGGCTGCGGTTAAACACGCCAATATTATCAAGCCCCAAAAAGCCTCCCTCAAAAATGTTGTTGCCTTTTATATCTTTTCTGTTGATCCACCACGTAAAGTTGATCAGCAGTTTTTGAAAGATCTTTTTTAAGAAAACGATATCACCAACTCCTTTCTGTTTTTTCTCAATCTCATAAACCTGCATAGCAGCCCATGCATGTACGGGAGGGTTGACATCACTGAAATTCCATTCGTAAGCGGGTAACTGGCCGTCTGGTTTCATATACCATTCGCGCATTACCAATGTCATTTGGTGTTTGGCGAAAGTGGGATCGGCCACGGCCATCGATATACACTGAAATGCAAGGTCCCAGGCCGCATACCACGGGTATTCCCATTTATCGGGCATGCAAATGATATCCTGGTTTTTGAGGTGTTGCCAGTCGTGGTTTCGTCCATGCTTACGGCTCTCGTGCAATGGCGCTATGCCATCGCCCACACTCAGCCATCGCTCAACATCAAAATGATAGAATTGCTTGCTCCACAGCATGCCTGCAAGGGCTTGCCGCTGAATTTGTGCCATATCCTTATTCATCCCTTTAGGCAGAATTGCAGCATAATAGTCGTTTGCTTCCTCCTTACGTTTTCTGAATATTTGTTCAAACCCCAAAACAAATGCATTGTCGAGTGCATGGCTGCTAAGTCTGCAATAAATTGTTTTTGTTTCGCCTGCCTTCACTTTTAGTTTGTAAACCGGCGATACCTTGGTTCCCTCTTTTTGTTTGCGCAATGCCGGCAGGTTTTCTCCTTTTATGATCGCATCGTGAAAAGCATCTTTTACAAATATGCTTTCGTTGGGGATTCCTGAAACTTTTTGGGTATTCGTGTCGTTGTTGGTAAAAAGCAGGTCATCGGGGTGTTGAAAATAGAAATAGTAATCACCTATTTTTTCGTGATGGGCATGCACAGATCTTTTATCAATATAAGTTATTTGAGGATTGTCGGCCATTCGTTTATTAGACGACCTGTTATAAAACCAAAGCGTAGGTAACACGGTTATCTCGGCAGCTTTATCTGCCCTGTTGGTTACATCTATCTTAATGAAAATCTCGGTGCGACTTTGTTTTGCATAGGTAACAAGAACGTCAAAATATTCGTCGTTATCAAATACACCGGTATCTAAAATTTCGTACTCGGGTTCGTCGCGCCTTCTCTTTCTGTTTTCTTCTCTTAGCTGTTCGTAAGGAAATGGCGCCTGCGGATACTTGTACAGGTACTCCATATAATAATGGGTAGGCAGGTTATCGAGATAGTAGTATAGTTCTTTTACATCTTCGCCATGGTTACCCTCACCGTTACTCAAACCAAACAATCGCTCTTTCAATATTTTGTCCTTACCATTCCAAAGGGCAACGGCAAAACATAAATTTTGAAAAATGTCCGAAATGCCCGCAAGGCCATCTTCGCCCCATTTATAGGCGCGGTAATGGGCCTGGTCGAAAGGAAAATAATTCCATGCATTGCCATCCTGGCTGTAATCTTCTCTTACTGTGCCCCATTGCCTTTCGCTTAAATAAGGCCCCCACTTGGCTAAAGGAATTGATTTGCCGGCGTTTACTGCCAACCGTTGGTGTTCAGCTGTCATATTTTGTATTAATTTATGATGGCATCAAACTAAAAATTAGAATGTACCAGGCAATGTATATACTACTTTTTCTATGACAGCAATCGCAGATTTGAAAGTTAAGGATATTTTTTATGATAGCTTAGAAACAGTTTTTCCTAAATTGTTAGCCATTCAAATTCAATAGGGATTTTGAAACGATCGTGCATTTATGGGAAATAGTTTTCAATTTGGCTAAGGAGTAGTGGTTTTGTACTTATTATTTTAATTCATTTTAGAATAACATGCTTTTGAAACAAGGATAATTAATGTGTTTTGCGTATATTACCTGTACGCCTGATGTTATATCAACCGGCTTCAACCTTTTTATATGAAGCATATCATTATCTCTTGTTTGTTTTTATTATTATCCCCCTTTCTAACAGAGGCTCAAAAGGTGATCTCTATAAAGATAGATGGAACGATAAACCCGGCCAGCGCAGAGTTTATTCGTAATGGTATAGAAAAGGCGGTAAGTGAAAAGGCCGAGTGTTTGATCATTCATCTAAATACTCCGGGCGGATTATTAAAGTCAACCAGGGCTATCGTTGGCGATATGCTGGATGCAACTGTTCCTATAATAGTATTTGTTTCCCCTGCCGGCGCGCAGGCAGGCTCGGCTGGTGTATTTATAACGATGGCTGCTAATATTGCTGCCATGGCGCCCGGTACTAATATTGGTGCCGCACATCCTGTAGGCGGTCAACAGTCCGATACCATAATGAGCGAAAAGATCACCAATGATGCCGCTGCATTTATCAGAACCATTGCGGAAAAAAGAAAACGAAATGTTGAGTGGGCAGAAGAGGCTGTAAGAAAGAGCGTATCTATTACTGAGATAGAAGCACTGCAAAAAAATGTTGTTAACATGGTGGTGAGCACCGAGCAACAATTGCTGGATGAATTAGATGGCCAGCAAGTAGATCTGCCTTCTGGTGTAAAAACACTCAAAACAAAAAACGCCAATGTAGAAGAGTTTGGTATGGGATGGATTGAAAGAGTTTTAAACCTGATCAGCGATCCCAACATAGCCTATATTTTATTGATGCTTGGGTTTTATGGTATTCTGTTTGAGCTGTATAGCCCCGGTGCTATCGTGCCCGGAATTGTTGGCGTCATAAGCCTTGTGCTGGCATTATATTCATTAAACAATCTGCCAGTTAATTATGCAGGCCTGGCTTTGATTATTTTTGGTGTAATTTTATTTATACTCGAAATACAGATCATTAGTCATGGTATATTGGCAATAGGGGGGGTGCTTTCACTATTGATAGGATCGCTGATGCTGATAAGGACCAGTCCATCTTTTGAGTTTTTAGCCATTTCAAAAAGTTTGATCATAGCAACCACCATAGTAACGGCACTTTTTTTCTTGTTTATTATTTCAATGGGATTAAAGGCGCAACGTAAACGGCCTGTTTCGGGAATTGAAGGAATGATAGGAGAAACCGGCGAAACGCTCACTGATCTGCATCCCACGGGAAGTGTGCGTGTACATGGAGAGGTTTGGAAAGCTGAGGCGGTAACCGGGCAAATTCAAGAAGCAAAAAAAATAAAAGTTGTTGCTATAAAAGACCTTACCCTTTATGTGGAGGAATTGAGCCGAGGGGCTTCATTGTGAAACTTTTTTTATTAACTATAAATTTTTACTATGCCGCAGATACCTGTTTTTCTTATTGTTGTCATTTTTTTGGTGATCATATTTCTTTCTAATGCCATTAGAATTTTGCGTGAATATGAAAGAGGAGTAATTTTTAGATTAGGCAGATTGGTAGGAGGAGGTTCCAGCGGTCCGGGATTAATTTTGCTTATTCCAATTATAGACCGCATGGTGACAGTTAGTTTACGTACCGTTGTACTTGATGTTCCGCCGCAGGATGTAATTACCCGCGACAACGTTTCGGTAAAGGTAAATGCCGTGGTCTATTTTAGGGTGATGCACCCCGATAAAGCTATTATTGAAGTGGAGAATTACCTGATGGCGACTTCGCAGTTATCGCAAACCACCTTGCGTAGTGTTCTTGGCCAAAGCGACCTGGATGACCTGCTTTCGCAACGCGATAAGATCAATGCCAAATTGCAACAAATCATAGACTCGCAAACGGAGCCGTGGGGCATTAAGGTGAGTAATGTAGAAGTAAAACAAATTGACCTGCCTCAGGAAATGCAACGGGCCATGGCCAAGCAGGCAGAAGCCGAAAGGGAAAGAAGAAGTAAGGTGATCAGCGCCGAGGGAGAGTTCCAGGCTTCGCAGCGGTTGAGTGATGCAGCTAAAATTTTGAGCGAGCAGCCCAGCGCATTAACGCTTCGATACCTGCAAACCCTTCGTGAAATAGCCACCGAAAAAAATTCAACTACCATTTTCCCGGTTCCTATAGATTTGTTGAGGCCATTTTTGCAGAAAGCTGAAGATATTATGCCCAGGGTAGAAATAAAGGAATAAAAAAAATCTGGCCACTTTTTTTATGGCTTCCAGGCCCGATGTTGCGGGTAGGCGCCGCCTGGTTATAGCTACGACATATACAGCCTTGAATACAATTGTTCATGCTGCATGCACCGTATATCGAAGCCGGTGCAGCAATAGCCGAGTCTTTCTTTGTCGGGCGATAAAGAGGTCTCCACCAGTTGGGGTGTCATTGGTAAAATTTCCATCAATAGTTCCTGTCCGTCTTGCTGGCCTAAGGGTATTAGCTTTACACAATTGGTTATAAAACTTGCGGCTGCATTATAGAAAAAGCCGGTAAGCGCATCTTGTTTCGATATGGAAAGATGTTGTGCCAATATTCCGAAGGCTATGCAATAGTGGCCATCGGCTTGTTGCAGTTGTATCGTATTAAGATATCGAATGGCTAAGGTGCCAGTCAGCTTCCCCTTAAAGATTTTCAGTAACCGAACACCTAATTTATTGCTGGCTTGCCGCATTTCTTTTGCAAGTTTAAGTGCCGAACATGTTTCATCCAAACTCAATATTTCATTCAAATCATTAGAATGGGCGGCATCATAAGCCAGCGATGCAAAGGCTACGTCGGTATGGCAGATATTTTGTGAGAGTTGTTGCGCCACGAATTCTTTTGCAGTTTCCTTATTATGTACGATGCCCTGCTGCACATAAGTTTCAAGGCCGGATGAATGTGAAAATCCCCCGATCGGCAAAGCGGGATCGCACAAATGTAACAGGGATAGAAGGTTGGCAGAAAACATTAGGTAGAAGTGGTTAGCTGTAAAATTTTGTTGAATAAACTGGCGCTTCCCGAATGCGCGTGGGGGGATACCGAAGTTTTTATGGGATCATTCAACTTCTTGTTTTCCAGTGTAACTGCATAGCCAGCGGCCTGCAGCAAACGATAGATAGAAGCATCAAATGGAACCAGCAATTCATTCTGCTGAAAATATAAGGGCAGGTGTTTATTACCGATTTCATAACAAACTGCTGCAGCTTCAGCAATGCCCGCCGGTTTTATTACGATGACTTCGCATGGTTTGATGTCAACAGCTATAACGGTCGTTTCATCTTCATATAAAATATCACCTCCCTTTAAATCGGGGTTTAGTTGAAGAAATTTTAAAGAGATTGACCGGCCTGCTGCAGTCTGTTTATGCAGGATTCGCTTGTTTGCTTCAAACCATTCAATAGGTAAATAGTCAATAGTTCTATTGGCGAGTTCTATTGTATCAATTGTTCCTTTTTTTTCTTTTATCAGCATCTTTTTTCAATTACACATTCACTGAATATATGTATTAGGATTGCTACCCCAACATTATTTTAAAACAAAAAATAACGCTGCGCCAATGGTACTACGCTTGCCGGTTCGCAAGTATTATGTTCGCCATCCACCCGTACTTCATATGTTTCCGGGTCCACATCTATTTGCGGCGTTTTATCATTATGAACCAGGTCTTTTTTGCTGATGTTGCGGCAGTTTTTTACAGGCAATATTTCTTTCTGTAAGCCGTAGCCATGAATTGCGCCATTGTCTAACGAAGCCTGCGAAACAAAAGTGAAACACGTTTTGTGAACCGCTTTTCCATAGGCACCAAACATATGCCGGTAAATAACAGGCTGGGGGGTAGGGATAGAAGCATTGGGGTCACCCATTTTACTGGCGATGATCATTCCTCCTTTTATGATCATTTCCGGTTTGGCGCCAAACATTGCCGGCTTCCATAACACCAGGTCAGCAAATTTTCCCGCTTCAAGCGAGCCCACATATTCTGAAATGCCATGAGTGATTGCCGGATTAATGGTGTATTTGGCGACATACCTTTTTGCCCTGAAGTTATCATTTTGGTTTTGTTCATCCTCTGGCAAAAAGCCCCGCTGCTTTTTCATTTTGTCTGCCGTTTGCCAGGTGCGTGTTATTACTTCAGCAACCCTGCCCATTGCCTGGCTGTCGCTGCTCATCATACTAAACACCCCCATGTCGTGCAATATATCTTCGGCGGCAATTGTTTCGGGGCGAATGCGGCTGTCCGCAAAAGCCACATCTTCGGGTACCGATTTATCCAGGTGATGACAAACCATCAGCATGTCAAGGTGTTCATCGATGGTGTTAACAGTAAATGGACGGGTAGGGTTGGTAGATGAAGGCAAAATGTTTTGATACATTGCCGCTTTGATTATGTCGGGTGCATGGCCGCCGCCTGCGCCTTCGGTATGATAGGTATGTATCACCCTGCCATCAATTGCTTTAATTGTGTCTTCTAAAAATCCTGCTTCGTTCAAGGTATCGGTGTGGATGGCAACCTGCACATCGTAAGCATCGGCTACTGTTAATGAAGCGTCGATAACGGCTGGGGTCGATCCCCAATCTTCATGAATTTTTAAACCAATAGCGCCTGCTTCTATTTGTTCAATTAAAGGAGCCGTACTTGCACAATTACCTTTGCCTAAAAATCCTAAGTTCATGGGGAAAGCATCGGATGCCTCCAGCATTTTGCGGATATTCCAGGCGCCGGGAGTAACGGTAGTGGCGCTGGTTCCATCTGCAGGGCCGGTTCCGCCGCCCAGCATGGTGGTAATGCCGCTAAAAAGTGCATGGTCTATTAGCTGAGGACAAATAAAATGAATGTGTGAATCTATGCCGCCGGCTGTAACAATCAATCCAGCCCCACCGTGCACTTCGGTACTGGCACCTATGATCATGTTTTCATCAACGCCATCCATTATGTCGGGATTACCAGCCTTGCCGATACCTGTGATCTTGCCATCTTTAATTCCGATGTCGGCCTTCACTATACCCCAATGATCAATAATTAAAGCGCTGGTTATTACAAAGTCCAAAACGCCCTGACTCCGGGTGGCGGTTGCAGATTGGGCCATGCCATCGCGTATGGTTTTGCCCCCGCCAAATTTATTCTCCTCTCCATAAACTGTAAAGTCTTTTTCAACTTCCACCAGCAGGTCAGTATCGCCCAGGCGAACCTTATCGCCAGTGGTAGGGCCATACATATTGGCATATTTTATCCGGTTAATTGAGAGGCTCATGGTTGTGTATTTTTAAATTGACGGGTTGTAGCTTTTTCCATTGCGTGTTTCTTGTCATCCGCTGATATTGTTTCACCATTCACCAGGCTGTTTAATCCAAAAGCAATTCTATTACCGCCCAATTCTACTAATTCAACTTGTTTCTCTTCACCGGGTTCAAACCTTACGGCTGTACCTGCGGCAATGTTCAGCCGCATGCCAAACGCCTTTTCTCTTTCAAATTCCATTTGGCGGTTCACTTCAAAAAAATGAAAGTGCGAACCTATCTGCACCGGCCTGTCGCCGGTGTTGGTAACAAATACGGTGTCGGTTCTTCGCCCAACATTGCATTCTATATCGCCTTCAGCCAAAATGTATTCACCAGGTATCATGTTTTGTGTTTTTATTATTTGGTAACCAGCCCGGGCATTTCAATGTAGCCTCGTTTGCATCACTCGCCAGTCAGAATGGCTGTCAGGCCGGGCGGCTTGTACTTTTGGATGATTGTTCAGCTAAAACAACAGGAAGACTTTCACCAAAAAGCTATCGTTCAAGGTTATACTGCGGCAGAAAACACCTCGTCTGGATTAATTAACAGCCCGTCAAACAATGCAGACTTCAATTCGCCTTCTAAGGTGGTGGCGGCGCTGTACAATTCGTAACGGTTATTTTGTAAAGTGTAAATTTCTATCGCTTCATATTGAGGGTCTACCAGCCAATATTCCTGCACGGCCATACGTTCATACAAATTCTTTTTTTCAATACGGTCTCTTATAATCGAAGAGGGAGAAATAATTTCTATGATCAGGTCGGGCACTCCCATAATGCCGTCATTGGTTATAATGACTTTTTTACTTTGTGCAACAAATACCAGGTCTGGCTGGGGCTTGTTGTATTCATCCAGAAATACATCTATTGGTGCATGAAATAATTTACCATTTTTGTGTTGCCTGTTAAATGATTCAAGTACAAAGAGTAAATTTTTTGAAACTTCCTGGTGAAGAGGCGCAGGCGCTGATTTTCGTATCATTTCTCCATCTATTATTTCATAGTAGTAATCATCTTTGTCATCAAATAGCATTTCACGAAATTCACTTACGCTCACTTTCTTATGCGACACTATGGTTTTCATATCTTCTGCTTTAATTCAAATTTAAGATTTTTCACCAAGACCATTTCAATGATAAGTTTCCGGTATTTGTATCGCATCTTCTCCCTTTAGGGTAAGGGGCTTCTCACCTGATCGGGTCGTGTACGGTCACCAACTTGGTTCCATCCGGAAAAGTTGCTTCAATCTGTATTTCTTCAATCATTTCCGCAATGCCTACCATAACATCGCCGCGGGTTAAAAGGGTAGCGCCATATTGCATTAATTCGGCAACTGGCTTTCCGTCTCTTGCCGCTTCCTGCAAATGGCTGCTTATGTAGGCAATGGCTTCAGGATAATTCAGTTTTACTCCTCTTGCTTTTCGTTTTGCAGCCAGCTCGCCGGCGAGAAAGAGCAACAGTTTTTCGCTTTCGCGTGGTGTTAAATGCATATTTGTATTATTTACATCATTCAGAGGCTGGTTTAATCATTTTTACATTTTATGGCAAATTTCTTTGTTGACGTTCAATAAAGTTTCTATTGACCGTTATCCACCCAAACTAAAAGGCTAGCCGGGTAGACCTGACATTACACTATTGCCAAACCTGGTCCAACTCACCACTCACAACTCACAACTCACAACTCACAACTCACCACTCACAACTCACCACTCACAACTCACAACTCACCACTCATAACTCACCACTCACCACTCACCACTCACATGTTAGTTGCGCTCTTCTTCCATATAGGCTTCTACAGGTTCGCAGGTGCAAATAAGGTTGCGATCGCCATGGGTATTGTTTACCCTGCTTATGCTTGGCCAAAACTTGTGCTGGCGCAAATACTCCAGTGGAAAAGCAGCCTGCTGCCGTGTGTACGAACGATTCCATTCGTCGGCGCAAATGAGGTGTAGGGTGTGCGGCGCATTTTTAAGCGGGTTGTCTGCTTTATCAAACGTTCCGTTTTCAATGGCTGTT
>JBBRCW010000036.1:0-29637 GCA_038204535.1 Chitinophagales bacterium | reverse complement strand
GCGTGCCCATATAAGTGAACAGGAACAATTGCTTTTGTTTTAGGTGTAATAGCAGCTTTTATTGCCTGCGGGTCAATACAAAAGGTTTCTTTGTCAACCTCAACAAAAACCGGTTTTAAACGCAAAAGCGCAATAACTTCTACAGTGGCTATGTATGTAAACGATGGGGTAATAACTTCATCTCCCGGCTGCAGGTCAAGTGCCATCATGGCAATCTGCAGTGCATCGGTTCCGTTTCCGCAGGTGATTGTATGCGGCACATTCATATATGCGGAAAGGTGATTTCCAAAATCCTGCACTTGTTTGCCATTAATATATGCGGCACTGTCAAGCACCGATTGAATGCCTGCATCTACCTGCTCCTTAATTTTTAGATACTGCGTTTTAGTATCCACCATTTGTATGGGCCTCATAAGCTTTTTTTAATGGCGGCAAAGCTACATTAAAATGCAACTTGCCGGTTTAATTACCAATTGCTAATACCTAAAGATTATTTTTGTTGTGAATAACGTTTTTTTAATGAGCAAATTGTTTTACCAAATATTTATTGTCCTTTATCCCGTTGGAATTCGCATCGCGGCACTTTTTAATCCTAAGGCGAAACAGTGGCTAAATGGAAGAAAAAATATTTTTGACAAGTTGCAGGCTTCTTTAAAAGGAAATAATAATATAATATGGATGCATTGCGCCTCGTTAGGCGAATTTGAACAAGGAAGACCGATTTTAGAAAAATTAAGGGTATTGAAAAGCACCGGCCAAAAGATCTTACTGACCTTCTTTTCACCTTCTGGTTTTGATACCGGAAAATTGTACGATGGGGCCGATTACGTTTTTTATCTGCCCATGGATTCAAAGCAAAATGCCCGGCTTTTTTTCGATATCGCAAAGCCCGGCCTGGTACTTTTTGTAAAATACGAATATTGGTACCATTACCTTAACGAGGCGAAAAACCGCCAAATACCCTTGTTACTTATATCTTCAGTCTTTAGAACCGACCAACCTTTTTTTAAATGGTACGGGGGAGTTTATCGGGAAATGCTGGCAAGTTTCCATCATTTTTTTGTTCAAAACCAGGCTTCAGCCGATCTGTTAAGATCATTAGGCTTCGAAAAAAATGTATCCGTTAGCGGCGATACCCGTTTTGACCGGGTAATTAAAATTGCCGAACAATTTAAACCCATTGCCTCTGTAGAAAAGTTTTGCGGCGATAGTAACGTAATTGTAGCGGGTAGCACCTGGACGGAGGATGACAAGGAATTAGACCATTTTGCCAATTCCAATGCCCACATTAAATTTATTATTGCCCCTCATAATATTGGCAAAGACAGGATAGATGAATGTTTGAGCTTATATCAAAACGCCATCACTTATTCAGAATGGCTAAAAGGAGACATTACCAAAAACTTCAATACCCTTATAATAGATAATATTGGTATGTTAAGTTCATTATACTTTTATGCTGATATATGTTATGTTGGAGGCGCATTTGGGGCTGAAGGAGTCCATAATGTATTGGAGCCGGCAGTGTTTGGCAAACCGGTAATTTTTGGCCCTGAGTACGAAAAATTTGTGGAGGCGGACGAATTGGTTGAAACAGGGGGAGGGTTTAGCATAGACAATGCCCTGGAATTGGAAAGCAGTTTGCAAAAAATATTGAATAACGAACAGTTTAAACTGCAGGCAGGCGAAAAATCAAAAGCATATGTTTACAGCAAGGCGGGATCTACCAGGGAAATCGTTGATTTTATTCAGGAAAAGCGCCTTTTAACCAATTGATCAAATATTTTAACTGATTCGCTATTTGCATCCCAGCCAATTTTTAATTTCAGTTCTCTTTGTATCCAGTACTCGGCTTCAGCGTAAATGTTAAATCCGTTTATGGTTTTAACAGAACGTTCGTACATCGTTTCGTCATCTCTAAACAGTTCGCGAATAAACTGGTGGCGCTCATTAATGCTGATGGCTTTCTTTAAGTCGCGAATGGGCACTTCCTTTAAAACTTCACCCATTTCTGTTTTGTTCTCTTTTAACTTTTCGTTTAGAGAAGCCTCCCGTTCGTTCATGGTTTCATTCAATTCGTACACCACTTTTTCCTGATGAGCAAGCGTTGGCACTTCCAAAACGGGGTCGATTGGCCAGTTGTCGCCAGCTTTATCGGGCATATTATTTTGCCAGGGCCTTGCTTCAATCATGTTTGGCAGCGGGCTTGGTTCGGGTTCAGGCCGGGGTCCGGGATGTGGATGCGGTTCGGGTGAGGGCTCATTTTCTATATCGGGCTCTTCGACCGGTGCGGGATTGGGTTTGGGAACAGGTTTATACAATGTCGGCTCTCTGGCCTGCTGTAATTCAGTATAAGGCACTGCATTAGGAACCATGACCGACACAAGTGATCGGCTGGTGCCATTGGTTTGCTGCATATGATGCATTAGCTCAGATTGTAATAACTGTACCGTTACCAGCATATGCTGAACATTCGTTTGCTGGTCCAATTGCTCCTGTAATTTGTTTATTAAAACGGCCACTCTTTCCATCGGATAAGCTACTTTTGGGGGGTTAGTACTAAATCAGCCTTAAAATTACTAACTTCTTAGTTGACAACCACAAGTGTTATATAATGTTTATTGAACCCAATATCTCCGGCGAACGAAGGGGATGGATTGAAGTGATATGCGGCAGCATGTTTAGCGGTAAAACAGAAGAACTGATAAGGCGGTTAAAAAGAGCCAAAATAGCCAATCTAAAAGTAGAAATATTTAAGCCTGCCATTGATGTCAGGTATCATGAAAGCGAAATTACCAGCCACGATTCTAATTTTATAAATTCGACACCCATAGATAACAGCCAGACCATTTTATTGATGGCAAGCGATGTTGATATAGTGGGTATAGACGAGGCCCAGTTTTTTGACGATGAAATCATAAATGTTTGCGAAGCGCTTGCGTTTAAAGGTATAAGGGTGATAGTAGCTGGCCTTGACATGGATTATTTGGGCAAACCTTTTGGTCAAATGCCCCGGTTACTTGCAGTAGCCGATTTCATTACCAAATTACATGCTATATGTGTTGTGTGCGGGCATATCGCCAGTTATTCGTTTCGAAAAAATTCGCAAAATGGCCAGGTTCTTTTGGGCGAAAAAGACATTTATGAACCTCGCTGCCGAAAATGTTATCATGAAGTAATCCGGGCAGAAAACAGCCTTGAGCTGTTTTAAGTATAATTTATCCCTATCTAACCCTTTTGAACGGCGCAAAATAAAAAATCCAGCTTTGTAAGATGAGAATTCAAAAAATTGAACTTACTAATTTTAAAAGATTTGCTTCATTAACTATTTCAGAGATACCGGATACCTCGAAGTTGGTTCTACTGATTGGGTCGAACGGGTCCGGTAAATCTTCGCTGTTTGATGCTTTTGATTGGCTAAGTAAGGCTAGATATTCTTCTCATACAGATGAAAGCGAGGGCTATTATCAAAAAAATAATGATTTGCCTATAAACGCCAAAATTATATTTTCAAATGGCCAGCATATTTTAAAAACGGGTGGCGCTACAGAACAAGGTCAAGAATTTAGAAAGCATTTTATTGGAAGAAGCAGCATCCGCATTGTCTCAAAAATATCGAACACTGCCGATCCAAGACAAATATCAACCGATCAGGATAGTCCACAATCTTATATAGAAAATGATACCAGGTTCATCAACGATGTTTTTCTTTACATACAGCAAATAAATAAAGCCTTACGGGAGCCCGTATTTAGCGGAAAGCAAGCCGATACGCTTAAAATTTTTAGGGATTTTATAGAGCCTCTTAATAAATCGCTGATCAATATTTTTAGTGGCGACGAGACCACCACTATTCAAATTGCCGAATTCCAGGATGCTACGCCTCAAACAACCGCAAAGCTGATTTTCAAAAAAGGTGAGTCAAAAATCAATTATGATCTACTTAGTCATGGCGAAAACAAGTGGTGATATTGTTGATCAACTTTATCGTCAGGCAAGAATATTATAAGGATGCTATCATCTTTATTGATGAAATGGACAACCATTTAAATACCGCTTTACAATATACTTTGCTCGATGAAATTGTCACAAATTGGATTCCTGACAGTTCACAACTTTGGACAGCTACTCACGCATTGGGCTTCATTGATTATGCAACAAAAAGTCTGGCGGCCTCAATCATCGATTTTAACCTGCTAAACTTTGACCATAAGCAAGAGATTGTACCCGAGCCAAAAGACAAGCTGGATGTTTATGAAATTGCCATACCCAAAGCAACCATTGCTTCAATTTTAAAGGGTTATAAGCTGGTTATTGTTGAAAATAAAAATGATGAGTACTTTAATGCTTCGTTAGGTAATGAAGGTTATTTGTTTTTACCTGCAAATAATAACCGCGAAGTTTTTTTAACTGTTAAAGGAGATAATGACAAAATTGGTTTACGTGACAGAGATTATTTGAGAGAAGATGAGATAGAAAAAATAAAAATAAAAATGCCAAATCTGAAAATTATATTTTTTTATACTTTCGAAAATTATATTTATCATCCAGATAATCTTTCAGAATTAAATATTGTGGGTTTTGATAGAGAAGCGTACATTAATGAAATTATCAGGCAAAAAAACGAGAAGTTAATTGATTTGGTAGGTGAGATTGGTATAGCAAGAACCCATTACATTGAGTTCAAAGATTGTATAGAAAACGATAAAAACATAAAACCTATAACGGATGCTTTACAAAGTGATAGTTTCAATGTGTTCTATCCTGTCTTCAATATGAAAAGCCATTTTAATAAAAAATATCTTTCAAACTTAATACAATCTGTTTCCGGCTTGTCTAATACCAATTGGTTTAAGAGTGAAATTTTAAAAACACTTAAAAGCTAAACAAAGTAAATATTAATTTATTTGGCTTTGTGACCATCTAAAATAAGTCACTTTCTTAATCTTCTTTCAACTATTTGAAATCCATAACAACCATATTTACCTTATTTAAAAAAGACCTGTTGCTAGAAATCAGGCAGCAATACAGCTTTTATGGAGTTATATTATATGTAGTTTCTACCATTTTTGTACTTTTTTTGGCCATGGGCCACCCCGACTCCGACGTATGGAACGGATTGTTTTGGATGATTCAGCTGTTTGTGTGCATCAATGCGGTGGCAAAAAGTTTTCTACAGGAAAGTCGCGGACGTATGCTTTATTTCTACTCGATTGCCGGTCCGAGAGATTTTGTTCTGGCAAAACTGGTATTTAACGGACTGTTAATGTTGGTAATGAGCCTGCTAAGTTTGTTTCTATTCATGCTGCTTATGGGCAATCCGTTTGTAAATCCATTGCTGTTTGTTGGCTTGGTTTGTTTAGGCGGAATAAGCTTAAGCCTGGTTTTTACTTTTCTGGCAGCAATTGCTGCAAAGGCACAGCAAAACGCCGCGTTAATGGCAATAATGGGTTTTCCCGTTATTATTCCTCAGTTATTATTGCTGATGAAGATATCATCAACCGCCTTTTCTTCGGTTATACAGGCAGGGCTTTTAAAGATGGTAATACTGCTGATTGGACTGGATGCCATGGTGGTGATCTTAGCGATCATTTTGTTTCCGTTTTTATGGAAAGATTAATCTTCAGGCGCAAAACGGCTTTCTCAAACTAATTTTTGCATTCTTTGTTCTAAACAATGCTTCCCTTTCCCCTATTTTTGCCTTCTCAAAAAAACAGAGGTTAAAAAGAGACGCTTGTAAAATGTTTTCTTTTTTACCTCAAAACCTTGAACCATGATTCTGAAATCCTGGTGGAAAATATTGGCAGTAATTCTGTTAACTATCACCTTTATCGGCGGCTTTTTGATTAAAGTACCACGTGTCGGTAATCTTTACGAAACAATTCGCAACCTGTTTTTTCATGTACCTATGTGGTTTGGAATGATGGCATTGTTAGCTGTATCTCTTATTTATTCCATCATTTATCTGTCAAAGCCTTCAGCAAAAAACGATATTTATTCAGTAGAATATGCCAAAACGGGGACCCTATTTGGCGTGTTGGGCTTGATAACCGGCGCAATTTGGGCCAGGTATACCTGGGGCGAATTTTGGAGCAACGATCCTAAACAATTGCTTGCCGCCGTTGCATTGCTAATTTATGCCGCCTATTTTATTCTTCGCAATTCAATACCCGACATTGACAAACGTGCTAAGATTTCGGCCGTTTACAATGTGTTTGCATGTGCCATGCTCATTCCTACGCTTTGGATCATTCCACGCATGGTTGAAAGCCTGCATCCGGGAGGCCAGGGTGTTGAAGGAAATCCCGGTTTGAACAGCAAAGACCGTGACCCGGCAATGGGTATGATATTTTTGCCTGCAGTTATCGGCTGGACGTTACTGGGTATTTGGATTACTACGCTAAAAATCAGGCTGGCCCTTATTAAAGAAAAAAAACTTGCAAATGAGTAAGCTTAAAAAAATATTACTTCCTTTTTTTTCCATTTTATTTACTATACCCTCAATGGCCCAAACAGTTGCTGCCGATAGCGGCGACAATCACGGTTTCATGCAGTCGAACGATAAAATTTATGTTGTAATGGTTATAGTGACCACTATTTTAGCGGGCTTAATTTTCTATGTAGCAAGGCTCGATAAAAAAATATCGAAATTGGAGAAAGAAAGTAATTAACAAAAGCTCATACTTGCCATTTAATATTTAGAAGAGATTAGCCCTCTACAATACGATTTCTTCTCAATTTGTAGAGCGGTATTCAATTTTTACCATTCAATTCAATATTCATATTAAAGACCGTTAACGATTAATAAATTAAAAATTATTCACAATGGAGCAGCATTATAACTTTTTTGAAAGCGTTACTAAAAGCTTTGATAAAGCGGCCAAATTTACCACATGGGACCCCGGAATTTTAGAACAGATAAAAGCTTGTAACAGTGTTTATCGAATGAGGTTTCCGGTAAGGGTTGGGGAAAATGTTGAAGTTATTGAAGCCTATCGTGTTCAGCACAGCCACCATAAAACGCCCTGTAAAGGAGGTATCCGTTTTAGCATGGAAGTTAACCAGGATGAGGTGATGGCCCTGGCAGCATTAATGACCTATAAATGTGCGATCGTTAACGTTCCTTTTGGGGGTGCCAAAGGCGGAATAAAAATAGACCCCAAAAAATATTCAGCTTTCGACCTTGAAAAAATTACCCGTCGTTATACGTCTGAACTGGTAAAGAAAAATTTTATTGGCCCTGGTACAGATGTTCCGGCGCCCGATTATGGTACCGGCGAACGAGAAATGGCCTGGATTCTGGATACTTATGTAGCGATGCACCCGGGCGAAGTAGATGCCGCAGGCTGCGTAACAGGAAAACCGATTTCACAAGGCGGTGTTCGCGGCCGTAAAGAAGCTACCGGCTTAGGCGTTTTTTATGGCATACGCGAGGTCTGCAATATGCACGATGTAATGGAGCGGTTAGGCATGACAACCGGAATATCAGGAAAAACAATAGTGGTGCAAGGCCTCGGAAATGTGGGCTATCATAGTGCAAAATTTTTTAGGGAAGCAGGAGCTAAAGTTATTGCCATAGCCGAGTGGGAAGGGGCGATTTATAATCCGGATGGCTTAAATGAAGAATCGGTTTGGTTACATCGCAAAAACACCGGTTCCATTTTAAATTATCCCGGGGCAGAAAATATAGCGAATACCAATATTGCACTTGAAATGGATTGCGACATTTTAATACCTGCCGCTTTAGAAAATGTGATCAATGCGGAAAATGCGTCTAATGTAAAAGCCAGAATTATTGGCGAAGCCGCCAATGGTCCTCTTACACCGGAAGCCGATGTTATACTTGGCGCCAAAAATATACTGATCGTACCCGATATGTACCTGAATGCAGGGGGTGTGACAGTAAGTTATTTTGAATGGCTTAAGAATCTTAGCCATGTGCGCTATGGCCGCATGGGCAAACGGTTTAGCGAAAACATCAACAAACTTATTTTAAGTTCGATGGAAGAATTGACAGGTAAAAAAGTAAATAGTGTTGACCGGTCATTTATTGAACATGGCGCCGAAGAAATAGATTTGGTCCACAGCGGCCTGGAAGAAACCATGATAACTGCCACCCGCGAAATAATGGATATTTGGAAAAACAACCCCGCAATACCTGATATGCGTACTGCGGCGTATATCCTTGCTATAAACAAAGTAGCCACCAGCTATGCGGAGTTAGGGATATTTCCTTAAAATCATCTCAATATCAAATTACGATCCCTTGCCAGTGGCAGGGGATATTTTTTACCCGCAACTCTTTAGATTTTACCGGTGTACTAAAAACCGCAGGTGGCAGGTCAATATTCCTTCAATTGGTTATTCAAAAGGCGGCAGCGATTTCAACCACCTGATTGGTTTTGATTTTACGTCAACACCAAAAGTTTGGCGGCCATTAGTTACAACCAGGTATTGCACCTGCAAGGCAATGTTGTAATTGAGAATTTGCTGTATCACTCCCTCAGTCAATGGCACTTCCATTTCTTTGCACTCCACTATCATCCATGGTTTTGAATTCTTAAAAACAACTATGTCAAATCTTTTGGTTAATTCGCCCAAACGAATGGCCCGTTCAACGGCAATTAAACTGGCAGGATATTGCTTAACCGATACCATATAATGCAAAAAATTTTGACGCACCCACTCTTCGGGAGTCAGAACAACCCATCTTTTTCTATTCTCATCAAAAATATATTTCTTATTATCCCTGTCTTTAATTTTAAAAGCATGTTCAGGAAACTGTATGCCAATCATTCAACGAAAGTATTTGCTAAATTTACAGAATTACTTTTTTAGATCTTTTACAGCATAAAATAAAATGACCAATGAAAACCAAAAAGGAAATAGTTGAGAACTGGCTACCAAGGTACACAGGCGAAAAATTATCAAATTTTGGCGACTATATATTGCTTACAAATTTCGGCAATTATGTAAAGATGTTTGCCGATATGCACAACGTAGAGATAGTTGGCAGAGACCGCGCTATGCCATGCGCTACAGCAGATGGCATTACTATTATAAATTTTGGAATGGGAAGTCCCGGCGCGGCAACCATTATGGATCTTTTATCGGCTATTGAACCAAAGGCCGTTCTATTTCTTGGAAAATGCGGCGGACTAAAAAAACGCAACAAGATCGGCGATCTTATTTTGCCCATTGCGGCAATAAGAGGCGAAGGTACCTCCGACGATTATTTTCCTTCCGAAGTGCCTGCATTACCATCTTTCGCACTTCAGAAGGCTATTTCTACCACTATTCGCGATTATGAATTTGACTACTGGACCGGCACTGTGTACACTACCAACCGCAGGGTTTGGGAACACGACGAAGAATTTAAAACCTACCTGCAGGAAGTAAGAGCATATGCTATAGATATGGAGACGGCCACTATTTTTTCAGTAGGTTTCTTTAATAAAACACCTACTGGCGCTTTGTTGCTGATAAGCGACCAGCCGATGGTGCCAGAA
This sequence comes from Chitinophagales bacterium, assembly GCA_038204535.1. Lineage (GTDB taxonomy): Bacteria > Bacteroidota > Bacteroidia > Chitinophagales > Chitinophagaceae > Segetibacter. Next base: position 20,128 of record JBBRCW010000036.1, on the reverse strand, counting down.
GGGGTTAAAACCGAAGCCAGCGACGTTGTAGTTACCCAATCGTATGTAGAAAACCATTTGCGCATTGGAATCGACTCATTAAAGCAGCTCATCAACGATGGGTTAACCGTGCGGCACCTGAAATTCTAAACTTGCACCCTGAATTCTATTGAAGGTTTTCAGGATTTTTTTGTAAGTCTATTTGCGCTATTTTTACTCACCTCAATTTAATACGGCTTCAACAAATTTAATTCGCAGATTTTTTTGCAATAGGTTGCCTGGAAGCTGGCGTTTAAAGGAGCAAATTCAGATGTTAAATTACCTGTAAGACCAATGAAATTATCTCAGTTTGTATTTGACCTTCCGTTGAATCTGATCTCACAATATCCTGCAAAGCGAAGAGAAGACAGCCGGCTAATGGTAGTACACCGAAAAACGGGGCAAATAGAACACAAACACTTTTACGACATCATAGATTATTTTGATGATAAAGATGTTTTTGCAATTAATAATACAAAGGTTTTTCCGGCGCGCATGTATGGCCGTAAAGAGAAAACCGGCGCAAAAATAGAAGTCTTTCTTTTGCGCGAATTAAGCAAGCCTAACCGGTTGTGGGATGTGATAGTAGATCCTGCGCGAAAAATACGGGTTGGCAATAAATTGTATTTTGGCGATGCGGACGAATTAGTAGCCGAAGTTATTGATAACACTACCAGCAGAGGCCGCACTATCCGCTTTGTCTGGGAAGGCTCCGAAGAAGATTTTAAAACTCAGTTAGATGCACTGGGAGAAACACCATTGCCCAAATATATAAAGCGTAAACCCGATAACGAAGACCGCGAAAGATTCCAGACCGTTTATGCAAAACACGAAGGCGCGGTTACTGCGCCCGCAGCAGGTTTGCACTTCAGCCAGGAATTGATAAAACGCTGCGAAATAAAAGGAATCCGGTTTGCTGAAATTACTTTACATACCGGTTTAGGCACCTCAAGGCCCATTGATGTGGAAGACCTGAGTAAACATAAAATGGATGCAGAGTACTTTGATATTGATGAGACTGCCTGCAATATGGTTAATGCGGCAAAACCGAAAGGTAAACGGATATGTAGCATAGGCACCACCACTATGCGTGCAATGGAAAGCAGTTACACTGCCCAACAGGAACTTAAGCCCGGCGAGGGATGGACAAACACATTCATCCACCCGCCTTATCATTTTAACGTAGCCGATTGCCTGGTTACCAATTTTCATCTTCCTAAAACCAGCCTGCTTATTATGACCTGCGCATTTGCAGGTTACAACCTGGCCCTGGAAGCATACAAAATCGCGATAAAAGAGAAGTACCGTTTTTTTACTTATGGCGATGCTATGCTTATTATTTAAAAAATGATCAAACCGCTTCTTTACAGGTTCTTATGCGGTTATCCAACTTATTCCTGTTTTAGCCAAACTGGTATTTATCCTGCCCCATCCTATGGCCTTATTTCTGCCGCAGTCAACTTCAATTATCTTTGCCGCCATTAAATTTTTTTGCTGATGGATGTTTTGGGCCAGGCTATCTACGACTTTTATTTTCGCATCAATCCTTCAAGGTTACTCATCCACAATAAATTTGGCAAGCCCGACGAAATGCCGGTCTCTGTTTACTTTAGAGATGAAGATGATATGCCCGACCTGGAACTGGAGGCACTGTTGCTTTGCCGCGGCAGCATTTTAGATATTGGCGCCGGCGCAGGCAGCCACGCCCTATACCTGCAGGATAGAAACAAGGATGTTACTGCCCTCGAAATATCGCAGATGGCAGCCCTGGTAATGAAAAAAAGGGGTGTCGAAAAAATTATAAACGACAACATATTTAACTATGCTGAAAAGCAATTTGACACAATTCTGCTTTTAATGAATGGCATCGGTTTAGCGGCCAACTTAGCCGGATTAAAAAATTTTTTACAGCATTGTAAAAATTTACTGGCCCCTGGCGGACAGCTATTATTTGATAGTTCGGATGTGGCCTACCTGTACAAACGAAATGTACCGCCAATGGTTGATTATTACGGCGAAATAGATTTTAGGTATGAATATAAAAAACAGAAGACGCCTTGGTTTAGCTGGCTATACATTGACAGAAAAACGCTAAAAAAGATAGCTGAACAAGATGGCTGGAAAACCGAGATATTGTTTGATGACGATCATGACCAATACCTGGTAAGACTTACGCTTTTATAGTAACTGCATACCTATAGCATAAATAATAAACCCCGCCAGCAAATTTGCAGACGGGGTTTTGAAAGTAATGTTTCAATTTGAATTGCTCCTTATAACCCAAATACGCCTTTATTCAGCAACTTCAGTGTTTCTACCTTAAATTCCGAAGGTATTAATAACGAAATATTGTGCTTGCTTCCGCCATAGCTAACCATACGCACCGGTATGCCGCTTATAGCCTCAAATAACCGCTTCATTATTTCGGGTGTTTTAGCTATTTCGTTGCCTACAATTGATACAATGGTTTGATTTTCGTCGATCTCTACGTTACCGAATGCTTCCAGTTCCTGAAGAATATCGGGCAGGTTTTGCAAGCTGTCAATGGTGAGCGACACGGCAACCTCTGAGGTAGTGATCATATCGATGGAAGTCCTGTATTTTTCAAAGACTTCAAATATTTTTCTTAAAAATCCGTAAGCCAGCAGCATACGGCTGCTCTTTATTTTAATGGCAACTATACCATCTTTGGCGGCAACGGCTTTTATTCCAACACTGCCAGCCTCCTGTAAAATAATGGTTCCTTTTGCATCAGGGTCCATTGTATTCAACAACTTAACCGGTATGTTAAAATGCTGTGCCGGCCAAATGGAAGCCGGATGCAAAATTTTTGCGCCGAAGTAAGCCAGTTCAGCGGCTTCATCAAAACTTAACTGTTCAATGGGAAGTGTTTTTTCAACTACCCGCGGGTCGTTGTTATGCATGCCGTCAATATCTGTCCAAATTTCGCAAACGCTGGCATTAATGGCGGCACCAATCAGCGAGGCACTATAATCGCTTCCGCCTCTCTTTAAATTATCCACTTCGCCTTTGCTGTTGCGGCAGATATAACCCTGGGTAATAAATAATTTCTTGCCCTGGTTGGCATGCAGCAATTGGCTAAGCTTCACTTTTATGCTTCCGATCTGCGGCTCTTCGTAGGTGTCTATTTGCATAAACTCCAGCGCCGGCAAAAGAACATGATCGATACCGGCTTCTTCTAAATAAACTGAAAAAAGGCGGGTACTCATCAGCTCGCCCTGTGCCAGTATATCTTTATTTAAAGCTTCGCTATACGATATCTTTAAAATAATATTTAGAAATTCAAAATGCTCTGCCAATAAGTTTTTTGCCTTTTGCCTGGCGGCATCGGTTTCCAATAACGCATCTACAAATTGCATGTAATGCGCCTCTAACTGATCAATTTTTTGTTTGGCATCGCTGCGTTCGTTGGTTGCCAGTCCATTGCTAATGGACACGAGGAAATTGGTTGTTCCGCTTAATGCACTTAATACCACAATGGTAGGTTCGTCGCCGCGGGTAATCAGCTTTGCAACACCATGCATCCTTTCAGGCTTGCCTACACTGGTACCGCCGAACTTCATCACTTTCATAATTCAAGTCTTTTTTTTGAGATTGCAAATATAAGGATGAAAGCATATTGCTTAACTCCGGGGTATAAGGTCTAAGGCTTGGGGTTTAAGGAATAACCTTATACCTAAAACTTTATACCTAAACCTTTCACCAGATACCTTACTCCTTACTCCTTACTCCTTACACCTTACTCCTTACACCTTACTCCTTACACCTTGCACCTTACACCTTACGCCTTACACCTTACACCTCACACCTTAAACCCTATTTCGCTTCAAGCACCAAAACCGAAAACGGCGGAATTTTTACATTGAGCAAATTACCGGTCAATGAAGCCCCGTTAAATGCAACTGGTTCTATCTTATTGGGATTTTCGAAGCTGTTATGATCCTGCACCTTTGCGGATGTAAGCATCCTGCCTTTAAAAAAAGAAACATTGTAAGCCGATAGATCAATTGATTTGTCCTGAGCCTTATTCATGTCGATATTACACAACGAGATATGAATGAGCCCTGTGCTGTCTTTGGAGGCAGAAACAGAAACCGCCGGTAATTTCTCTTTACCAAAAGAATAATCCTCACTTTGCAAACGAACAGGCAGCCAGGTTGCATCCTGGTGTACATTGTACATTTCCATTACGTGATAAGTAGGTGTCAGGATCATTTTTTCCTCCCGGGTAAGGATAACGGCCTGCAGCACATTGATGGCCTGCGCCAGGTTAGCCATACGAACCCTTTCAGAATGATTATTAAAAATATTAAGCGTAGAGGCGGCCAACACGGCATCCCGCATTGTATTTTGTTGATATAAAAAACCAGGATTGGTTCCGGGTTCCACTTCATACCATCCACCCCATTCATCCACAATAAGGCCCACTTTTTTCTTTGGATCGTATTTGTCTAATATACCTTCGTTCTTGGTGATCAATTCATCCATGAATAAAGCCCGTTTCATGGTAGTAAAATACTGATCTTCATTAATATTGGTTGAAGGACCTTTTTTGTCCCAGTCTATTACGGCATAATGATGCAGGCCTATTCCTTCAATCATATTTAAGGGAATATTCTTCATCAATACTTCTGTCCAGTTATAGTTGTCGGAATTTGCACCAGAAGCCACCCGATAAATCTTTTTGTCGTTCGACCAGCCTGACATAAACGTTGCATACTCACGGTATTTATCCACGTAATATTCAGGACGCATATTTCCCCCGCAACCCCAGGCTTCGTTACCCACCCCCCAAAACGTTACGTTCCATGGCTTAACCCTTCCATTCTGAATCCGCAATTTTGACATTGGACTCACACCCGCAAAGCTCACATATTGCACCCAGTCAATCAGTTCCTGTGGGGTTCCGCTGCCAACATTTGCAGCCAGGTAAAGTTCTGCCCCAGCATTTCGCACATGTTTAAAAATTCATTGGTTCCAAAGCTATTCTCTTCGGTTACACCGCCCCACCAGGTATTTACAATAGTGGGCCTTTTGGCTTTAGGTCCTACACCATCTTTCCAGTGATAAGTATCGGCAAAACAACCGCCGGGCCAGCGAAGATTGGGTATTTTCAATTTTTTCATCCGCTGCTACCACATCGGTACGTATTCCGTTTAGATTAGGAATTTTTTTGTTCCCTCTCCTACATAGAACCCTCCATAAATACATCGTCCAAGATGTTCGGCAAAGTGGCCGTAAATATTTCGGTCAATAACGTGGTTATCTGTGGGCGATTGCACGGTAACCTTATTTTAAGCGGTAACAATCATGTTCGCCAAAACGACCAATAACAGGATGGAAATTTTTTTCATACAGCTGAGATAAATATTAACTAATAAGAATTAACCAGCAAACAGGTATTCCAGATTTGGAAATAAAGCCCCGCTACCTGCCGGTTAAAACGCAATTATAAAGTCAAAGATAATAAGTGTATCTTTTACATTTGTAATTAATTTATTTAGCTGTTACCAACATTCTAAGGCTGCACCTTTGTCCTGGTCGCATATTTCAAGATCAATGATTTACTTTTTAAACCCGACACTTTAATATCGCCGGGCTTCCAATTACCTGTTGAACTGGCGGTAGTTGTTAAGACAGAGCAGGTTTCATTTTTGTCGGATACCGACCAGGTTACCCAACTGATCTTATTTTTCTCAGCCCATTCTATCCAGGCTGTCCATTCTGCCTCGTTAATCGGTCCATCACCAGAGGCTTCCATACCAGCAGATTCAGATATAAAAATCGGGATATTCTTCTTAAGGGCATAATCGCACTTATCGCGCAAACTTTGTTTGTGGGTTGCAGCGTAAAAATGAACGGTGTACATGATATTGCTAAATCCAATCAACGGATCGTCTGCTACTTTATCAATATCCTGGTCCCAATGCGGGCTGCCAACCAAAATTATATTATCCTTATCTATTGCCCTGATGGTACGAATGACTTCAGCGGAATACGCCTTTACTTCTGCCCAGCTTTCGTGGTCGGGTTCATTAAATATTTCGTAAATCACATTGGGATACGTACCATAAGCGGTAGCCATTTCTGCAAAAAATTGTTTGGCTTCCGGTAAATTAATGTTGTGGCTGTGCCAGTCTATGATTACATAAATACCTTTTTTGATAGCGGCATCTGCAACATTTTTCACCAGCCTTACCGAGCCTTCAGGATCTTGCTTGTATCCCTTATCCGGCTCTACCCCCATAGCAGCCCTTACCACAGAGCAGTTCCATTGATCGGCCAGCTCGTTTACAGCACCTTCATTATAAAAACGCGGCCACCAGTTACTCCAGCCAAAACTCATTCCCCTTAAAACCACCGCATTGCCTCTACCATCTTTTAACAGGGTTCCATCAACATGTAGCGGGCCATGAATTTTTGCGGGCTGGGCACTCAATGCCAATCCAAAAAAAAGGATTACAACGGTAAGTATTGTTTTCATGTTGTTAAGGTAAATGATCCACTTGCATCAAGACAGGCTATATCTTTTTTTTCGTGTATAAAGCTAAAAAAGTACATGCTCCTGACCAATTGAGGTTAATAAGAAACCATCATTGGCATAAAAATGAAAACCCGACATAAATGCAAGATGCCACGCTTTTGGCGCGGCATCTTTATAACATCTGATTAAATAATAATTATCCAAGCTTTGTTTTCAGATTAGCGTCTATTGCATCTAAGAACTCCTCGGTGTACAAATAGTCGGTACCATGCTCAACCTTTGGCTTAATGGTGATGGCAAGGTCTTTGGTCATTTTTCCACTTTCCACTGTTTCAATACAAACCTGCTCCAAGGCAGTGCAAAAATCGATCAATGGCTGGTTGTTGTCTAAACGGCCACGAAACTCAAGACCTCTTGTCCAGGCAAAAATTGACGCAATAGGGTTGGTAGAAGTTGGGCGGCCTTTCTGGTGTTCGCGGTAGTGGCGGGTAACGGTGCCATGTGCGGCTTCTGCTTCCATAACTGAACCATCGGGTGTAACCAGCGTTGACGTCATTAAACCAAGTGAACCAAAGCCCTGGGCAACGGTATCGCTTTGTACATCTCCATCGTAGTTTTTACAGGCCCAAACAAAATTGCCATGCCATTTAAGCGCGCTGGCAACCATATCATCAATCAAACGGTGTTCGTAAGTTATACCTGCTTCGGTAAACTTAGCTTTAAACTCCTGCTGGTAGATCTCTTCAAAAATATCTTTAAAACGGCCATCATATTTTTTAAGGATGGTATTTTTTGTTGAAAGGTATAAAGGCCAGCCTTTTAACAGCGCCTGGTTAAAGCAGGCACGGGCAAATCCCATTATACTTTCGTCGGTATTGTACATGGCAAGAGCAACGCCATCCCCTTTAAAATTAAATACTTCAAATTCCTGAACGGTTCCGTCTTCGCCTTCAAACTTAATGGTAAGTTTTCCTTTGCCTTTGGTAACAAAATCCGTAGCGCGGTATTGGTCGCCAAAAGCATGACGGCCTATGCAGATGGGGGCTGTCCAGTTAGGCACCAGGCGGGGCACATTGTTCATAACAATCGGCTCACGAAATACAGTTCCATCTAATATGTTACGGATGGTACCATTTGGAGACCTCCACATTTGTTTTAAACCAAATTCTTCTACCCTTTGCTCGTCGGGTGTAATGGTAGCGCATTTAATACCCACGCCGTATTGCTTTATTGCGTTGGCAGCATCAATGGTAACCTGGTCGTTGGTCTCATCGCGGTATTCAATACCCAAATCATAATATTTAATATCCAGGTCAACATAAGGAAGTATTAATTTGTCTTTAATGAACTTCCAGATTATTCGGGTCATTTCATCGCCGTCGAGCTCAACTACAGGATTAGCCACTTTTATTTTTTCTGCCATTTTGTAATTTTTAAACGTTAAAAAAGGGTTACAAAAGTAAGGTTTGATCTTTTTAATATTATCAAAAACATTTTATTGATATGATCGTATATTTCGAAAACATGCAATGAATTACAAGATTTCTATAAAAACGCTTTTTTTGATTGGCATACCGATATTTACCGTAATGGTAAGCTGCATAAAAGATTCGCCTGTGCAGGTGGTTCCATTTGTCAGCACTCCAGTGCAAACTCCACCAGCAGGTAATGCAACCGATACCACCACTAAAACTTACCTGGCTTTGGGCGATTCTTATACCATTGGACAAAGCGTTCATCCCCAGGCAAGGTTTCCTGCCCAAACCGCGGCACTTTTACGAAAAGAGGGTTTTGTAATCGCCGCCCCCGTTTATATTGCTGCTACCGGCTGGACCACCTTAAACCTGGCGGGCGCTATCACTACAGCCTCGCTTAAACCGCCCTACGATTTGGTAAGTTTATTGATCGGGGTCAATGATCAATATCAATCAAGGGATACAGCCAATTACAGGTCGCGGTTCACTTCGCTTTTAAATAAATCAATTGAGCTTTCCGGCAACCGGCCAGCCCGCGTTTTTGTTTTATCAATCCCCGATTATAGTGCCACGCCATTTGTTGCGGAAGCCTACAAAAAGCAGGTCAGCAAAGAAATAGACTGGTTCAACACCATCAATCGGGATGTATGCCTGCAGCGAAATATTAGTTATTCAGATATAACCCCTTCAACCCGCCAGGCGTTAACCGATCCTTCACTCGTAGCAACAGATGGCCTCCATCCTTCGGGGCTTGAGTACTTGAAATGGGCCGCCTTGCTGGCTCCAAAAATGAAAGCGGCTTTACAGTAAGGAACAGGTCAAATAGGAATCAATTTACAATCAGCACCGGTATTTTTAACTGGTGCCTCACTTTCTCCACCGTTTCTCCATACAGATAATCCATAAAGCCACTATGGTGGTGCGCCCCCATTACCAAAAGATCGGCCTTTGCATCATTAACAATACGAACAATTTCTTTTGTACGGTCGCGATAGCCCAGGTGGCCTTCCACCACGAAGCCAAGTTTTTGAAGCTGGTCGACATACGAAATCAAATGCTGTCTATCTTTTCGGGTTTCATCGTCGTCCGACACTTCACCCAGCACTCTTGCCTGGGCGCTTTCAACAATGTGCAATAAAACATACCGGGTTTCTTTATTACCCTGCGATAAAGCATGGGCGATCAGTTTCTCATCGTTGTGACTAAAGTCCAGCGATATGGCAATGCATTCAACTTTGGGTATAGAAAAATGTTGAAGTATAGCAGCATCTTCATGTATCCTGGCCGAATCTGACCTGTCTCTTTTTTTGATGACCGGCAAAAAGGTCATCAGCAAAAAAAGAACGACAAAGAAGATCAATGATATAATGATTACTATTTTCCAGCCCAGGTTTCCTTGCTGCTCAAAAAAAGCGGTCACTTCGTTATCGACCATTTTTGCATTTAAAAAAATCAATACACCCGAAATTAGCCAGGCAAGTAATTTTACAGGCCACTTAATGGCAAAAGCCCCCATCGTTTTTTTATCACTCACAAAGTGAATAAGCGGAATAATAGCAAAGCCCAGTTGCAGGCTTAACACTACCTGGCTTAACACCAGCAGGCTATCCACCTTTTCTTCTCCAAATAAAACGATCACCAAGACCGCCGGTATTATCGCCAGCAGCCTGGTGATCAGACGCCTTATCAATGGATTTATTCTCAGGTTCAGGTACCCCTCCATTACGATCTGACCCGCCAGTGTGCCGGTTATGGTAGAACTTTGTCCGGCGGCAATTAGGGCTATGGCAAATAAAGCGGGTGCCAGTTTGGTGCCTAATAAGGGGGATAATAAACGGTGGGCCTCTTTTAATTCGGCAACTTCTGTATTACCCGACGTAAAAAATACCGATGCCGCCAGTATGAGGATTGCAGCATTCACAAAAAAGGCAGCGTTCAAAGCAATAAAACTATCTATGTTGTTAAAGCGCAACGCCTGCTTTATGGCAGCAGGCTTATTGGCAATCTTTCGGGTTTGAACCAATGCTGAATGCAAGTAAAGATTGTGCGGCATTACAGTTGCCCCAATAATTCCGATGGCTATATATAAAGCATTATCGTTTGGTATCGAAGGCACAAATCCCCGTAAAAGATCTGGCAGATGTGGCTTAGCCAGAATCATTTCGATTAAGAACGAAAAACCAATTATGGCCACCAACGATATAATGAATGCCTCCATGGTTCGCATACCCAGGCGCTGCAGGTAAAGGAGAAGAAAGGTATCCAGCACCGTTATACTTACTCCCCAAATCAGGGGCATACCAGTTAATAATTGTATGCCAATGGCCATACCCAATACCTCTGCAAGATCGCAAGCGGCAATGGCAACCTCTGCCAGCACGTATAATGCAAAATTTACGAACCGGGGATAAGTTTCACGGTTAGCCTGCGCCAGGTCGCGACGTCTGACTATGCCTAACCGGGCACTCAGGCTTTGTAACAAAAGCGCCATCAGGTTACTCATCAATAACACCCAAATAAGCTTATAACCAAATTGTGCTCCGCCGGCAAGATCGGTAGCCCAATTGCCGGGGTCCATATACCCCACACTTACCAGGTAAGCAGGTCCCATGTAAGCCAGCAAACGCCGCCATCCCCTTTTGCTTTTAGACACATCTATACTGGCATGCACTTCGCTTAACGAGGTATCATTATCCTGGTATTTCGACATTTTTAAATTGGTTTTACAAATAATGATTGTGCCAGTTGCTGGCTGATGGAAAACGAAGGATTTTCGTCTATTTTTATTTCAATAGAATGATCGAAAGCAAATTTTTGGAGGACTTCAATATTGGATCCGATCAGAATGCCTTTATGGCTTAACAATTCGAGTAATTCGGAAGATTGGCTGCCCACCGCGCTAATCCGGGCTGACTTGTGGAGGGCCAAATCGATCAGATTTACCTGTCTGGTAGGTTCCATTTTGCCATTTACATCGGGAATAGGGTCGCCATGCGGATCAAATTTGGGATAGTCAAGATAGGCATCTAATTTTTCGATCAGGGTAATGCTGTTGATATGCTCCAATTCCTCAGCAATCTCATGCACTTCATCCCAGCCAAAATTCAGGTTATTTACCAAAAAAAATTCCCAAAGCCGGTGCTTTCGTACAATACCTAACGCAACTTTTTTTCCTTTAGGGCTTAATTGAAATCCATGGTATTTTTCATACAGCAGGATATCTTTTACTTTCAATTTTTTCAGCATATCGGTTACCGATGCTGCCCTGGTGTTTATATGAGCCGCCAGTTCGTTGGTGGTAACCGTGCCGCCAGATTGCTGCAGGTGATAAATAGCTTTTATATAGTTCTCTTCGCTTGTTGAAAAATTCATCGATTAAAAAAATAAATTTAGACAAATCTAAATTTAAATTATTAATTGTGGTAAACGAATACGCGTCTTTAAAAAAAACGCTGCTAATAATTAAACAGTTGAGCAAAACAACGGCAGATATAATCATTTTGATCGGACCAGATACAGGACAGAAATTTATCCCAACAACAAAAAGGCGTGGGCGTTCTTAAATTGAACAAAGTCAGCCATTCGATTTATGCCTAATTTAGCGCTTCAATTTTGAAAAAAGTATGTGGAAATGCTTTCTTGCCCTTTTATTGATGCTGTCATTTGGTTTTTGTAAGAACAAAAATGCACCTGCAAATGAAGATGCAAAATCCGGGACAATAAATGTGATCGATTCGTTTGCTACAGCAACCTTGCCCTATTCTATTAGCGATACCAATCTAAATAATGCGATTGATGCAGACACTATCAGCTACAAGGCGTTCACCCAAATAGTGCCCGATACTATTTTTTCGAAAGATTTTAATATTAAAAAGAAACTATCAGTTAGGCCTTTGGGTAAATTCGGAGATCCGTCCGGTGACACTTACCTTCTGTTTGCCGCGTCAAACAGCAGTAAATCGGCAGTATATGTTGCAGTACTAAATAAAAGTCAGTCCTTTTCCGCCTTTTTACCCTTGCTAACTGCCAATAACCTGGAGGGCGTGGTCACCTCAGCGACCGTTGACCAAAAATTAGGTATTACAATTAACAAAGGCTGGAAGAATGATGAAACCGAATATTACCAGAGAAATACTTATGCCTATAATAATGCGGGTGTTTTTTCGCTTATTTTAAATGAGACCAACGATGTAAGTCAAAAGCAGCCATCAGAAATTAATCCGCTCGATACATTTCCCAAAAAGAATAAATTTAGCGGGGATTATGAAAAGAATAAGGACAATTTTATTGCATTGCGCGATGGAAAAAATCCGCAGAATTACCGTTTCTATATTCATTTCGAAAACAACGATGCCGAAAAATGCACCGGCGAATTAAGAGGTGAATTAAACCTGACATCCCCTTCAACCGGCGTTTTCAGACAAAATGGCGACCCGTGTGTTATTGATTTTTCTTTCGTAAATAACAAGGTAAAAGTAAAAGAACAGGGAAGTTGCGGTAACTACCGTGGTATTAAATGTTTTTTCAATGACACCTATGTAAAAAAGAAAGAAATCAAGAAAAAAGCCCGGACAAAACAATAGTCAATCAGCGCCACGGACATTCTGAAAAAGACCAAAATTTTCACTAATCCATTGATTTAGATATTTTTTTGTAGAATTGCACTCGCAAAAAATTCAACAAATAAACTGACAACCGTATAATTTGCTTGAAAAAAATGCGTTTAAAAAAACAAACATTCGAATTTTCAAACTTCAGCCATACTATAAAATTGGGTAAGACACTTCAAAATTTTGGGTAATCCTTCTAAAAATAAAGTACAAACATCTAGCATAACAGCTGCGACATCAACCATGTTAAAAACAGCCTTGTTGCCCCCTGTTAATGAAGCCGTTTGCAAAACACACAATTAAACCATTATGAACTTCAGAAATTTCAAGGTCCCGTATACAATTGATGACCGGTATCAAAAAAAGTCGGCCTACTTTTCAATGGAATTTGCCATTCACCAGCCATTAAAAATATACAGCGGCGGCCTTGGATTTTTAGCCGGATCGCATTTGAGAAGCGCCTATGAACTTAGGCAGAATATGATTGGCATTGGAATTTTATGGAAGTATGGATATTATGACCAGGCACGCAACCAGGACCAAACATTACAGGTTACCTGGATGGAGAAGAACTACAGCTACCTTGAAGACATAAATGTTAAGTTTCAGATAATGATACACGACCACCCTGTCTGGGTTAAGGTGTACTATTTAAATCCAGAAACTTTTAAGAGTGCGCCATTATTTTTATTAAGTACTGATTTGCCCGAAAACGATTATGTTTCGCAAACCATTTGCCACCGGTTATACGACGGCAACGTTGCTACTAAAGTGGCCCAATACATATTGTTAGGCATCGGCGGGGCAAAAATGCTCGACGAAATAGGATTTAGTCCCGATAAATACCATTTGAATGAGGCTCATGGACTTTCTTCGGCGTTTTACCTGCTCAACAAATTCAAGAGTATTGAGAAATTAAAAGAACATCTTGTATTTACCACGCATACTCCCGAAGAAGCGGGCAACGAAAAGCACGATATATACCTGTGCGAAAAGATGGGGTATTTCTGCGGTATGCACCTGGATGAAGTGCGAAAGATAACCGGTATTAAAGACGACCTGTTTAATCACTCGCTGGTAGCCTTGCGATTTGCTAAAATAGCTAATGGCGTATCGGAATTGCATGGTCATGTAAGCCGCGAAATGTGGAGCCATCATGCCAATACCTGCCCTATCATTTCTATCACCAACGCGCAAAACTGGCATTATTGGGCCGACAAACAATTATACCGCGCAATGGAAGAAGGCAACGATGTTAGTTTTGATGACCGCAAAAAATACTTAAAAAAGCGGGCTTTCGAAATTGTTGCTGACCAAACAGGTAAAATATTTGATCCCAACGTATTGACCATTGTTTGGGCCAGGAGATTTGCCGGTTACAAGCGAGCAGAATTAATAACCCGCGACCTTGAACGTTTTAACAAACTTACCAGCAATAAAAAATATCCGGTTCAAATTATTTGGGCTGGAAAACCTTATCCGTTAGACTACCCTGCTATTAGCGATTTTAACCACCTGGTGCACCTGAGCAAGGGCTATAAAAACATGGCTGTTTTGGTTGGATATGAACTTTCTTTAAGCAAACGTTTGAAACAGGCTTCGGATATCTGGCTTAACAATCCCCGTGTGCCCCGCGAAGCGTCCGGAACCAGTGGTATGACCGCAGCTATGAACGGATCGGTGAATTTTAGCACCGATGATGGCTGGATACCTGAATTTGTTAATCATGGTAATAATGGTTTTGTTGTACCAAAAGCAGATTATGAAAATATGCACGTACAGGAACAGGACGAATATGATTTAAATACGTTGTACGAAATTCTTGAAAACGAAATTTTACCCGTTTACTACGACCATCAGGATACCTGGAGACAGGTAACCAAAAATGGAATGCGCGATGTACGTTTCAAGTTCGATAGTAACCGAATGGCACACGAATACTACGAGAAAATGTATGGTTATTAAATAAGTGATTTGAATATCCAAAAATCCCCGGCCAATGGCCGGGGATTTTTATTTTATAGATGATTTCCTAATCAATAAACTGAAAGACAATACTGTCCCAAGCCTTTTCCTCCTCCAAAAATACTTCCCGCTAACGCTACTGATTTGCGTCAATTAAACGCTCCGGATGCATTTGTCTGATGGTTTAAAAACGGGTTGATTTTCCTTTACAAAACCCCTAATATAAAAAAAGGGCCAGGATAGAAATCCAGCCCTGTTTTAATCCAATATTCTATGAAAAACCACTTGTATAGATGGAAGGTTTAAGTGCTTAGTTGTCCCATCAATAAAATACATTTTTTCCTATCCTGGACAAGCCAGAATCATAAAAGTTGAAAAATAAAAGTTGATTTTATATCTTCCTCTGAAGCCTTTGTATATGTTATATTAAAGCAAGTAAAAAGAATTAAAATAGCAACTAAATATCCTTTACATAAAATTACCCCACAGTTCGGTGGGCGCAGTGCAACTAAATTATTGCCACCTTTTTAATATTTGTTCACCAGGTGCAGCGCACCTAAATATTTGTAGAACATCATCAGCAAAGGGCTCAAGAGGTGTAGCGCACCGCAATATTGGCATAAAATCACATCCGGCAAATTGTTAGCCGATATTTCGGTGCGCTGCATTTTAGATTGCACCACATATTTATTGGCTACAAATATTGGGGTGCTCTGCACTAAAAAGCAAATTTGATTGTCAATTTTGCCCTGACCTGGTCAATCTTACCAAAACATGCAATAATTTGAGGAATTCGGTAGTAATTATTAAAATAACCCCACAGTTCGGTGGGCGCAGTGCAACTAAATTGTTGCCACGCCTTTAATATTTGTTCACCAGGTGCAGCGCACCTTAATATTTGTAGAACATTATCAGCAAAGGGCTCATGAGGTGCAGCGCACGCAATATTTGCATAAAATCACACCCGGCAAATTGTTAGTCAGTATTTGGGTGCTTTGCATCAAACAATAAATTCAATTGTCAATTTTGGCCTAACCTGGACAGATCAGAATCAAAAGGGATGAAAAATAAAAGTTGAATTTTTTATTTTCCTCTAAAGACCTTGTATATGTTGTGAAAAAGCGAGTTGTAAAAAATATTTGGCCAAAATATGCAGTAATTTGAGAAATGAGGTACTCACAACATCCCCTAAAATAAAAAAAGGGCCAGGATAGAAATCCAGCCCAGTTTTAATCCAATATTCTATGAAAAACCACTTATATAGATGGTATGCCAGGCTGCTTAGTTGCAAGTTTGTTTAACTATAGTCTATTTATTAAAGAAAATCACAAAACCGATCCCTTTATTTCAAGAATTTATTCTTGTGAAAACACCGCATACTACGCCTTCTTTGATGCGAATTCATGATTTCTGCTGGCCGATCAATAGCAAACGCCACCAACATAAAATAAAAAAAGGAATTGATTTCAAACCTTCCGGATTACTTAATTAGCTAAAACATTCAAAAAACAAGCAACATGTTTAGGAGTATTTTTGTTAGTCAACATGTAAGGCAATATTTAAAAAATTCAACCAACAAAAATTATGGGCAAAAAAATTGTTGTGGCAATAAGCGGGGCAAGCGGATCCATCTACGCCAAAATATTGATCGGGAAATTATTGAAGGTGAAAGAACAGTGGGAAGAACTGAGTGTTGTAATGAGCAACAATGCCAAAGAAATATGGAAAAGCGAATTGGGAAATGAAGAATACCTGCATTACCCGGTGAGGTTTTATGATAAACACGATTTTTCCGCCCCTTTTGCTTCGGGTTCGGCAAAATATAACATCATGATAGTGTCCCCTTGCAGTATGGGCACACTGGGCCGTATTGCATATGGAATAAGTGATGACTTAATAACCCGTGCCGCCGACGTTGTCTTAAAAGAACGGAGAAAATTAATTTTAATGATCAGGGATACCCCTTACAGTCTAATTCACATTAAAAATATGGAAGCCGTAACGTTAGCTGGTGGTATTATTTGTCCGGCCACGCCATCGTTTTACAGCATGCCAACAACCATAGAAGAATTGGCAGCCACAGTTGTTGACCGTATACTTGACCTGGCAGGCATTGACATATCAAGCTACCGATGGGGAACTCAGTAAACAATTATCCCAACTAAATAATCAAAAAATTTTACCGGATTTCTTCTGATTTTCATATTTTATCCGGTTATAACGAATTCGCTATTTAGTCAAAATATGATAAATGTCATCTTTTATTCAAAAATATCAATTTAAGAAGCTGATTATACTCATGCTTTAGAAAATATTAAATATTAAATTATAGCTTTGTGTTTCAACAAATGCTTGCATAATTTATGTTAACTCAAACAATTTCGGTTGCAATGGAGCAGTTGCAGCATCTGGGATTTTCTGATCAGACAACAATCCACTACCAATTAAGCCCCGATGAATTAATAAACCAAACCATCAACCTTGGGCAGGGCACCTTAAGCGATAACGGCTCATTGGTCGTTAACACCGGAAATTTTACCGGACGCAGCCCAGATGATCGATTTTTTGTAAATGATGAAATTTCAGAAAAAAGAATTGATTGGAACAATTTCAATAAACCCATCGACGAAAAATACTTCTACCTTTTAAAAAGCAAGTTGATTAAATATTTAGCTAATAAAGAGGAGATATGGGCAAGAGATTCCTATGCCTGCGCAAACGAAGCTTATCGTATAAATATTAGAGTGATCAACGAAACACCATGGAGCAACCTGTTTGCCTATAATATGTTTTTACGCCCATCAGAAGAAGAATTGGAAGAATTTGAACCTGACTGGACAATCATACAGGCGGAGGGGTTTGAGGCTGATCCAACAACCGATGGCACCCTGAATCAAAATTTCACTATTGTGTCTTTTGTTGAAAAGACCATTTTAATTGGAGGTTCTGGTTATACCGGCGAAATAAAGAAAGGTATTTTCTCGGTATTAAATTACCTGTTGCCTTACGATAAAGGCGTATTAAGCATGCATTGCAGCGCTAATTTGGGGCAGGATGGAAATACAGCTATATTTTTCGGATTAAGCGGCACTGGAAAAACCACTTTAAGCGCCGACCCAGAACGTTATTTAATTGGCGACGATGAACATGGATGGACCGATGACTCCATCTTTAATTTTGAAGGGGGGTGTTATGCAAAGACTATCGACCTGAACCCCGAAAATGAACCTGAAATATTTAATGCAATCCGCCACGGAGCGTTGGTTGAAAATACCTCGTTTATTAAAGGAACCAACCAAATTGATTTTGCCAGCAAAAAAATAACCGAAAATACCCGGGTAAGCTATCCCCTGGATTACATTGGCAATGCCAAAATACCGTCTGTAGGGCCTGTTCCTGATAATATTTTCTTTTTAACCTGCGATGCCGCTGGTGTATTGCCCCCAATAAGCAAATTAACCCCCGGCCAGGCCATGTACCAGTTCATAAGCGGATACACCGCGAAAGTGGCAGGTACTGAAGAAGGTGTTACGGAACCAAAATCAACCTTTAGCGCCTGCTTTGGAGCACCCTTTATGCCTTTGCATCCAGGTTTTTATACAGAAATGCTGGGTGAAAAACTAAAAGAACATAAGGTAAAAGTCTGGCTGGTAAACACGGGCTGGAGTGGCGGCCCTTACGGAGAAGGCAAAAGAATTAAGCTGCCTTATACACGAGCCATGATTGCTGCAGCCTTAAACAACGATCTGGATAGCGTAGCTTATGAGGCCCACCCTATTTTTGGTTTTCAGGTTCCACTCAATTGCAAAGGCGTACCATCAGAAATTTTAAATCCCAAAAATACATGGGCCGACAAGTTAGCTTATGACAAAAAGGCTAAACAGCTTGCAGAATTATTTATTGAAAACTTTACAAAGTATGTAGAGGGCGCTTCTGAAGAAACATTAGCTTCCGCGCCTTTTATTTATTAAATATTGCATTATTTTTAACTTTTGTATCTGTTTAATGATTTACTTCGTAATCAATTAAAATATCAAACGGCCTTTTACGATTAGCTTGTTTCAAACTCCACTTAAAAAGTGGAGTTTTCTTTTTATACCCGATTCATTACCAAAGGAATACCAGGAACGAAACAACCCCATCGATTTTTAAAGGCAAAAAAGCTAACTACACCCTTTATTTGAATCTTACGGGTCAAGGCAGTTAGGCGGTACAACATCTGTCTGGTTTATCGTGAGAGATTTATAATCCAGGTGTAAATCTGGGTGCCAGCATCGATGAAATCAAATGAAATTTAGAATAATCCAAAAAGCAGGGCATCAATTTTATTAATGATCTCGCCCATGTGTTCGTCGGATTCGGCAAACTTATTTTTGTCAACATCAATTATCAGCAAGGGGCCCTCATGGTAACTTTCTGTCCATTTATTATAATATTCGTTCAGTTTTTTCAAGTAATCGAGGCGGATGTTTTCTTCATATTCTCTGCCGCGCTTTTGGATTTGCCCCACCAGGGTTGGTACCGATGCCTTCAAATATATCAGCAAATCGGGCGGCTGAACCATTGATTTAAGCGTTTGAAAAAACTGGAAATAATTTTCATAGTCGCGTTTGCTCATCAGTCCCATATCGTGCAGGTTGGGGGCAAAAATATTGGCATCCTCATAAATCGTGCGGTCCTGAATAATGGTTTCGGTGCCACGCTGAATTTCGAGTAACTGGTTCAGGCGGCTGTTTAAAAAGTAGACCTGCAGATTAAAGCTCCAGCGGGGCATATCATCATAAAAGTCGTTCAGGTAGGGATTGTTGGCTACATCTTCAAACTGAGGGATCCACTTGTAATGCTTGCTTAAAGCCTCGGTAAGGGTTGTTTTGCCCGCACCAATGTTACCGGCAATTGCAATATGTTTTGGTTTTTTCGTCTTTGCCATAATTTTTATTCAAGGTCAGCGATACAGTGATGTCATTTTACTTTCTGTTGTAACCGGATGTAACAGGAAGATTACAAAAATCGAATATAGTTTATCTGGTGGTAAACTATAAATATGCCAGGCTTTATGTTCTCAAACCTGCAATCTTTTTATATTAGGTATCTATTGCACCCACCTCTAACATTCAACAGGCAAACCTCAAAATACCAGGAAATATCTGGGCTATTTCACTATTCATTATTCACAACCCCCTATTCAACTCACTACTCACTACTCACTTTTCACTTGTGTGTGCCTAATATAGGTTGACAGATTTATTAATATTTAATCCTCTTTATCGAACAAATTTAGCTGTTTGGTATTCATTGCATCTGCATTCAGTTCTACCGTATAAATTTTCATTTTATTTCTTTTTTCTACTGGTGTTGCCATTAGATAATTTTCGTATTGTACCGGTGTCATTTTACTTAAACTTTGATGTGGCCGGCTTTCGTTATAGGCGTTCATGGTTTCTTTCAGTTGGGTCTCAAGTTGTTTTTTGTTGTTGATTTCCTTTCTGTACATGTATTGGTTTTTTATGGTGTCATTTACTCTTTCTATGTGGGTGTTTTCATACACTTCGTTA
>JBBRCW010000035.1:0-29641 GCA_038204535.1 Chitinophagales bacterium | reverse complement strand
CAGCTTCTGAAAATCCGCGCTATCGCCATTAAACACATTAAAATCTACCCGGCTTTTTATACCATTTACCCGGCCACGCTCATTATGCTGCCAAATGATCCAGGGTCGATTAATGCGCGGTTTTGTTTTTTCCAGGTAATGTGCGCTACCCACAGAGGGTAATCATCAAACCCCGTTTGTAAATAGCTGGAATAAAAATTAACATAAATGTAAACAATCGGTTTAACCCCATAATGATCCTCCACCATCTGCAGCCAGTCCTTTACTTCTTTGCGCATTTTATCGGGCCTGGCGCCATATAGATGTTCAATATCCAGCACTGGTGGCAGATCACCCGGCTGCAGCTTAACCGTGCTGATAAAATTATTAGCTTGCGCCTTGCCGCTTTTAGTCGCGATAAAAAAGTGGTAAGCCCCCCTGAGTAGTTTTTTATTACCTGTATTTTTCCAGTTGCGGCGAAATTGTTTGTCAACATTGCCCAGCCCTTCAGTGGCCTTTATAAAGGTGAAGCCGATTTTGATGATCGACCTGCATACTTTTTACTGACGGCCAGTATATATAACTATGGTGTTTACTGACATCTATTCCATGAATTTCATAATTTACCGGTATGTCTATTCCAAAGGCGGGGTAGCGAACAAATTCTGATTGCTTAACGCTAAAAGAGGTATACCATTAATCAAACCACCCAGGGGCTGCATTGAATATGTAATCATTCATGAGCTTTACCATCGGGTCTACCATATCCACACAAAAGAATTTCAAATCCTGTTAATCAGGAGGTCACAGGATTGGCGCAAGTGGAAGGACAGATTGGAATTCACCTTACCATAAAAAACTTACTTCTTCTTAATACCAAACAAAAAAGCACTTACAACTCTAACGTCATAAGTGCTTCATTTTAAGTGGGCCCACTAGGATTTGAACCTAGGACCACCTGATTATGAGACAGGAGTAGTTGCTTTCTTTTGTTTCCCTTACTTCTTCTTTTAATTGATTTTCAATTACTTATATTGATAAGTTCTTTCTTTTTTCTTCCTTTATTTGTTGTTAATTACCCTATTTGTATGTATCTTGTATGTATAATTATTCGAGTTAAGTCTTTCTATTCTAATCAATTATACAATTATGAATACTGCAACGGCGTCAATAATTCTCGATAAGCGGATACAAAAAAAAGATGGCACTTATGCCGTCAAGCTTAGGATAACACACAATCGCTTACAGCAATATTACCCTTTAAATATACATCTAACCCCTGAAGATTGGGAGCGAACCCAAAGTAAGAACCCCAGGAACGAGGCTCGGGATAACAAAATTTACTTCAACAAAATTGAGCAAAAGGCAAACAACATTTTAAAAGACCTGGTGCAATTTTCTTTTGCAAATTTTGAAAAAGCATATGATCAAAACGAGGTAAAGAATGAAGATGTTTTCACCCTGTTACTAAATTATGGCAACCGGTTAGCAGAAGAAAAAAGGCAAAGCACAGCCGATACCTATGATTGGACTATCAGTTCCCTAAAAGCCTACTATACCGATGGCAAAACTAAAAAGCTTTTATTATCAGATATAACCCCGAAGTTTTTGCAGTCTTATGAAAATTGGATGGTGGAAAATGGCAGATCAATTTCTACTGTAGGTATCTATCTTAGAAATGTCAGAGCAGTAATTAATGAGGCAATTGGTAATGGGTTAATGCCAAAAGATGCATATCCCTTCGGCAAAAAAAAGTATCAAATACCTTCTTCACGCAATGTAAAAAAGGCTTTGCCTATTTTAAATATCAAAGATATTTTTAACTACCCTACCAAAACTGTATCAGAAGAAAAGGCAAAAGATCTTTGGCTGTTTACCTACTTATGCAATGGCATCAATGTAAAAGATATTGCCAAGCTTAAAAACAAAAACATTGATAGAGGTACTATAATTTTCCTAAGGTCTAAAACAGAAAGAAGCACCAAACAAGACCTTAAACCAATAATTGTAATGATGATGCCTGAAATAAAAGCAATTTTAGAAAAATGGGGTCAAAATACTGGTAACCCTAATGATTTTGTTTTCGATATTTTAGATGGGAAAGAGACACCAAAAGTTGAGTTAGCAAGAATTAAGCAGGCAACAAAGAACATCAATACATACATGAAGAGAATAGGTGTAGAATTGGGATTTGATACAAAAGTGACAACTTATGTCGCCAGGCATTCTTTTGCAACAGTTCTTAAAAGATCCGGTGCTCCAATTCAATTTATCAGTGAAAGTTTAGGGCATAAAGACTTGAAAACGACAGAAAGTTATCTTGATAGCTTTGAACATTCAGTAAAAGAAAATTTTCAAAAGCAACTTTTAAATTTTGATTAAACGTAAAGAGATTGGAAATAAAACTTTTAGATAGCATTCTCCACGGCCAATTAAAGCCGTGGAAGGTTGATACCAGCAAATCAAAACGTTTAGCGGAACTGATAAAAGCTGCTAAAGCTGCAA
Organism: Chitinophagales bacterium; assembly: GCA_038204535.1. Lineage (GTDB taxonomy): Bacteria > Bacteroidota > Bacteroidia > Chitinophagales > Chitinophagaceae > Segetibacter. Next base: position 27,157 of record JBBRCW010000035.1, on the reverse strand, counting down.
CTCCTAAAACAGTTGCTGAACTGCTTTCTCAACTTAATAGTTTATTGAAGGACCATCCAGCTTTACAAACATCAGTGGCATTAGATACCGGCAGTACATCTATGCCGCTGCACGATCTATGTTACAACACCAACTTGCCCGGCTACAAAGACACCATCACTCAATTTTATTACCTGCTAATAACCTACGAAACGCTTCGTTCTTATAATACGCTTTTGGCTAAGTCAGAAGATTGGAAAGAGCCGGTAGACATCATGTACCAAGTAGGTAAAACAGTCAACAACATAAAGGTCTTAGCTATTCAGTCAGCCGACGAATTAAAGGAAAGAGGTTTACTTACTATTCCTGATCAACAAAGCGACTTAGTGCATTTCACGTTATACTATTTAAAACACAGTTTAATTGCACTATACTTTAGTGTACAGGAAACATTTAAAGAAAGTCTTAGCTCGGTTATATCACTGGAAGATTTCTACCTGTTGGAGTTGGAGGAGCCACCTGATACTATTATTCCTTTAGTCAGGAATGAAGCTGTTGAAATCCTAGAAGCTCCTCTTTTGCAAAAGCAAGCAAAGCTACAAAGACTAACGTTTGGCTTCAATGGGGATAAGGACAGCCTTAAAACCGTGATCAATCTCCTTTGCCTAAAAACTGATCTACTAAAAGAAAATATATCTCCTGCCGACTTGCTGCATCAATTACTGCTCTCCAAGAACATCAAGCCTGGTGAAATTGCCATTCACTTAAACTGTGACAACAAAAACTTCCGGCATGTAATCCAAAATATGTCTCCCTACTTCAGCTCTTTATCATTTGTCAATATTGAGCACTCTAAATCTTTTCATTCCAGACAAGGTACTTTGTTGAAAGCAAACAATTTTTCTAAAGCAAAGTCCTTCGACCCGAAGGCAAAAGCAGACATTGACAACATTTTTAAACAAATGAAATAAAGAAAACATTCACTTTGTTCAGCCTGAACATTCAGGTATGAATACCTGAACCTTTTTCCGTTCACTACGCTCCAATTTGCCATCAAATAAAATTTTAAAAGATGGCAAACGAAAATTTAATCCTCGACAAGCTCACAGAAATCGCTACCAAGCTCGACGAGCAAAACCTGTTACAAAAGACAATTCTAAACTTTGATGAAGCTTGCAAGTATCTTGATGTAAGCCATTCACACTTGTACAAATTAACAAGCTCAAAGAAAATCCCTCACTTCTGCCCTCAGGGGAAAAAGCTCTATTTCAAACGGGTCGAAATGGATGAATGGTTGCAGCGCCACCGTCAATCAACACAGGAAGAATTAGAAAATAATGCTTCCTCCTTTCTCACCAAAAAAGGGAGGGCTTAGCTATGTCGCAAATAACATTCTCCGAAGAAGCATATCAGGAGATCATTGCCCGGCTTACAAGAATGGAAGTCATTCTGAAAACTAAACAAGGTGATCCCGATGAATTATTTGTAGACAACCAGGAGTTTCTGCAAATAATGAACATTAGTAAACGAACTGCCCAGGCATGGAGGGACCAGAAAGTAGTGGCTTTCTCCCAGGTAGGTAATAAAATTTATTACCGAATGGGCGACATCACAAAACTGTTAGAGAAAAACAGGACTGAAGCACACAGCTAATAAAAACATCTGGTCACAATCTTAACGCTTAGAAAATGGCATCCGCAACAATATTTAAAGGGTTCAATAATCCTTTGGAAAATAAATCCCTTATCATTCTTTCCAAAGAAATTAAAGAGGGAAAGTATAAAGAAGAAGTTCAAAAGGTAACAGCATTAGTAAATGAAGGCAAGAAAGAAGAAGCTGATAAACTAAAAAAGCAACTATTGGCTTTTACCCCTTCAGCAACATTCGAAGGTGGTAGAAAATTGGAGTACTTAATTCATTACAGCCAATTTATAATACTTGACCTGGACAAACTTGTGCCCGATGCTTTACAGGTTGCTTTTGAGAAAGCAACTGCAATTCCTTACACTTTTTGCTGCTTTCGCAGCCCAAGTGGTAATGGAATAAAAATCCTGGTAGAAGTTACGAGCACACAGGAACATCATGAGCAGGCTTATAAGCAATTAGCAGACTATTACGAACATCAGGTAGGCTTACCTATCGACCGTTCAGGCAAAGACATTACAAGGCTTTGTTTTGTTTCCTACGACCCCAACGCCTATCGCAACATAAGTAACGAAAAATTTCCAGTGATCATTGAAAGCTTAGAACATAAACACGGTCAGGAGCCGACACCTGCAAAACAGGTTGTTGAACCACAGGAAGAGCAAAACGAATATGAATTAGCATTTGAAATGCAAATCTCCTTCACTAATCAAAAAGCCCAATACGAACCCAACAACCGAAACAATTACATTTATCTGCTTGCATCAAATTGTAACCGTGTGGGCATTCCGGAACGCGACACCATACTTCTTTGTAATAATAAATTCGACCTCAACGATAAAGAAATAGCAGCCGCAGTAAAAAGTGCATACCAACATCATTCAGCAGAATTTGCAAAGTTTGCAAACTTTGCAAAATTGCAAACTCCAAAGCCAGAGGAAGAAGATAGGGCAGAAGATTATCTAAAAACAACTCCAACAATCCCGGATGATGTGTTTCATGCGTTACCCCAAATCCTACAGGACGGTGCAGCAGCATTTCCCGACAAACGAAAACGAGATGTTTTCTTTACCGGTGCAATCGCAATTCTTAGCGGCTGTTTGCCAAAAGTAACAGGAGTATACTTTCAGGAGCGGGTGTATCCGCACATCTTTACTTTCATAATAGCACCTGCCGGCAACGGTAAAGGAGTTTTGAAAAATGCGAAACGTTTGGCAAGCAAATACGACGATAAAATAATTGCAAAAAGTCGCCAGGAGCAAAAGATTTATGAAGCAGAAATGGCAGAGTATAAAAGGGAAGCCAGTGCCAGGGGTAAAAAAGAACCTTTGGGTGAAAAGCCGGAAGCCCCACCCTTCAAACTCCTTTTCATACCTGCAAATTGCAGCACCTCACGAATGCTGGAGCATTTGCAGCAAAACGGCGGCTCTGGTATTATTTGCGAAACCGAAGCCGACACTATGAGTGGCGCTAAGAAGCAGGATTGGGGCGATTACTCACCCATACTAAGAGCAGCATTCCATGCAGAAGAAATTTCACTATCCCGCAAAACAAACAACGAGTTAATAAAAATAGCTGAACCCCGGCTTGCCATTACCCTTACCGGAACACCCGCCCAGGCTCCACGCCTTATCGGATCTTCCGAAGACGGTTTATTCAGCAGGTTCTTGTTTTATGCTTTTAAGTCAGAGCACGTTTGGCAAGACCCTTCGCCTAAAAGCCAGTCCATAGTTCACAACGACCATTTTGAGGCACTCTCCCTACAGGTGCTCAATATGATAGAGTTTTTAGAAAGTTCTCCAACCGACGTGCAATTATATCCGCACCAATGGCAAATTTTGAATACTACTTTCACCCATATTCTTTCAGAGGTTACCACCTTTACAAGCGAAGATGCCTCTGGTGTCGTCTATCGCCTTGGCTTAATCCTGTTCCGGTTTTGTATAATTTTCACTGCACTGCGCAAATTCGAAAATGCCGAAATGGTGGATAGTCTTTTTTGCACGGATGAAGACTTCAATACAGCCTTATCTATCATTAAAACCTACCTGCAGCACAGCTTGTTAATGTTCAATAACCTGCCCGGCCAGTCAGATGCTATGCAGTTCAAACCCGGTGACGGAAAACGAAAATACATTGATGCCCTCCCTCAAAATTTCACACGAAAAGAAGCGGTAGAGATTGGTAAACAATTTCAATTGGGTGCAAGCACCATCAGCCATTTATTACCAAAGTTGGTCCCTTCACACTTCACACAGCCAAAAGCAGGCTATTATTCCAGGGTTTAGTTTCAACATTCCTTTGCATAGTTTGCAAACTTTGCACGCTTTGCAATTCAAAAGCCTTCCGGTAGCTATAAATTACTTTTATTTGCCAGCTTTCGTAACGCTGTTGTACATCGTTATGGTTGCCCCGTCAAGGTTGCGGGGTACCTCCCTTGTGCTTGCACATACTTTATCAGCTTTCCCGCTTTATAGTTATTCCTAACCTTTACACTTTACCAAGAATGTGATTTTGGCAAGTTGGGGCTTTCATTTTTCTTTTGTTTGTCAAGCTATTGCTTTACATTTGCTTTTTGTATGTCAAGCCATAACTTTACACTATGAGCAAGAAAGCATTACAATTTCAACAATTGAACAGCAAAATGCTATCTTTTGTCTCATTGCACAAGATAGCCCCTCCCCCCACCGGCTGGCTAAAAGCCATAAGGCTTGCCTTAGGTATGTCTTCCCAACAGTTAGGAAACAAATTGTCAATGACCCGCCAAGGCGTGCAGGATTTTGAAAAGAGAGAGAAAGAAGGTTCCGTTACCATAAAGGCGTTAAGAGAAGCAGCCAATGCCCTCGATATGCAATTGGTTTATGGCTTTGTGCCCAAAGATGGTTCCCTCGAAGCGTTAACAGAACGTAAGGCAAAGGAATTGGCAACGCAAATTGTTATGCGTACTTCCAATACCATGAAGCTCGAAGACCAGGAAAACTCTAAGCAACGCATTGAAAAGGCTATAGTGGAAAGAGCAATTTCCATTAAAAACGAGATGCCGAAAACTTTATGGGATTAGACCTCGACTACCTCGACGGGCAAACACCCCTTGATGAAGACGAAAAGGAAGGTTTGCTGATACCCACCATTGCCACCCGGGGCGAATTGGATGAGTTTGAGCAACAGAACATTGAACAGGCTATTTTGTGGACCTTAAAACGTTCTTTTAAACCTGAAGTCATTTTGACTGAAAAATTTATCACCGGCGTTCATAAAAGAATGTATGGCGATGTGTGGGCTTGGGCAGGTAAGTTTAGAAAAACGAATAAGAACCTGGGCGTTGACAAATTGCAAATACCAAACGAATTGAGAAACCTAATTAATGATACAAAATTTTGGATAGAAAATATTACCTATCCGCCTGAAGAAATAGCTATACGGTTTAAACACCGCATTGTTAGCATTCACTGTTTCCCTAATGGCAACGGCAGGCATAGCAGGCTGATGGCGGATATTATTATTGAAAAAGTATTTAAGCACCCGGTCTTTACTTGGGGCGCAGCAAACCTGGTAAAAGGTGGAGATGCAAGGGCGGCTTACCATACTGCAATTAAAACAGCAGATACCGGAAACATAGAACCTTTAATAACATTTGCGAGATCATAATCGATGAACAATATTAATACCATAGAACCTGACTAATCTAAACTAACGAAGTAAATGAGCGAAGACCAAAAGAAAGCCTTAGAACAACAGCTTTGGAACATAGCCAACACCCTGAGAGGAAAAATGAATGCTGATGAATTTCGTGACTACATTCTCGGGTTTATCTTCTATAAATACCTATCTGAAAAAATGGACATTTATGCTAACACCATTTTAAAATCAGATGGCATTAAGTATAAGAGCATTGAAGAAGACAGTACTGATGGCAAAGAATATTTGGAAGCTATTAAAGAAGAAGCAGTAGTGAAGTTGGGTTACTTCCTAAAGCCGTCAGAACTGTTTAGTGAAGTTGCTAAGCGTGGAAATAGTGATGAAGAAGGAAAGAACAATTTTATTTTGGAAGACCTTCAAAAAATCCTGAACAATATTCAGCTTTCTACAATGGGAACGGAAAGCGAAGAAGACTTTGACCACCTGTTTGAGGACATGGATTTAAACAGCACCAAATTGGGCAAATCTCCTGAAGCAAGAAATACCATCATTGCTAAAGTATTAGCGCACCTTGACAAGATTGATTTTAAACTAGAGCATACCGAGTTGGATGTACTTGGCGATGCCTACGAATATCTCATTGGACAATTTGCCAGTGGTGCCGGAAAAAAGGCAGGTGAGTTTTATACACCGCAGGAAGTAAGTAAAGTGCTGGCAAAAATTGTAACCACTGGTAAACAAAAACTAAAATCTGTTTACGACCCAACTTGCGGTTCGGGTTCTTTGCTTTTACGGGTTGCCAAAGAAGTAAAAGAAGTAAGCAATTTTTACGGACAGGAACTTAACCGAACCACCTACAACCTTGCACGTATGAACATGATATTGCACGGTGTGCATTATCGGAAGTTTAATATAAAGCAAGAAGACACACTGGAGCATCCGCAGCATTTAGATAAAACATTTGAAGCTATTGTAGCCAATCCACCATTCTCTGCACAGTGGAGTGCAAACCCTTTGTTCACAAGTGATGACCGCTTTAGTCAATACGGGAAATTGGCGCCGGGAAGCAAAGCCGACTTTGCTTTTGTGCAGCACATGGTTCATCATTTGGCAGAGAACGGAACGATGGCAATTGTATTGCCGCATGGTGCTTTGTTTAGAAGCGGTGCAGAACAACACATTCGTAAATACTTAATTGAAGACAGAAATTATTTGGATGCAGTAATCGGGTTGCCCGCAAACCTATTTTACGGAACGCCAATTCCGACCTGTATTATGGTTTTCAAAAAGTGTAAGGAAAATCCAAATGATGTTTTGTTTATCAATGCAGCCGACCATTTTGAAAGAGGAACCCAAAACACGTTAAGACAAGAAGACATTGACCGAATTGTTACAACCTACAGAGAACGGAAAGAAATTGAAAAGTATAGCAGTTTGGCAACACTTGATTTTATTGCCGAGAACGAATACAATCTGAATATTCCCCGGTATGTAAACACTTTTGAAGAGCAGGAAACAGTTGACATTGCTTCGGTTGCAAAGCAATTGCGTAGCCTTGAAAGAGAAATGAAAAACACCGATGCTGAACTGACTGCATTTTGCAAAGAACTTAAAATAGACACGCCTTTTTAACAATGGAAAAAAAACAAAGCAAAAAACCACTTATAAGGTTTCCAGGGTTTAAAGATGCCTGGGAACATAAACGACTAAATGAACTTTTAGGCGAAGCGAAAAAACGAAACGAAGATTTGAAATATGGAAAAGACGAAGTGCTTTCTGTTTCAGGTGAATTGGGTATTGTAAACCAAATTGAACATTTAGGCAGAAGCTATGCGGGTGTTTCGGTGCATCAGTATCACGTGGTAGAAGTTGGCGATATTGTTTATACCAAAAGCCCACTTAAAGCAAATCCATTTGGGATTATAAAACTCAACAAAGGCAAAGCAGGAATTGTATCTACGCTTTATGCCGTTTACAAAGTAAACCAGCAAACTGCTTACGGACGTTTTATTGATTATTACTTTTCATTAGATGCCAATACCAACCGCTATTTGCGACCATTGGTAAAGAAAGGTGCAAAAAACGACATGAAGATTAACAACGCTTATGTGTTGCACGACAGAATTTTTGCACCTACCATCTCCGAACAAAAACGCATTGCTGATTTCTTCACTGTTTTAGATAAAAAAATTGCTGAACTTAAACAAAAGAAAGCCCTCTTGGAGCAATACAAAAAAGGCGTAATGCAACAACTCTTTTCTCAAGAATTGAGATTTAAAGACGAAACAGGTAAAGAGTTTCCGAAGTGGAAAAAAAAACAGTTACAAGAAGTGGCAGTAATTGCTAGAGGCAAATCAAAGTATAGACCAAGAGACGCGAGTTTTCTATATGGCGGTAAATATCCATTTGTACAGACTGGTGATATTAGAAATGCAGGTTTATATTTGGAAAAATACTCTCAAACTTATTCGGAGGAAGGCTTGAAACAAAGTAAGCTTTGGGATGAGAATACTCTTTGTATGACCATTGCTGCAAATATTGCTGAAACATCAATCCTTAAAATAAAGGCGTGTTTCCCAGACAGTATAGTCGGCATTGTTCCAAAAGAACGCGAAACCACTGTATTGTTTCTGAAATATCAATTTGATGCGTTCAAAAGTGAGGTTCAAAAATTATCGCAGGGAAATGCACAGGAGAATTTGAATGTTGATAAAATATCGAAAATTAAATTCAACTTTCCAAGTATTGATGAACAAATAAAAATTGTGAGTTTTCTTTTTGCTGTTGATACGAAAGTTGAACGTACGGTAAATCAAATAGAACGGACCCAACAATACAAAAAAGGTTTGTTACAAAACATGTTTGTGTAATACTATGATGAAAGAAAAACTAAATTGGCTGCTAAGTGGTACAAGAACAATCCTCAATCATCAAAGAGAAATCGAAAAAGTAAGAGGAGAAACGTTTAATATTTTTACCATTCTAAAAATGGATAAAAAAGAGACAGTCAGTCATACTCCCTTTCTTGCAGAACTATTAAATCCCAATGGGTCACATTTAATGGGAAACGTTTTTCTTAAACTATTTTTAGCACTTGATCCAGTAAAATCGGTAAGTAATACGGCTCTGGTAAATCCTGAAAAAATACAGGTAACTGAAAATAAACATATCGGTACTGTTGTTATAGAAGATGGAAAAGAAGCAGGAGGTTATATAGATATTTACCTGGCAGATAACAACAACCGCTCAATTACGATAGAAAATAAAATTGACCAGAAGACAGAACAGCCAAAACAGGTAGTCAGGTACTGTAACTATAATCGACTTAATAATGTGGTATTCTACCTTACTCCATTCGGTACCGAACCTTCAGAGAAAAGTAGGGCAAAGCTTGAGTGTAATAAAGATTTTCACCTGCTTTCGTATAAAACAGATATTATAAAGTGGCTAAAAGAATGCCTGAAAGAAACGGGTGATAACGCCATTTTACGACAATCAATAAGGCAATACATCATTTTGTTACAAAAAATCACTTTTTCAATGGAAAACGAACAGGAGAGAGATCTTGACATATTAATGCTCAATCATTTCGAGGAATCGTCTCATATAATTGCAAATTTCACAAAGGCAAAAGGAAGAATTGCTGAAGAAGCAAGGCAAAGAGTAATAAAAATGCTGAAAGAAAAGCTTGACAACGATTTTAATATTTATGCAGGTGATAACACCGACAACAACTTTTCTCAAATATGGGTAAAGTATAAAGCTCATGATAACGAGAAATGCCCTTTATTTTTTGGGCTTGAATCGTTTAGCCCCAATACAAACGAGGAAATGTATGTAGGTGTCTTTAGCATGGCCGGGAAAGCTACAGATTATTGTAGAGAGCAGTTTTCTGGAGAAGCTTTTTGGCCAATCTATTATTCTCTGGAAGATGAGAATGCGAATGAAGGAATAAATTTTTTTAAAGGGGATATATTAAAAAAGATGAGCCAGGATCAGGAGTTTAAAAAGAAGTATGTAGAAAGAATTGTTTCAGAAGTAGAAAAGTTTATTGTCCTTCACAAAGTTAGTCTGCTTGATTTTTTGGACAAATCAAAATATACCTAAGCAACTGGAATCAATTTTAAAAGGACAATTGGTAGCACAACTGAAAAAGTTGGGGTTTGCCAGACCCCTTCAACATTCTTACTGTATTGACAATCAAGGTATTATTTACAAATTTTGAAAAATGTATGCAAAAATCAAAATCTATGTTACATTTGTACCAACAGTACCCGTTTTGCTTCCCGTCAGATCAGCTTACGGGTCTTTCTTTTTTATAGACTTACTCAATTAAACCTCTTCAGCGTCTCATTCATCCACGCCACAGAGGTTTTTTCATTTAATCAACTTGCTGCTTAATCTATGCCGAAACCAGCTATCAGCATACAAGATCAAATAGCGTTGCTGCAAAGCCGAAACATGACGTTTGGAAATGTAGCAGATGCCCCCCATTTCCTGTCTAACATCAGCTACTATCGCCTAAAGGGTTATTGGTGGGAAATGCAAGACGACAAAGTGAACCATCATTTTAGCAATGGAAGTGTATTTGAAGATGTAATTGACCTCTACAACTTCGACCGGCATTTCAGGCTAATTGTCTTCAATGCAATTGAACGTATCGAAATTGCGCTAAGAACTAAATTGATCTATCACCTTTCAATTGCTCACGGTCCGGAATGGTATATTAATCCTGCCTTGTTCGATAAACAGAAAGAATTTGCTTCTTTTATTTCAAAGGTGTACGCAGACATGGGCAGAAGCAGTGAAGAATTTATTGTGAAGCATTTTGATAATCATCCAACAGAACATCCTGAAAGCTGGAAGGCATTGGAGGTGTTAACACTAGGTACGTTGTCCAAGCTTTATCAAAACTTAAAGCATCAGTTGCCTCAAAAGAACAGCATAGCACAAGAGTTTGGGCTTAACAATCAAAAATACCTGGTGAGCTGGCTATTAGCAATAACTGTAGTCAGGAACATCATTGCTCATCACGGCAGGTTATGGAACAGGGTTGTTATCAATAAATACGATTGGCCGCCCTCCACACCGAACCCTTTACTATCATACATCCCCAACAACCATCAAAGGCGGAAAATATTTCCTTTGCTTTCAGCGATCATTTACATGAATAACGAAATAAGCCCGGGACATCATATTAAGCAGGAATTACTACAACTGTTTGCTACTTTCCCGCAAATACAATTAAGCCGGATGGGATTTCCAGGAAATTGGCAAAACGAACCTATTTGGCTATAACATGGCGAAGCAACCAGAACAAATATTAGAAGAACAATTGGTAGCACAACTGCAAAAGTTGGGGTATGGCTTGGTATTGATAAAAGACGAGAAAGATTTAGTTATCAATTTAAAAACACAGTTAGAGAAGCATAACAATATTCAATTAAGTAAAGCAGAATTTGAAAAGGTCCTTAATATATTGAGCAAAGGCTCAGTATTTGAAAAAGCAAAAACGCTTAGGGAGAAACAACATATTGTAAGAGACAACGGAGAGAATTTATACTTTGAGTTTATCCAGACAGAACATTGGTGTCAAAATGGGTTTCAGGTTACGCACCAGGTAGCAATGGAAGGCAAATATAAAAACCGCTACGATGTTACAATACTCATTAATGGTTTGCCTCTTGTGCAAATAGAATTGAAGCGCAGAGGACTGGAATTAAAGGAAGCATTTAACCAAATCAACCGTTACCAGCGGCATTCTTTTGGGGCAAGTTCTTCCTTGTTTCAGTACCTGCAAATATTTATCATCAGCAATGGGGTAAACACAAAGTACTACGCCAACAACAGGCAGCAGTCATTCAAACAAACCTTCTACTGGACAGACAAAGAAAACAACCGGCTTACCAATATTCTAAACGGCTTTACCAGTGAGTTCTTAGAGCCCTGCCACATCAGCAAAATGATATGCAAATACATTGTGCTGAATGAAACCTATAAAATTTTAATGGTACTTCGTCCCTACCAGTTCTATGCTGTAGAAGCATTAATTGAAAGGGTAAAGAACACCAACAAGAACGGCTACATCTGGCACACTACAGGAAGCGGAAAGACTTTGACATCATTTAAAGCCAGCCAGATTTTAATGAATTTGCCACAGGTTAAAAAGGTTGTGTTTGTAGTAGACAGAAAAGACCTGGATTATCAAACCAACAAAGAGTTCAATAGTTTCAGCAAGGGCTGTGTTGATGGCACAGACAATACAAAAAACCTGGTGCAGCAATTTGCCGACGATACAAAACTGATTGTAACCACCATTCAGAAATTGAATACTGCTATCAGTAAAAAGCAGTATTTGGCAAGGATGGAGAAGCTGAAAGAAGAAAAGATAGTTTTCATTTTTGATGAATGCCACCGCAGCCAGTTCGGCGAAACACACAATAGAATAAAAGCCTTCTTTAACAACATTCAATTATTTGGTTTTACAGGCACACCGATTTTCACAGACAATGCCGTAAAGAATGAATTAGGTAAACGCACCACCAAAGAATTGTTTGAAGAATGTTTGCACAAATATGTAATCACCGATGCTATTCGTGACGAAAACGTTTTAAAGTTTTCCATTGAGTATGTTGGCAGATACAGGAGGAAAGAAACAGCAACAGAAATTGATATTGAAGTGGAAGACATTGACACGAAAGAGTTGATGGAAGACAGCAAACGGTTAGAAAAGATTGCTGACTACATTCTTGAAAACCACAGTCGCAAAACACACAACAGGGATTTTACCTCAATGTTTTGTGTCAACAGTATTCCAACGCTGATAAAGTATTATGAAATACTGCAACGAAAAAAGGAAGCAGGAAAACACAACCTGAAAATTGCAACCGTATTTAGTTACGGCAGCAATGAAGATGATGTAGACGCAAATAGAATGTATGATTTTGACAAGGATTTTGATAGGGTTGATTTAAATGTAGTAGCAGAGCCAGCCGTTGCCTATGGTGCAAACAAACACACCCGTGAGAAGTTAGACGAGTTTATTGCTCACTACAACCAAATGTTTGAAACAAAGTTTTCAACCAAAGACAGCGAAAGCTTTTACAACTATTACAACGATATTTCAAAGAAGGTTAAAGAACGCAAAATTGATATTTTGTTGGTCGTAAATATGTTTCTCACAGGTTTTGACAGTCCAACCCTGAACACTTTGTATGTTGACAAAAACCTGAAGCATCATGGATTGATACAGGCATACAGCCGAACCAACAGAATATTAAACGAACAGAAATCACAGGGCAACATCATTGTTTTCAGAAATCTGAAATACGCAACAGACGAAGCCATTACTTTATTCAGCAACAAGGAAGCGATTGAAGTAATCATTATGAAACCTTATGAGGAGTATGTAAAGAAGTTCAACGATGCAGTAATTGAGTTGCTGGAAATCGCATCCACAGTAAGCAGTGTAAACGATTTGCAAACCGAAGATGATGAATTGGAATTTATAAAAGCGTTCAGAGAATTGATGCGAATAAAGAATATCCTTACAGCCTTTGCAGATTTTAACTGGAACGATTTAGCAATAGAAGAACAAAAGTTTGAAGATTACAAGAGCAAATACCTTGACCTGTACGATAAAGTAAAAAGCAACCACCAAAAAGAAAAGGTTTCCATTTTAGAAGATGTGGACTTTGAACTGGAACTCATTCACCGGGATGAAAACAATGTCGCCTACATCATTCAGTTGCTTATAAAGCTGAAAGCAAATGTTAAGAAAGACGTTAAGCAAACAGAGAAGGAAATCTTCAACTTGCTTAACACCGAGGTGAATTTGAGAAGCAAGAAAGAATTGATAGAAAAATTCATCCAAGAGAATTTACCGGTGATTGAAGACACACAGGATATACCGGAAGCATTTGAAAAGTTTTGGAATGAAGAACAGCAAAAAGCATTTGATGAATTAGTAAAAGAAGAAAACCTTTCAGCCGACAGAACCCAATCATTGATTGAAGACTATTTGTATGCCGAAAGAGAACCCATGCGGGACGAAGTGTTGCAACTGATTAAGGGCAGCGAGCCAAAACTATTGGAGCGCAAAAAAATTGGAGACAGAATATTAAATAGGATAATGGACTTCGTTGAGAAATTTATAAACGGTATGACTAAATAACTTCTAATCAAATTATCTGCCCATGCAGCAATCCTTACTCTTAAACATCATTCCCTTTTCTCCGCTATCCGGCACAAAAACTTTCGCTTTTTACACAGAAAAGCAAGAAGGGTATTATCCAATTTTCAAAGATGATTTGGAAGGAATGTTAGACGACAAGTTCACACCTGATGAATTATTAGAACTTGAAAAACTGTACACCGATTTTCAACCGGCTAAAGAAGATGCATTGTTGTTAGATATTGATTTGTCCGTCTCTTATAGGTTTGCTAATCATTATTATCGTTTTCTTATCCGAAATTATTTTTCAGGTATTGCCGATATTATGCACCAAAACTTTACCAGTGAAACGGAAGTGTGGTTTCACAATCCTGAAAAAAGCACAGAAAAGTACACCGTATATAATCAGTTTACATTGAAGGTGCAACATGGAAGGGTTACGGATAAACCTGAATTAGTGCTTTCCTTCGATGGTACAACAAAAGTCTTTACTACACCTGTTTCCAAAATATACAACTTCAAGACTGAACTATACAATTGGATAATCTGCCAGGGTGTTTTGTACAAGTGGAAGTACCGGCCTGCAGAGGTAGTAAATCAACCCGATAATAATTATCCCGTAGTAAGTAATACACTTAAACCTCATTTTGAAATTGCTTCTGATATACCGGATTTTGAAAACCGCTATCCAAAATATTTAGACATATTGCAGGCGTTTTATGCCAGGCATCTAAATAATGATGCTTTCCGGAGTATCATTCCATTAGATGAAGATGGTTTTTATAAACCTAAAGCAGATCAATCCAGAATAATCAGTACTACCTCTAATGATTTATTGTATACGCCACCAAAAACAGGTAAAGAACCAAAGAAGGATTTTAAGTACAAAGGTCCCTACCAGCTTCCGAAAACGCCAAGCAACTTTAAATTCTTCTTTATTTACCAGGCTTCTGATAAGGCTGGTGCTGTAACGGAACTTTACAGGTATTTAAATAGTGGTTACAAGGATCCAAAGTTTCCATTCCCAAGAATGCAGGACTTTATTAAAATGCCTTTTGAATTGGATACGTCCAAGAACATTGAGTTTGATAATGTTCAAAATGCAGTTTCAACTGTACGCAATGCTATAAAAACTACTGATTGGTTAGCTGATACCCAATACATCGCTTTGTTTGTTAATCCCGTTCCAAAATCAGAAAAGGACGAAACAAGAAAAGGTATCTATTACAGGATAAAAGAAATACTGCTTTACGAAAATGTTCTTTCCCAGGTAATCAAAAGTGAACATCTGTATAAAGAGGGCAGGCCAAACCCATATTTTAATACGTTCTTACCGCATATCGAAGTTGCAATGTTAGCAAAGATGGGTGGCATACCCTGGAGGCTTAACAGACCAACAAATACAGAACTACTTGTAGGTGTAGGTGCTTTCTATTCCCAAACTAAAAAAGCAAGATTTGTGGGCTCTGCTTTTTGTTTCAATAACCAGGGCTATTTTAAAGGGTTCGACTGCTTTAAAGGGGATGATACTATTAGTCTCGCAGGTTCAATAAGAGAAGAAGTAGGAAGATTTATTGTAACCAATCATACTGCTACAAGGCTCATCATTCATTTTTATAAAGACATGGGCAAAGATGAATTAAAACCTATCCTTGATACACTCCATACATTAGGATTAAACATTCCTGTAATCATTGTTTCTATCAATAAGACAGAGAGCAAAGAATTATTAGGCTTCGACATATCAGACCCTGATAACTTGATGCCATACAGTGGAACAATTCTAAAAGTAGGTAAATCAGAATATTTGCTATTCAACAACACACGATATGAACCATTTTCTAAGCCTGCAAAAAAAGAATATCATTTTCCTATTAAGATAGCTTTGTCCTGTACCGTGGAGGGAATGTTAGATGATATGGATTTAGTAGAACAGTTGATTGACCAGGTATATCAATTCAGTAAAATGTACTGGAAGAGTACCAACCAGCAAAGCTTGCCTGTTACAATTAAATACCCTGCAATGGTAGCAGAAATTTATCCCTACTTCGATCACGATAAATTGCCGGACTTTGGCAAAAGGAGCCTTTGGTTTTTGTAAGTGCTTTGTAAGGGCTAATAATTGTAAAATAGAATGTGAGAGAGTAAGCATCATTCAGCATTTACCTTACTGCTTCTACTTCCAATGGTGTAGTCTGGCTTCCCATCACCTTGCAGCAGTTCAAGTCTTTTTTCGGCAGTTGCCATTGGTTGCAGCATTCAGCCAGGGTAGCGTACTTATTACTTCCAGTGTTTACCATTTTTAAGCCTTCGGGCTTTTTTAAAACATTTTCTTACCTTCGCCTCTCACTCACAGGAAATGGTGTCTTCCTGTCCCAACCGCCCCGAATGCTTTCGGGAGCTAATGGCGCCTACAAATAGTAATGTTATTACTCAATAATCTATTTGTAGGATGAACAAACACAAGTATACTTTTGAACAGATAAAAATTGCAAGGCACTTACTTTACTGGACTGCTTTAATCATTCCAATTTCATTTGTCACAGGCTCGTTAGTGGCACTATTCCTTTGGTTGCTCGACATGGCGACCGCTATAAGATGGAACAACCTTTGGCTCATTTTCCTTTTGCCCTTTGCTGGCATACTCATCACTTTTCTCTATAAGTTCTACGGCAAAAATTCCGATGAAGGTAATAACCTCATCATGGATGAAATACACAAGCCTGGTGGTGGCGTACCCACACGAATGACACCTTTGGTTTTATTCTCCACTATCATTACGCACCTTTTTGGAGGATCGGCCGGTAGAGAAGGAACAGCCGTACAAATGGGCGGCAGCATTTCATCCCTGTTCTTAAAATGGTATAAGCTCAAACACCGTGATAAAAGAATATTGCTTATGTGTGGTATGGCAGCAGGTTTCGGTGCAGTATTTGGAACTCCCATTGCCGGCGCCGTTTTTGCCCTGGAAGTTCTGGCCGTTGGCAGAATAAAATACGATGCGCTTTTGCCTTGCTTTATTGCCAGTGTGCTTGCCGACATTACCTGTTCTGCCTACGGTATTCACCATACACATTACAGCATTGCCTTTATGGGCGAAATAAAAGATACTCTTCGGTGGTTGCCTTACCTGTCATTCAACTTTCTATTATTATTCAAAGTCATTATTGCAGGTGTTTTATTTGGTTTGGCAGGTTATCTATTTGCCGAAGCTTCTCACCTTATCAAAGACGCCGCCAACAAATACATTCACAACAAATGGATAACTCCGGTGATTGGTGCGGCATTGGTTATTGGCATTAGTTACGCCCTGGGAACTTTTGATTATCTGGGCCTGGGCGTTACCAATCCAAAGAGCGGTGTAAGTATTATTTCAGCATTTACAGCCAATGGCGCTGATACCTGGAGCTGGTTTTGGAAGTTATTACTTACTGCTATAACGCTTAGCACAGGCTTTAAAGGTGGTGAAGTAACACCGCTCTTTTTTATTGGGGCTACTTTGGGCAATACACTGGCTATGATTAGCGGTTCCCCTGTTGACCTCTTTGCCGGTCTTGGTTTTATTGCAGTGTTTGCCGCAGCTACCAATACACCCCTTGCTTGTACATTAATGGGTGTAGAACTCTTTGGTTCAAACAATGTGGTTTATTATGCTGTTGCGTGTTTTACTGCCTACTATTTCAGTGGGCATTCCGGTATCTATGGTTCGCAAAGAGTGGCCGTTTCAAAATTTCATTTAACCCATACGCAAGAACAAACAATTAAAGAACTCAACCAAAAACGATGAAATCATTTTACACCATATCGCTGTTAATGCTATCTAACATCTTTATGACTTTCGCCTGGTATGGTCATTTGAAATTTAAAAATATGAACTGGTTTAACAGTTTGGGGCTGCCGGCTATTATTCTTATCAGTTGGGGAATTGCACTTTTTGAATATGCTGCCCAGGTTCCGGCGAATAAAATTGGCTTTAGCGAAAACGGAGGGCCTTTTACTTTATGGCAGCTAAAAGTTATACAAGAAGTAATTACATTAACCGTTTTTACCATTTTCACCATCTTTTTTTTCAAGAATGAAACGCTTCGCTTAAATCACCTGATAGGTTTCGGATTTCTTATACTTGCCGTGTATTTTATTTTCAAAAAATAGATAATCATGACTGAAGAATTAAAAATTACCAAAATAGGAAAACTTCGTATTTACATGACTACGGGTGAGGCTGTAAAATCAAAAAGTCTTTTAAGAAAAATATTCCCTAAAAGCAAATACCTGAAGATTATGCAGGAAGCAAAAGCTTCAGGTATTATGAATGCGCATGTCTTTCATACGCATGCAGCCGTACAAAAGGGCGGGAAGATGGCACACCAGTCAGCAGAAGGTGATACATCGGGTTTAACCGTTTGTTTAGAACTGGTAGATGAAAAGCAAAAGCTACAATCCTTCTTTAAAACACACAAAGACATATTAAAAGAAAACACAGTCATCTTCAAGGAAGTTGAAATTTGGGAATACAAATAGGAAATCATGATAAAGCTATTAGTTACCGTTTGCCTTGGTGGTGCTATAGGTTCACTGCTGCGTTATGAAGTAGCTGTTTGGTTTTTGCGGCATGTACACTATAATTTCCCCTTTGCTACCTTTGCAGTAAATGTAACCGGCTGTTTCTTAATTGGTTTGTTTTATGCTTTATCCGAACGTTTTAATTGGTTTTCCCCCGATTGGCGGCTGTTTTTTATAACAGGTTTTTGTGGCGGCCTGACTACTTTTTCGGCATTTGCTTATGAAAACCTGAAGTTATTGCAGAGTGGTAATTACTTCCCTTTCCTGCTGTATGCTACCCTAAGCTTTTTTCTTTCTATAGCAGCAGTGCTTATCGGCATTAATAGTCTCAAATTTCTCTAAACAATAAAACGCTTTCTATGGTTTACAAAAAAATACTCATTGCTGTTGACCGTGGTTCATTTTCAATTAAGGCTGCCAGGGCAGGTTTCGAGCTGGCACATGCATTGAATGCAGAAGTTGCCTTGCTTTATGTGATAGACAGAAAAAAAGAAAGCGTGAGTATAGAAGCTGGTCCTACCAGGCAAGAAAGTGAGTTGACGCTATTAAAAATAGCACAGGATACTATTCGACAAATGATTAGTATGTACAACGGTACAGGAAAGGTGTACGAATTTACTCCTGAAGGTTTTCCAAATGAAGAAATCCTGAACATTGCGAAGGAGTGGGAAGCCGATATGATTGTAATGGGTACACATGGCAGAACGGGGTTATCACATTTGTTTAGTGGCAGTGTTGCAGAGCATGTAGTTCATCATGCCTGCGTACCGGTTTTGGTAATACCGCCCGGAATCAAATGACTATGATGCTTATCTTAATTTCTTTGGTAGCGGGCATAAGTTCTTTGTTCAACTCCGGTTGTGTCACTCACTTTTACCGTATCTTTTCATAGCATCTTTTACCGTGTTATGTTAGCAACTTCAGGTTTGCTCAATATAGAAAAAACTGTACAAGGGTGCGACGCAAGTAAAGCTTTATAGCAGTAATTCTGCCCGGTTCCAAAAGTATTTTAGTACAATATTTACAATCATTTAAAATAATATTTATTATGGAAAGATGGATTATTTATGCAATTATATCAATGCTTTTTGCCGGTCTCACTTCGGTAATTGCGAAGTTTGGAATGAAGGATTTGAGCAGCGATACAGCGTTAGCCATTCGTACCAGTGTTGTCTTCACCATTGTTATTGCAAATGCTTTTATATTAAGAAACGCTTACCACGAACTACAACATGCACCTGCTAAGAACCTGATTTTTCTCGCTATATCAGGTATCACCACTTCTTTTTCATGGATATTTTATTACAGAGCCATGAAAGAAGGGCAGGTTTCTTACGTGGCATCAATTGATAAAGCAAGTATAGTCGTTACCCTGTTACTATCATTTCTAATTCTTAAAGAACCTATCACAGCAAAAGTATTATTGGGAGCAGGATTTATAATTACAGGAATGCTTATTTTAATCTGGAAATAAATACAATTAAAAAACTATGAAGATTACAAAAATTTATGCAGATCTGAAAGTTCATCCAGATTTAATCCAAAGTTGCGTTTTACTTTTGTAACATGAAAATTTTGGTGATAGAAGATGAGGCAGAATTGGCTCATAGCATATCTTCTTACCTGCAAGGAGAAAACTATGTTTGTGAGGTTGCTGGCACCTTTAAAGAAGCTTATGATAAAATCATTATGTTTCACTACGATTGCATTTTGTTAGATATCATGCTTCCTGACGGAGATGGCTTAAGGTTGTTGGAAGAATTAAAAAAAGAAAAGAAGCAGGACGGAGTTATCATCATCTCTGCTAAAGACTCTCTTGAAGATAAGATAACAGGCCTTACAATTGGTGCAGACGATTATTTGCCTAAGCCTTTCCATCTATCAGAGTTACGTGCAAGAATTTATTCTGTCATAAGAAGGAAGCAGTTTGATAATACCAACCAGATTGATATAAATGAATTACATATTGACCTGCTTTCTAAAACCGTACATGTTCAATCAAAGTTAGTTGCGCTTACAAAAAAGGAATTTGACTTGTTGTTGTTTTTAATCGGAAATAAAAACAGGGTCGTGTCAAAGTCTGCAGTCGCAGAACATCTATCTGGTGATATGGCTAATATGATGGATAATTTTGACTTTATATATTCTCATATTAAAAATCTAAAAAGAAAGCTATTGGAATCAGGTTGCAGAGACTACATTAAAACGGTTTATGGAACAGGTTATAAATGGGAAGCATGAACAAATTATTAAACAGAACCCTTCTTTATTATACTGTTTTCGCCTCAATCATTTTGTTGCTTAGCAGCCCCCTTTTTTACTTCATGATGGAAAAGCTGTATGTAGACGATGTTGATGAAGCCATAATGCTTAGAAAAAAAGAATTTTTATTAAAGAGCAGTGTAACACTGCAAATGGCTGATATAAATGTTTGGAATCGTTTTAACAGGGACACCAGGATACTTTCTGATACAATAAGCATCAAACCTAAAGACAAAATTATTCAGGAAGTATTTTTTGATGAAATGACACCTGAATGGGAACCTTACCGGGTTTTATATACTAATGTAATTATTCAGCAACAACGATATGTGCTGATGATTCGCTTGAATTTAGTAGAGTCTCAAGACCTTATCCTAACGCTCACCTGGCTTTACTGTTTTGTTTTATTCTCTCTTCTAATTGTTATTTTCTTCGTTACACGTTTTATTTCCAACCGGTTATGGAGACCTTTTCATGGTACATTAGACAAAATAAGGCAATTTAATATCGAGCAACATACGCTTCCAGATTTTTCAATGACGCCTATTGTGGAATTCATGCAGTTGAATAAGGGATTAAGCGAGCTGATTAAGAACAATTTGAAGTCTTATCAAAACCAAAAGGAATTTACTGAAAATGCTGCGCACGAATTACAAACGCCACTAGCAGTATTTCAATCGAAACTTGATATGTTGCTGCAGGAACCTTCATTAAATAATAAACAGGCTACCATTCTTCAATCATTATATGAAGCCTCGTCCCGTTTATCAAGAGTTAATAAAAATTTGTTGCTGCTTGCCAAGATTGAAAACAACCAATACACATTATGGGAACAGGTTGATACCGGCAGTCTTATAAAAGATGTGTTGCCTTATTTTACTGAACAGGCTTTATCAAGAAATCTGACTATTGATACTGATATTAGTAATGCTCCTGTATTGGATGCAGCTAAGCCATTAGCAGAGATTATGATTAACAACCTTATTTTGAATGCCATCACCCATAACAGGATAAACGGAAGCATTTCCATTAAAGCTGCCCGTAATGAAATAACGATTTGCAATACTTCTGACCAGCAGCAGTTGAATACCGAAAGCTTATTTAAAAGGTTTGGAAAAACATCAAGAGCAAGCCACAGCAGCGGACTTGGCTTAGCTATTATAAAGCAAATTTGCGGGCTTCATAATTGGAAGGTGAGTTATCACTATAAGTTTAACAAACATTATTTTACTGTTAGGTTCTAATTCAGAATGTCTCCTAAATCTGCTGGTAGCTTTGTGTCTAAATCAAATAAATTTAAAATGAAAAAGATAACACTCACCTTGTTTGCTGCGTTTCTCATTACGCTCTCCTTTGCACAACAGGTAAAAGAAACACAAGTTCCTGCTGCCGTTAAAAATGCTTTTCACCAACAGTATCCAAATGTATCTAAAGTAAAGTGGGACAAAGAAAAGGCTAAATATGAAGCAAGCTTTGATGTAAATAAAGTTGCCAATTCTGTTTTATTTGAAGGAAGTGGAGCTATTATAGAAACGGAAACTTCTATTCCTTTAAACCAACTACCAAAAGGAATTATAGAGTATGTAAGAACAAACTACAAAGGACAAAAAGTTAATGGAGCTGCAAAGATTACCGATGCCAAAGGTATAGTGACCTATGAAGCAGAGATTAAAAAAAGCGACTTGTTATTTGATGCAAGCGGAAAATTTTTGAAAGAAATGAAGGGCTGATAATGCAGGTTGCAACAACTGTTTATTCGTTCATTTATTATTCAAGATGTTTATTTAAACGTTACAGTATTTCCCGCAAAGGAGCAAAGAATACAAGGCAATAACGCAAAGGAAAACCAAGAGGCTTTGCGTTTTTGCTCCATAGTTTTCTTTGCGCGAAATTTTCTTAACTAAACGTCATTGATTTATTATTACTCTGTATATGATAAACTTAACCAGCCTGCGAAAAAGTGTAACATCAATGCTTAACGAAGGTCTATCTCCATCGCTAACCTATCATAACACCGAACACTCGCTTGATGTGGAAGAACAATGCTTAGTCATAGCTAAAGAAGAAGGCATAGCAGACGAGAAAGTTTTATTAGAATTACAAATTGCTGCCTTATATCATGATACTGGTTTTTTATTCATCAATAAAGGGCATGAAGAAAAAAGTTGTGAAATAGCAAGAGAACAATTGCCACGCTTTGGATTGAGCAATAATTCTATCAACAATATTTGTGAAATAATTTTAGCCACAAAGGTTCCGCAATTTCCAAAAAACCATCTACAGCAAATTATCTGTGATGCAGACCTGGATTATCTGGGGGGAAAAGATTATCCAATTATAAATGAAAAGCTTCACCAGGAATTTATCAAAAATGAAATAGTTAAAAGCGAACAGGAATGGAATGCATCAAAGATTTCGTTTTTACAATCACATACTTACTTTACCCAATCGTCACGGAACAGGCGCAATCATCAAAAACAAATAAACTTAGAACAGTTATTAAATACCGAAAGCAATAACATACTAACGAGGTAAGAGAATGCCATCGCTTGCATCATTATTTAGCCTTCATAACGTTTTCACCCTCTTTTTCTAATCCAGAATTTATCCCAAATCGGCTGGTAGCTTTGGCAATTATCTTCAAAAAATACAATGAGAAACTTCTACTTTTCTGTGGGTTTATTTATTCTTATTCCTGGTTTTCTCTCTTGCAGTTCAAATCCCAAAACCAACATTACTGAAACCAACAATAGTTCTCATGCAAGCATGAATACATCCACATTACAGCTTCAAAAAACCATTCAGCTTCCAAATGTAAAGGGTGGCTTTGACTTGATGGCTGTTGATGTTAAAGGCCAACGTCTTTTTGTTTCTGCAGAGGATAATCATACTGTAGAAGTTATCAACCTTCACACCGGAAAACCTCTTAAAAGCCTTCCGGGATTTAACGAACCGAAGTGGATTGTTTATCTGCCTGAAGGCAACCGCATTTTTGTATCCACAGGCGGAGATGGAAAAGTAACAGAGCTTAATGGGAATACATATAAGGTTGCGCATACTTTTTCGTTTAAAGAAGCCTGTAATAATTTAAGATTTGATAGTTCAACAAGCCAATTGTTAGTTGGCGTTGGAAAAACTTTTGGTTCACTCGGCAGGATTGATTTAATACAAAACAAGATTTTAGGTGAAATATCACTTACAGGTTATCTGAAACAATTTGAAATAGATGGTGATAGTGTTTATGTAAACCTGCCTGATAAGAATACTGTTGAAGTGGTAAGTCTTTCTGCTTCAAAACCTGTTGCAAGCTGGGCTGTAACAGAAGCAAAGCGAAACGTACCGATGGCGCTTGACAAAACTCATCACCGGCTTTTTGTTGCATGCGAACCCGGTAAGTTTATCATCTATTCAACCGGCACGGGTAAAGCCATACAAAGCATAAACATAAGTAAAGATGCCGATGGTATTTACTATGATGAAAAACGTAAGCGCATCTATGTATCCTGCGGCGAGGGTAGTATAGAAGTTCTTGCGCAAAAGGATGCAGACCATTATAATGTCATTCAAAATATAACTACTGTACCCGGTGCAGGAACATCTTTGTTTTCTCCTCAACTTGATAAGTATATTCTTACGGTGCCACAATCATCTAATCAAATAGCGGAGATAAGAATTTATCAACCTGTAAAATAAAATATGCAATTAAGAATATTTTTATCGGGGTTGTTCCTTCTCATTGCAACTTTTGCCTTACATGCTCAACGTACTTTACAGCAGTACATTGATACAGCAAAACAAAACAGTCCTTTAATAAAGGACAATCAAAACCTAAGCAAAGCAAACCAGTTAGAAGTTGAAAGGTTAAAAGCCCAATTCACTAAACCACAAATTGGCCTTACAGGCAATTATTTGTTTGCGCCAATTCTAAGTACAGATGATAATACTATAAGACCCGAACTTAATTCTAAAGGAGCTAATAAATATTACGGCTATGAATTAGGCGCTACCAATGGCGGGCAATACCAGGGACTCGTTACAATTACTCAACCAATCCTAAACCAGGAGCGGTACAAAATATATGCAGAGCAGGCAAACATAAGCAGCCGGATTAATGAAAACAATATAAAACTTGCGGTACACGACATTGAGAAATTTGTTACCGACCAATACATACTTTGTCTGCTCGATTTACAGCAATCAAGTTATGCTGCAGATATGATGAACCTGCTGGTGGGACAAAGAGAAATCGTTAAAAAGCTGGCTACTAATTCATTGGTAAAACAATCTGATTTTTCGCTGATAAACATCGAATACAAAAATTTTGAAACCATTTTTGCAACTAACAAAGCAAACTATCGCAGAGACTTAATGGATTTGAACATTCTTGCCGGTATCAGCGATACTGCGCTTGTACAATTAGATAACCTTGTACTGGCTCTTCGAAATAACAATACTTCTCTTGCTTCTCAATACGAAGACAAGTACCGGTTAGACAGTCTTAATCTTGATGCTTCACAAAAAGTATTTGAAACAAGGTATAAGCCACAGATAAATCTTTTTGCAAACTCTGGACTAAATGCTGTTAATATCTCAACTATTCCCCGGCGTTTTGGAATAGGTGCTGGAGTAAGTGTTGTATGGAATTTTTATGACGGCAAGCAGAAAGAAATCACCCAAAAGAAAACAAAGTACCTGATGCAATCCATCTCTTCTTACAGGGAAAACTTTCTCATCCAGAATGAAGTTCGCAAAAATAAATTTCTCACCGAACTCAGCTCCTATACCGAACGCGGTGCATTGTTACAGGATCAGTTAAATGATTACCAGCAGGTAATAAATTCTTATAAAAAGGAAATACTATTCGGGCAGCAATCCATTATCAACTTCACTAACGTTATCAAAAGTATGGCAGCAGTGCAAAGAGATTATTTATTGCTTCAAACCAACCGGCTTTTATTAATTAATGCTTACAATTATTGGAACTGGTAAATGATTAACATGAAAAACTTAACATCAATTATTCTTGCGGTTAGTTTCTTATCTGTGAGCTGCGGCAGTGAAACCACCACCGAAGAAGTTGTGCAAGCTCCTAAGGTGCCGGTTGAAGTTACTACAATAGGTAGCGGTTTAGTAAGTGATGACCTTGAACTTTCTGCCACTGCTGCTTACCTGCAAAACAGTTTGGTTACGGCACCTATTCCGTCTTTTATAACCAATGTGCATGTACGGATTGGCGACAGGGTTAAACAGGGTCAATTACTATTTGATTTGGAATCTAAAGAAAGAAAGGCGTTGGGTAACATGCCCGTCACGTATGATTCGTCCTTAGCAGGGTATGGTAAAATTAAAGTGAAGGCAACTGCATCAGGCATTATAAAAACCCTTGACCAACAGGCTGGCAGTTATATAATGGAAGGAACCACACTTTGTACTATTACACAAACAAGCGGCATGGCTTATAAGGTAAATGTTCCATTTGAGTATATTAGGTATGTGCGAAGCGGTAATGGCTGCACAATTGTTTTACCTGATAATACAAAGCATTCAGCGGTTTTTACAAAGCCATTGGTAGGTATGAATGCAAACGCACAAACGCAAACCATGCTTGCAAAAACATCAGACAACTTAGTTCTGCCTGAAGGACTGATTGCAAAAGTTTTAATAAGTAAAGCCAGTGACAATAATAAACAGGTGCTACCGAAAGCCTGTGTGTTAACCGATGAAATGATGCAAAGTTTTTGGGTCATGAAATTGATAAATGACAGCACTGCGATAAAAATTTCTGTAATAACCGGCAATAAAAATAAAGCAGAAATTGAAATCATTTCACCACGGTTTATGGAGAATGACAGGATACTTAGCAATGGCAATTATGGATTACCAGATACAGCTTTAGTAAAAGTAATTGCCAAAAGATAAAAATAAATATAACTGGTATAATACCCGCTTATAATGACAGAAGATAAAAGTTACTTCAGCACTTTTTCTAAACCCGTTTTGTTTGTAGCTGCCTTGTTGCTGCTTGCAGGTATATTTTCCTACACCCGTATGCAAACAAACCTCTTTCCAGAAGTTTTGTTTCCCCGCATTTCTATAATTGCAGATGCCGGACAGCAACCTGTAGATAGAATGATGATTACGGTGACCAAGCCATTGGAAAGCGCCGTAAAAAAAGTAAAAGGCGTTACAATAGTAAAAAGCAGCACAAGCAGGGGCAGTTGTACCATTGAGGTTTATTTTAGCTGGGGACTTGATATTTATAATTTGAAGACCCAACTGGAAAGCCGCATAAGCGAAATAAAAAATTTTTTACCGCAAGGGGTTAATATTTCAACAGAGGCGATGAACCAATCGCTGTTTCCGGTTTATGGCTTTACACTTGAAAGTAAAACGCAAAGCCAGGTGGCGCTGCGGGATAAAGCAAACCTTATACTTCGCCCTGTTTTCTCGCAGGTAAATGGTATCTCCAATGTAATTGTCCGGGGTGGTAAAGCAAAAGAGTTTGTAGTAATACCTGATGCAGTTAAGATGTCATCGTTAGGCATAACACCCAATAAAATTATCACTGCTTTTAGTAACAACAATTTTGTATTGTCAAACGGTTATGTTGCTGATTATCGCAGGCTTTATCTTAACCTGACGGATACAAGGCTAAAAGATATTGATGAATTGGAGGAGATTGTTGTGAATACAGACAGCAGCAGGATTATTAAGTTGAAGGACATAGCAAAAGTTGAAATTCAGGAGCAGCAGGAGTTTATTAAGATTAATGCTAATGGCAGCAATGCCGTATTAATTGACCTGGTAAAACAACCGGGAATTAACCTGTTGGATTTTGCAAAAGAGGCAGAAGCCAAAGCAGACGAAGTACGAAAACTATTGCCAAAAGGATATGAG
>JBBRCW010000034.1:0-29715 GCA_038204535.1 Chitinophagales bacterium | reverse complement strand
TTCTACTTTAACAAAGTTTAAATTCTAAAATCAGTAGACTATATTTTTCTGTAGTATCTATCTATATCATCTTGTCTTCTTTTATGCCGAAGATTCATAATTTCCAACACGTTGTCTTGTTGTGCATATGTTCGGGCAATTATTTCTCTCACGTCTCTTGCAGATAGTAAAGGGTATTCATTTTTGTATTCTATTTTTTCGGTTAAAACAAATAGCATACTTAACATTGTCAAAGCTATATGATGATGCCACGCCAACCAACCCCTTACCTGGTACTGGCTCATCCCCGCTTCTTGTTTTGCATCTTCAAACCCCCGTTCTACAAAATAACGTTGTGCCTGTGCTTTAGCCAACTGTAGCCAGCTATAGTTATTTATATCGGCATTGCTCAGACTGTATTTATACTCATACACGCCTTTTTCATTTTTGCTGCGACGGACAACCAATAATTCCTTGCGGCTATCGGTTGCCGTTGTATCCCAGCTATATATTTGCTGTACCCACATATCAATAACAAGCGGCCCTTTGACAGTATCACGAACACTATATGTTTTCCAATTTTCTTCCGCCAATCCTTTCACTATGTCACAAACTTTTATAGAGGGCTTATCGGCTTGGAGTAAAAAAGCAGGGCGTCCTTTTTTTGATTTTTTTATAGGAATGCTGATGTTGGGTTTTTCAATATACACACCATCGGTGCAATGAATATCCAGCATATACAGAAGGTTCATTTCCGCCAGAATATTTCTAAACTTACTGTCATGCCCATACAACCCATCGCCGCCAACCCAATGGAAACGGGTGCCCTTTTGCTGGTGGTGAGTAATGATCTCCAGTGCCAGTTCTAACTTGGTTTTATGCTTTATCGCTGCTTCAGGAATCCCCGCTGACTCACACCGGTTTTTATCCGATATCCATTCCTGCGGCAGGTATAATCTTGTGTCAATAAGGCTGCAATATTTATCTGTAGAAAGTGCGGCGTATACTGCTATCTGGCAATTGTCTACCTTCCCAAGTTGTCCGCTGTACTGTCGGGCAACTCCAACGCTTTTAAGCCCCTTTTTGGTGTGGCCACTTTCATCAATAAGTAAATGCACATCATCATAATGTGAAAAGAGTTGATCGGTATGTGTGGCCACAAAGTCCATTACCTCCCGGGCACTCCATGGAGATTCGCTTATAAAATGTTGGATTTGATGATAGTCCGCATCCTTAACTATTTCTGACATCTGTTCCATATTGCTTCGTTTTGACTGGAATAAACCACAGACATATAATTCAGCTTTAGAACTTTGATTACTGTTACTTGTTTTAAACAAGCCATTCAGTAATGACAAAAATTTTTTAAGCCGTTCTCGCTCGGCGGGAGTTTCTTTGCCATTTTGGAAGCCTTGAAAATTTTAGGGGAAATTAATTCATAATTGCACTACAAAAATAACAACCATCTTTATTACTGTCACAACTATTAAAAATTATTTTTCAACTTTGTTAAAGTAGAATTAAGATTATCGTTAAAAACAAACCAGGTTATTTTATTGGATAGTAAATATAGCGGATGTTTTGGGTCAGGCTCGTCTCCCAGTCTATGAACTAATCCTGATTGAAGAGATGTTTTATTGTTTAAAAGCATTCAGTGATATGCAAGCTTTTTACTTATTTTACAAATATCCGGCAGCTATTTCAACCCCCGTTTTCTTCTAAAAATTCAATACAGGCAAGCATAACAGATTTTTTGAGGGCTACTAAATATCCACAAAACAGAAAAGAGGTCATGTTTTTAATACAACCTCTTTTCTGTTTCTATGTAATCCTTCTATTTATATTGTAAGCCCATATTGTACAGCAAAAAACTCCATTTATCGGCTTGCTCTTCAATAATCTTACTGGTGGGTTTGCCGGCGCCAGGTCCCGCTTTGGTGGCTATGCTTATCAAAACCGGGTTGGTGCAGGATTGTGCGGCTTGCAAAGCGGCTGCAAACTTAAATGAGTGAGCAGGTACTACCCTATCATCGTGGTCGGCGGTGGTAACCATGGTTGCGGGGTAACAGGTACCTTTTTTCATATTTTGCACCGGCGAATACTTGTAGAGGTAATCAAACATTTCTTTATTATCGTCCGCCGTGCCATAATCATATGCCCAGCCGGCACCAGCTGTAAACTTATGATACCGCAACATATCCATTACCCCTACCGCGGGAAAACACACACGGTAAAGATCAGGTCGCTGCGCCATAACCGCCCCTACCAGCAATCCCCCATTCGATCCCCCGCTGATGGCAAGAAAGTCTTTAGAGGTATATTTCTCTTTTATTAAGTATTCTGCTGCCGCTATAAAATCGTCAAAAACGTTTTGCTTTTGCAATTTTATCCCGGCATTGTGCCAGGCATCGCCATATTCGCCTCCGCCACGCAAATTGGCTACTGCATAAACACCGCCGTTCTCCATAAACACCAGGTTACTTACGCTAAAAGATGGGGTAAGGCTAATGTTAAATCCGCCATAGGCATATAACATCAGTGAATTCTTACCCGTCAGCTTCATTCCTTTTTTATAAGTAATGATCAAAGGAACTTTAGTGCCGTCTTTGGATGGATAAAACACCTGCCTGCTCTCATATAAGGCCGGATCGAATTTTACAGCGGGCTTCTTATAAAGAATAGATTGGCCAGATGACAGGTCGTACCTAAAAATGGTTGAGGGATATATATAGGAGGTGAAGGAATAATATACTTCAGTTTCGTTGCTCTTGCTGCTAAAGCCCGAAGCCGTGCCCAGGCCTGGCAATTCCACCGTATGCAATTTCTTTCCATCAAGCGAATATTCTTCAATCAACGAAACTGCATCTTTGGTGTATTGCGCAAAAAAATGTCCTCCGCCGGTACTCACCGATAGCGGAAACTGATCTTCAGGAATTAAATCTTTCCAGTTTTCAGGCGCTGGATTAGCCGCATCAAGCACCACCAGTTTACGGTTAGGGGCGTTGCGGTTGGTGGTCATATATAATTTACCATCGTGCGAATAAACCACCTGCTGCTCGTTATCAAACCCGGTAACAATGGGCACAATCGGGCTTCCGGCTACCGTAAGGTCTTGTACAAACAATTCGTTTCCATAGGTGGCTTCGGCTGCACGCACTATAAGGTAATGCTGATCTTCGGTTACAGTGCCGCCTACATATCTCCTCGGCATGGCTTCGCCGCCAAATATTAATTGGTCAGTGCTTTGCGGCGTTCCTAATTTATGGTAAAATAACTTGTGTATTTGTGTTTTGCCCGATAACTGGCTGCCCTCTTTTGGCTTGTCGTAGCTGCTGTAATAAAAGCCGTCATTATTTTTCCAGCTAAGCCCGCTAAACTTAACGTCATATAAAGTATCATCTACAGGCCTGTTGGTTTCGGTATTTACTATAATTACTTTTCGCCAGTCACTGCCGCCTTCCGAAATCTGGTAAGCCACCAGCGATCCATCTTTTGAAAAGTCTAGACCGGCCAGTGAGGTAGTGCCGTCAAATGAAAATTTGTTGGGGTCAAGGAAAACCTCAGCCGTCGTTCCACCTTTTTCACGGTACAAAACAGACTGGTTTTGCAAGCCATCGTTTTTAAAGAAATAGGTATATTCCCCTTCCTTAAATGGGGCAGAATATTTTTCATAATTCCAGAGCGTCGTCAGCCTTTTTTTGATGGCTTCGCGATAAGGAATTTTGGCGAGATAAGCATCGGTCACTTTGTTCTGGCGCTGCACCCAATCTTTGGTATCTGCGGCCATATCATCTTCAAGCCAGCGATAAGGATCGCCGACTTTGGTACCAAAAAAAACATCGGTCTGATCTGTCATTTTTGTTTCCGGATAATTGCCGTTAAAGGCTCCGGGCTTTTGTGCTTCAGTTTTCATAAGTAGGAATAAAAAGAGTAATCCAAAAAGGTATTTCATCATAGTTTCTATTTTAAAAAAAAATTATCAAATGTACCCAAGTGAACCAAAAAGCGGTCCATTAATTTAAAAAAATGAATTTATGGCTGGACTTCTATTTTGATGATGACTATTATAATCAATTTTCAACGGGCAAATCTAAATAAAACAAAAGTGCCGGGTTACAATACCTGGCACTTAAAAAAATCAAAAAAAACTTACTCCTATATAAAACTTACAACTTTCTATAATAGCTTCTGTTTAACAGGACGGTTGTCCGATGGCAAACCCACTACTATATAACTAACATTATTTCCATCGTATTGTAATTTAAAATACACGTCGTCTGGCGATAAAAACAATTGCTGACCATTAATGGTTACTGTCTTAGATCCATCGGGTAACTTGGGAACTATATCGCCTTCACGAAAATTAAAGCTTCCCTGGGGCAAATTGGGTGTATTTAAAGGTTCCTGATTGCTATCGATGGGGGGTGGTGTATTGTCAATTTCACCATATTTACCAGCCACGGTGTACGCATTTCTGCCTTTCGAATCTCTGTCTGCCCTGTAATAGGTACCATTAAACTCGTAAAATTTTTCGCCATTTACTACCACTGCTTTAGCACCGGCAGGTAACGAATATACCTGCGCACCAATGGGGGCTTCCACCACCTGGTATTCGTTATAATTATATGCAGTATTAAAAGACGGCTGATAATAAATGCCATTATGGTAAAAATACCTGCTCGGCCCAATGTTAAAAGATAAATATCCAATAGGCAGTGATCTAATTCTTATACCAAAGGGCGCATAAACCGGCTGATAATAACCACTGTTATAATTATAGAAAAGTCCATCATTATAATAGTAAGGATATCCGCCAAAATTTATATAAAGACTGGTGCGGGGCAATCTTGAATACCGGGGCGCGCCTATATAAACATACCTGCGGGGGGCGTAATTATTCCTTGAGTTATAATTGTAATTATTATAAACATTGCGCTGCGGATAAACGTTTCGGCTCCTGTTTGCAGAACCGTAATTTCGTGCCTGGTTATTTTGATCGTTCCGGCGTACTTCGCTGCTTCCGTTACCATTTCTTTGTAAAAAAACCTGCCGGTCAGTTCGTGCCTCATTGCGGTTATTGTTGCTATTGTTGTTATTGTTGTTATTTGAAACACGGGGCGATGTCTGCAGAGAAGGAACTCTCTGTTCAAAAACATTTCTGCCCGATGAGTTAGCCGACGGGTTTCGCTGTTGGTCATAATAAACTTGACGGTCAGCACCTCTGCGATTGGATAAACCCTCGCTGGTTCGCCCGGTTCTAACCTCGCGGCTTCCCCTGTCGTTATTGTTTTCAGTGCCGCGGCTGTTTGGTGAACGCTGGGCATGCAGGCCAGACACCAGTGCAATACCAAGGCCCGCACTTAAGAGTAACCTGGTAAAGTAGATTGTACGTTTCATAAGAAAATTTTGACTAAATTAAAATGAAAAGGTTTAATTTTTTTAAATCGAATCTTTCGATGTTGAAACGCACATATTATGCCCTAATTCAAGCAATTACCGATATTAACAACGATTTGCCGGGAATAATGCAGCGGTTGATTTAGTGGGGATTGATGGCGACAAATTTTTTAAAAATGTACCTTTAAGTTGTAAATAAAGCTATATGAAACGTTTTAACCCTCTGCTGCTATACCCTTTGCTCTTGTTGGTATCTGTTTTTTTATCGGACCTCGCATCCGGGCAAGACAAACACCTGGTAAATCCCGATCCGCAGCAAATGGCGTTTGTTGACCTGAATGAAAACAAAGGAACTTTTTTCTTTTCTGCCCAAAGACTAAATACAAACTTACCAAACACAGAGGATGGCAACCTAATAACTGAACTATGGCTGCAGGGAATCGTTCAGTTTACAAATGGCAAGCAATACCGTACCGGCTTATTAAAATTTGATCTTGCAAAAAATGAATTGTATTTCAAAAACAATGAAAGGCCCAATTTATTTGCCGATCAGGTCGCTGGCTTTCTTTTAGTGGATAGCGCTGCCGGAGTTCAGCGGGTTATGAGATTTAATAACGGTTACCCCGCATTTGGAAAGCAAACCGAAAAATCTTTTTATGAGGTATTGGCTTACGGAAAAAATGCCCGGCTGCTAAAGTATTTTTCGAAATATGTTACGGAAAACCAGGCCTATGGCGGCATTTCTACGTTTAAATATAAACTGATAACTGACTACTTTATATACAATACAGTTACACGTCAACTCAGCCTGGTTAAAAAAACCACTGCATCTATCGAAAACGCCCTGCCACAATTAGAATCAAAAATTGCATCGCTGTCTGCTTCAAAAAAATTGAATGAAGGCGAAATGGTTGACCTCATCAATAAGCTAAACAACTTATAACCGGGCCGAAATTCTTATTAGTATTGGCGCACCAAGGTGGGCTATAGCATCGATAAAACTTCGGATATCTGTTTTACCTCTTTAAACCTGGGGTCGTCTATAGTGTGGTCAACATGCTCGTGTGCCCATGTGGTGTGGTAGGGGACATGAATTGAATTGCCGTTTATGCCGAGAACCGGCAACACATCCGACTTTATTGAGTTGCCTATCATTAGAAATTGCTCTGGTTTTATATCCAGGTGTTTTATCAATTTAAGATAATCGCCTTCTTTCTTGTCAGACATGATCTCTATGTGATGAAAATAGTGCTCGATACCTGAATTTCTAAGTTTGCGTTCCTGGTCTAAGAGATCGCCTTTAGTGGCCACTACCAGCCGGTATCTTTCCTTCAAATTCACCAGCACGTCTTCAACTCCATCTAATAACTCAATAGGCTGTGCCAATAACTGTTTGCCAAAATCCAGAATTTTTGCAATGACTTCAATATGGATGGTTTTGCCGGTTGATTCAATGGCTGTTTCAATCATAGAAAGAATGAACCCCTTTATGCCATACCCATACAACGGCAGATTTCCAATTTCTGTAGCCAAAAGATCACGCGCCGTAGAATGAAGCGGCATGAAATCTTCAAGCAATTCGCAAAATTTATTTTCGATTTCCCGGAAGTAAGGTTCGTTTACCCATAGTGTATCATCGGCATCAAAGGCGATTACTTTAATATCCATAAAAAAAATTTTAGGCTCTTAGCCAGATTACCAATAATGGTTATCTATTTACATAACGCCTTTTTCACCATTGTATTTTGTAGCAAATAATTGAGCCGAACCTCCAAAACACTAAGAGGGCGTTTTTAAGCAAATTTAAATCAATTTATAAATGATTGACTATTATATATTAAGGATAATACATTCATCAGCAGCCGGATCGGTACAACTATTTATCATTTTTTGGGATCTGGCTGTTAAAAGTGCCAATAGAATTTGTCTATCCTGATTCTTATTAAAAAATCAATGAGTTATTGTATATAAACCAATAAATGTGGGTGGCTTAAACAATTGCCACAAGATTTTCGAATTTGCCAGGCCTGTTTTTGTTGGGAAAATTGATTTCGAAATAATAGCCTTTATCTGTCGAGTGCCCGAAAAGGCGCTCTGCTGATAAGTTGGTTCAAGAATATGAGGACAGTTTTTTTACCGATTAATAAATATTTGACTTTATTTGCCGCCTAATCCTTTTTTCACAACTGTTTACAACAACTTATATTTTTGAGTATTTATGGTTGACAATTTTTTACATTTCATTATAAAAAAATTTATCATTATTGGAATTTTGGTTCCAGCTATTTTGGTTTATAAGTATATTGTTTACAGAAATTTAAAAAATGGTAGTGAAAGGGTCCATGACTTTTTTTATTACACGTACGCTAATATTGCCACTACCCACAACCCGCAACGAAAAAAGGAAAAGCAACTTCAAAATACCCTTTTTTATATTCTACTAATCTTACTCGCCTTGCAATTTGTTATCAGTATACCGGTGATGCTTACCAAACCGTAGCCTACATCAACTGCAGCAAGCCAGCAACAATCATCATTGAATGTTTTGTAGGCGTTTATAATCCACTTGCCTAAACCACCCTGTGCGTTTGTTTAATTATTCCCATCACAAAAATGCTTTGCACATTGCCCATATTTTCGATCTGGCTTAACTTATTGACATGAAAATCGTAATAGGCATTCATGTCTTCTGACACTACTTTCAACATAAAATCGAATTCGCCGCTAATATTATAGCATTCTATTACCTCTTCAAGATCGTTAATGGTTTTTATGAATTTATCACCTGCGTTTTTGCTGTGTTGTTTGAGCGAAACATAGCAAATGACCATCAACCCTTTTTTCACTTTGCTGTAATTGAGCAGTGTGGCGTATTGCTTAATGACACCACTTTCTTCCATTCGTTTTATGCGTTCGTGAACCGGTGTGGTGCTAAGGTGTATTGTTTCGGAGATCTCCTTTACGGTAATACGGGCATTTTCCTGCAGCAATCTAAGAATTGCAAGGTCTTTAGCATCCAGCGCTACTGTCGTATTAGAGGAATCTACTGTTTGAGCCGCTTTTGCCATTGTAAACGGGTTATCTGTCCTGTGAAAATAAGAAGAATGCCAGCTTTGTCCTAAAGTTTGTTGGTTTGAAAGG
This sequence comes from Chitinophagales bacterium, assembly GCA_038204535.1. Lineage (GTDB taxonomy): Bacteria > Bacteroidota > Bacteroidia > Chitinophagales > Chitinophagaceae > Segetibacter. The sequence goes on along the minus strand of JBBRCW010000034.1, from coordinate 21,198 downwards.
TTTTTATTCTCTTAGGGGTACATTTGCAACAGAAGTTTTTTAAACCATAGAGGTAGTTACCCCACAGCGTGTCAAAAAGGTTTCTCCGTGTTTCCCGAGTGTCTCTGTGGCTCTGTGGTTCAACAAATCAACTCATAATTCAACTTTCAAAATTTATAACAATTAAATTATGTCAACACAAACAAACACAAACATCGACTTCTCGCTAAAGTATAAAGTAGCCGATATGAGCCTCGCTGCCTGGGGACGTAAAGAAATCCGTTTGGCTGAAGCTGAAATGCCGGGTCTGATGAGTCTTCGTGAAGAGTATAGTGCTTCGCAACCATTAAAAGATGCCCGTATTGCTGGTTGTCTTCACATGACCATTCAAACTGCCGTTTTAATCGAAACTTTAACTGCCCTTGGCGCCGAAGTTAAGTGGAGCTCTTGTAACATTTTTAGTACACAAGATCATGCTGCTGCTGCAATTGCTGCCGCTGGTATCGGTGTATTTGCCTGGAAAGGACAAAGCCAGGAAGAATCTGATTGGTGTATTGAACAAACATTGTTCTTTGGCGATGTTGATCGTCCTTTAAATATGATATTGGATGATGGTGGAGATTTGACTAACATGGTTTTCGATAAATATCCTGAGCTGATCCAACACATAAAAGGATTGAGCGAAGAAACAACCACTGGTGTTCATCGTTTGTACGAGCGTATGGCCAAAGGTACTTTACCCATCCCCGCCATCAACATTAACGACAGCGTTACCAAATCTAAATTTGATAACAAATACGGTTGTAAAGAATCACTGGTAGATTCTATTCGTCGTGCCACCGACGTAATGCTTGCTGGTAAAGTTGCGGTAGTTGGTGGATATGGTGATGTAGGTAAAGGAAGTGCAGCCTCATTGGCTGGTGCCGGTTGCCGCGTTATCGTAACTGAAATCGATCCTATCTGTGCTTTACAAGCTGCTATGGATGGTTTTGAAGTAAAGAAAATGATTGATGCTGTAAAAGAAGCTGATATTATTGTTACCGCATCAGGTTGTCGCGACCTGATTACCGGCGAACACTTTAAGGCAATGAAGGACAAAGCAATCGTTTGTAACATTGGCCACTTTGATATTGAAATTGATGTTGCCTGGTTGAATGACAATTATGGTACTACAAAAGATACCATCAAACCACAGGTCGATATGTACACCATAGATGGCAAGGACATCATTCTATTGGCCGAAGGACGTTTGGTAAACTTAGGTTGTGCTACCGGCCACCCAAGTTTTGTTATGAGTAACTCATTTACCAACCAAACACTGGCGCAATTAGAACTTTGGACAAATACCGATAAGTATGAGAACAAGGTATATGTTCTGCCAAAACACCTTGACGAGAAAGTTGCCCGTTTGCACCTTGCCAAGATCAGCGTGGTATTGGAAGAACTGACCACTGCTCAATCAGAATACTTAGGTTTACCTAAAGAAGGCCCGTTTAAGCCTGAGATGTATAGGTATTAATCCCCCCAAGCCCATTAAAGGGGTGAAGGAAAACATATAGCCCGCTCTTTTTGGAGCGGGTTTTTTGTTGGGATAATGTAGTGGTTTTTGAACTTAGCTGAGGTAGTGCTATGGGGCATTGTTACGTCGCCCACTTGTTTTTGTATAACTTCTATTCATCCCAACAAATTTGAAAACACTAAAGAGAAACAGGATAAGTTTCCTTAAACCATTTGATATCATGAACCGGTATAGGAGAATTTGTAAAATTCAATAAAGCAGCTTCTTTAGTCACAATTATCTCACTATTGGTTTGCAATGCTAAGTCCCAGAGGAAATTATCTTTAGGGTCAGGACTCTCATCATACTGCAAAAGAGGTTCAAAGAAAATACAAATTGATTGTATGGTTTTGAGGTAACCATCATAAACAAATTGAGGCAATTCTACTGCACTCGTTAAAGGTAAGTTTCGTTCTAATTCATCAATCAAATAGGGGGAGATATAGACAACTAAATCGTAAAAAAGAATGGCATCAACCAGGCGATAAAGTTTTTGGTGGCGGGTATAATTAATATAAACACTGGTATCAATAACCAAATGCTTAGGCTTGGGATTGCTCATACCTTAATTTACGCTGTTGACTAATAAAGCGGTCAGTTTCATCATCTGTCATTACACCAGGTTTTTTGGCACCCTTGACAGCATCTAAATTCCTAGCCCTATTTAAGATCTCATCTTTCCGTAATTGAATCAGCAACTTCTTTTTTCCTGTATCGTCAAGCTTTTCAACTTCGGTAACGATCATACCCAATAAAGAGGGTTGTTCCATGATTGATTGTTCTGCCATATCCATTTATTTATTTATCTGGTATAAATTTACATTTTTCTTTCTGTCTTTCAAGCTATCATGTATGGGAGCAGAAAGAATGTAACGCGAATAACCTTTGAAGTGAAAATATTGTAAATTTGAGAAAACGATTTTATGAATGAAGTATACGTGTTACGACAACAAGTGAAACAGTTTGTAGATCAAGCTTCTGAAAAAGAATTGGAAATGGTGTATCATCTTTTAGAGGCTGGCAAAACAAATGATTGGTGGGATGAGATAATGCCTGCTTACAAAGAAGCTATTGATAAGGGCATACAACAACGTGATAATGGCCAATGGATTTCTAACAAACTAGTTTAATCAACTTTCATCAAAACCTATTAAATTTAAACTTCAAAAATATTTATATGCTTTCAGAATATTTATCTGCGGCCATGCATAAAGCTCATTATGAACTACTGCCCGACGACAATCTATACTATGGAGAAGTGCCTGGCTTTGATGGTGTGTATGCATCAGCCATAACTTTAGAAAAGTGCCGAGAAGAATTATTAGCAGTGCTCGAAGATTGGCTTCTTCTAAGTATCCATAAGAATTTGCCGGTGCCAGTTGTTAATAACATTTCACTCGAAGTAAAATCAGTTGCCTGATGCCCGAACTTCGAGCAATTAAGCGGAATGATTTAATAATCCATTTAAGAAAATTGGGTTTTACCGGGCCTTATTCAGGCGGCAGGCATCAGTTTATGATCAAAGACAAACTACGACTAACAATACCCAATCCGCATCAGGGTGATATAGGAGTTAATCTTCTAAGTAAGATTCTCAAACAAGCAGGAATTTCCAGGCAAGACTGGCAAAGCTTATAAGTTAATTTCTGTCTGCTGGATTTTTTCTATCATCAGCATTCTATTGTGGTGTGATGAACAGCAGTAATAACCTCTTCATTTTTTGGCGCAGGTTTTTTGTTTGGCAGAGTTTGTGCGAATTTTATAAATTTTATATCTGAGCACTTGGCAAATCATAACTACATTTAAGTAAATTTGAACTATGGCCTCTATTACTATACACCCCGCTACTGCAGACCAGAAGACTGCTATACGTGTGTTTCTGGATGCTTTGAAAGTTGATTACAAAACTGATGACGAGGTTGATGAAACTGAATATTTGGAATCTTCGCCGAAAATGGTCAGTCGTTTAGAAATAGCCCGGCAGCAGGAAAAAAATGGAAAATGGAAAACTGTTTCATTGGACGATATATGGAAATAGTCTTTCTTCCTGCGGCATTACAAAATCTCTAATATTGGAGATCGTCTGGCAATTCAATAGTCTTAAAAAGAGTGAGGCAACTATTGGAAGCGATCCAGCAAGACCCTTTTGTTGGCATTGGAAAGCCAGAACCATTGAAGCATAATTGGAAGGGATTATGGTCGCGCAAGGATCAACCGGGAACATAGACTTATCTATAAAGTCGAAACCTCACTCATTACCGTTTACAGCCTTCGTTTTCATTACTGAAAAAAATGAAGTTTCCGAATTCAGCTTAAGTTGGTTTAGAATTGGAAGATTTGCCCACTTTCCAATCTGAATTCCTTGTTATTCCTAAAGAAGGTCCGTTTAAGCCGGAAGCATACAGATATTAATAGCTTCAAGCTACAAGCAAAAACCCGCTTCATTTTTTGGAGCGGGTTTTTTTTGGATGTTGCTGTCATTACGCCTGCCTTGTCAGAATTTTAGGGACGAAGGAGGAATCTGCCAAAAGAGTGAGGGTTCAGATAAGTAACGTGATGAAGATGATCATAATTCCACGGAGTAATAGCCAAGTCTAATAAAAGATTAAATGAAGTATATTTGATTTAACCGATCCAAATGTTCAAGATCTATCCAATTAAATATTTAGCATCATTATTGAACATTTCTGAAAAGGATTTTCACAGAAATTTAAAGCCGGTTATCGTTGCTGATTTCAGGATTGAACTAGAAGATAAGGGCATACGAAATCCAGATATTGGATTGGATAACCAGAACATAGTTTATCTGGTGGATCCTTCGGATATTACCAATTTTGTTTTTACGAAACTTGACATTAACATTTATATCTAATGACTTTTAATACAATATACATCCGTTTTGAAGGTAAAGGGTTTCAACCTGCCGAGTTGAAACAAAAGACTCAACTTCCTTTTAACATATTAGCAGAACCGGGTATGATCATGCAGAAAGGGCGGTATAAGGGTAAACCCTCACCTTATGGCCTGGCTTCCATAGAAGTCGATTCCTCTGATACTCCGACCACTATTGAGAAAGTACTTATATCCTACAGCGAAATGCTATTGCGCCATAAAACTGCGCTTAAATCAACTGGTGTGGATAATATTGTTTTTGATGTTGAATTCAAGACTGGTGGTGACTTTAAGGCAACAGTATCCAGTGATGTATTTAGCAACCTGATAAAGCTAAATGCGTTGTTACAGTTTCATTCTTTAAGTGAAAATATCGTAAAAAATTTATCATCAGACACAAGCGTAACCAGGCAACAGGATATGCCTGACGGCAGAACTTCTGCAAGCCAGCGCGTTAAACAAAAACGTTCTCAAAATCCTGTTAGGCGTCTTGGTGTCACTAAGTCCGCAATATCCGCTAAACCAGAATCTTCCTTTATTTCGAAGGAGTCGGATTTAATTGTCAAGGCCAGGTCAGAACCAGAGAAGAAAACAAAAACCAGAAATTCCCGATAGCATTTTTAACGTTGCCATCGTATAATACTTTTAGGAGCCCGCTTCACGATTGAAGCGGGTTTTTTAGTTAAAAAAGGTTTATTCGATGAAAAATTATCTGGCTTTTGTTTTCGGGCTTTTTGCGTCTAAATGTATTTGAAAACCAAACTTGTAAGTAAAATCAGGTGCGTAATTATAGTCGCGAAAAACATGGTCGTATTGAACGAGTAACTCCAATGCTGTATGACTTGTTATAAACCAGGCAGGTCCCGCAGAAAAAGCGTATCCTCCATATTTGCTTGTACTGTGACCAGATAAATTGGTACTTTTCTCCCAACCGCGATAATAACTGGCATCAGCCAATAAATTGATTTTCTTACCTGCCGGCAAAAAATAGTAGCGAACAAATGGAGCCAACTTCTTGCTGTTGGACGTTTGTTTAAAATAGCTGGCATTATCACTCGTTCCTGTTTGGCGGTCGTAATTGTAAATCGTTCTTACGCCGACAGCTAAATTTTTTATTGGAAAATACCCCCCGTTAATATCGAGCCGCAAACTTCTATACCTGTTATCAGACCAGGGATATTTGTCTGCCCGGTAACTGCCACTACCACCTGTAAGCCATTGCCCTTTGTTTATTTGCGAAAAAGAAGTGGTTACAAAAAAGATAAATAAAACCAATGGTAAAAGATGCTTCATATATTATATTTTGGCAACAAATTTAGCGTATGGCATTCCAGCTCAAATCAAAAAATGTTGCCAAATTTTAGCTTCAATATGCCGCTAGAGTAAGATCGTTCCAGGTTATAATCAGTTATTGCATTGCTGGCGGTTCCCAATAATTAAAGAGGTTCAATGGCGGTGGTGGGTATTTGAACGAGAAAAAAGTAAAAGCTGAAATGTGGACTGCGAAAGACTGAAAAAGCATGGGATACCAGGTAAAGGCAGGTTAAAAAAATTTTAATAACAAACAAACTACCAGGCTGTGATGAAAAAGTACGAGATCATAATTTATTGGAGCAAAGCAGATAATGTTTTAAAGCAAAAATGCCCGAATTAAAAGGTTGCATTGCTCATGGAGATACGCACGATGAAGCTTTTCGTGAAGTAAAAGTGGTGGCAGACGAATGGTTGCGGGCCGCAAAAGAAAATGGCTGGAATATCCCCAAACCAAATTGTTGATTTAAGTTTAAAATTTAGGACTCATTTTAGGCGGCGCTGGTTCTAATAAAACTCCGTGCAAATTTTCTGAAGCGAAAGTTTGAAATTGAATGTTTTTGGCCTTATTTTTCTAAAATAAAAAACTTTAAACATTACTACTTCAACATGTTTTACAACTTTATTTTCCTATTTCTAAAAAAAGTCAAATCAAATGGAAGAAGTTTGGTTCCAATTCTTGCAACTTTAGGTTTACTATTTTTCATTCGGCTAACTTATTCAGTATATGGTATTGGATCTGGCAGCATACGTTCAATTCGGGGAGTAGCGGTGTTTGAATCTGCCAGTCATCCAAAATACAATGCCAGTCCGCAGTTAACTGACGTTTATACCTGGGCCGCATGCTCGCTTATTGCAATCGTTGTGTTCGTTTCTACCATTATCGCCTGTTCGACCACTATAAAGGAAACGCTTTATCAAAAGAAAATGAGCCAACGGAATATGATCTTGTTTGTAATCCTTTCCCTTACGGCTGTTGTTTCACTGCTGTTTGTGGTATTGGGAAAAAGTCAATTTTTTATAACACCGCTTAAAATTATGTTTCAAGAATATAAGGTTCTGCCAAGAATTGAACTTACCTACTTAATGGATTTTCTTGCAATTTGGGAAGCATTAATGTTCATAGCTGCTTTTTGCTTTTTAAACTCTCCCCTTTCAGATGAGAAACCTATATCAATAGAAATTGTAAAAAGGACCCGGCTGGCATCAATGCTTTTATATCTTGGCGCCTTTACCTTAGCTATTGGAATTCTGGAATTCAATTTTTTATTTCGGCTGGTTGCCAACCCCTCAAGCATTGGTCTTACAAATTTTCAGATGTCAACAATTTCCAAAGGTTTGATGCTACTCGTTGGGACAATCTGCAGTTTATTTATCATGGTACTATTTATTCCTACAGCTTTAATTTTAAATGGCGAAGCTATGAAGATCACCAGTGCTAAAGGAAACATTGCAGATAATTCCTGGACAGAAGAAACTCAGATATCAGGAATTATGCAAAACAAAATTGGAAAATTATTGGCAATCCTGGCTCCGGTATTAACTGGCATTTTAGGAGAGCCAATCGCCAATGGCCTGAGTTTATTGTTTAAGGGACAGTGATGTTTTTGCAAGCTTTTATTTCGCCGGATAGTTCAGCAGTGCTTACATTTCTCCTTTCAAATGTTACCATCCACATTTAGTCTTTAAGATGGCTTTGTACTGATGCAAAATCCGTCCAGCCCCCTAAATCCCCCGAAGGGGGACTTTACACAAAGTAATTTATAGTTCCTGTGTTTTTGCCGGGAATTACTTGTGTGCGTTCAATAGCCCCTCCTTTGGAGGGGTTGGGGAGGCAATCCGATCATGAACGCTGGATTGAACTGATCAAAATGTAAGTGGAAGTGTTAGATTCAGGATTGAGGGATGAGGTTGGAGGATTGAATGATGTGATGAACATTATGCTTAAGCCCCTATCGCCGCTGGTGGCGGGCAAAAAAAACGACCGTGGCCATTACGAATATCACAGCCCGCTGGATGCCGATTTTACCGAATGCCTGCTGCATAACTGGATAGAAAAATTTTGCCGCCGCCACCAATGCACCTGCGGAAGAAGTTGCCGAAATACGAAAACTGGTAAGCGTTATGGTACCTAAACAGCCTTACCCGCCAAAACAGCGGATAATCACCATTAAACAAGGCACCCCACACGAAACCAGGGTGCGGGGTTATACAAAATTTACACTAAAAGCCACTGCTCCAAACGTTAAACGCCGACCTGGGCCTGCACAAGGCGCAGGGAATGGCGTGTGTGAGGATACTTTGAATTAAAATTGCTTTATGCATAGATCAATTTTTAAGAAAAATGAATTATGCAAAGAGCAAATTTTATAATAAATTGCTTTATATAAAAAGCAAGAATGGAACATTTATTTCAAAAATCAACCCTGTTACTCCGCAATCAGCAACAGGTATTGGTAAGATCAATGATGGATAAAATTGATTGGAACGACCGGCTCATAGGAATTTTTGGGGCAAGGGGAACAGGAAAAACTACTTTGCTGTTGCAATATGCCAGAAAAAACTTTGGATCGGGCAATGAAGTTCTTTACATAACGCTGGACGATATTTTTTTTAGCGAAAACAAGGTATCTGACATAGCAGTTCAATTTAGCCAGGCAGGCGGTAAACTGTTGCTGCTGGATGAAGTGCATAAATATCCTGAATGGGCCAGGGAAATAAAAAACGTTTATGACTTTTATCCTGATTTGAAAATTGTATTTACCGGCTCAAGCATTAGCGACATGCTGCGCCAAAGCGCTGACCTGAGCCGCCGGAGTGTGCAATATTATTTGCCGGGGCTCTCGTTCAGGGAGTTTCTGCAGTTTATTGACGCGGGAAGTTTTGAAGCGGTTTCGTTGCAGGATATTGTTGAAAAACATATAGAACTGGCCGCCGACATCAGCAGTAGTATAAAGCCCCTACAGCATTTTCCTGATTATTTGCGCTATGGATACTATCCTTTTTTCAAAGAAAACATCAGCTCGTACAGCATACGGGTTGAGCAGGTAATAAAGATGGTGATTGAAACCGATTTGCAGTTTGTGGAAGGATTTAGTACAGCCAACACCCGCAAAGTGTACCAGTTGTTGTATCTGTTAAGTGTAAGTGTACCGTTTAAGCCCAATGTAAGCAAGCTGAGCGAAAAGATAGGTATTACCCGGAACACATTGCTGCAATACATGCACTACCTGGAAAAGGCAGAATTAATAAACATGCTGTCTACAGCGGGGCAAAGTATTAGCATATTGCAAAAGCCCGATAAGCTGTACCTGGAAAACACCAACCTGCAATACACCTTATCGCCCGAAACGGCAGACAAGGGTACTTTAAGGGAAACGTTTTTCCTGAACCAGCAACTGAACGCCGGGTACCAGGTTGGCTTGCCCGGTAAGGGCGACTTTAGGGTAAACGACCAATATGTATTTGAAGTAGGTGGCCGCACTAAAGATGCCGAACAAATTAAGGGAGTGCCCAACGCTTACATAGTAGCTGACGATATAGAAATAGGCGCTCTGAATAAAATACCGTTGTGGTTGTTTGGGATGATGTATTGAGAGGGGGGATGGTAATAACAACAAAAGCCACAGCCCCCTAAATCCCCCGAAGGGGGACTTTCTAAACGATATGTTTAGGCATTACTTGTCTTGGCCTGTGTGCGTTGGAAAGCCCTCCTTCGGAGGGGTTGGGGAGGCTGTTCCTGCAGCCCCCTAAATCCCCCGAAGGGGGACTTTAAAACGATATATTTAGGCATTACTCTCTTGGCCTGTGTGTGTTGGAAAGCCCCTCTTTCGGATGGGTTGGGGAGGCTGTTATTGAACTGAAATGCCAATCAGTTCTTCAATGTTATAAATTTCATCAATTGATAGAAAGGACAGGTTTTGATCATCTATTATTTCAAAAGACTTTTTCTCATCAGCAGTAAGCCGCTGGATCGTCGGAAATTTTTCCAGGGGCACAATAAAAGTTCTGTCATTATCCAAATGAACGAACATTATAGAACTGTTGATAAACTCAACTGATTTGATATAAGGATAAATAGGTGAAGTGTTCATTTCCTGATTGATTTAACTGGTTTGCCCTGATAGAATAAATCCAGCCCCCTAAATCCCCCGAAGGGGGACTTTGAAAAAAGAAATTTATAGAACTTGTGTTTTTGCTGGAAATTTTTTATGCGGGCTTGTGAGCGTTGGATAGCCCCTCCTTTGGAGGGGTTGGGGAGGCATGACAGCTACCCCTGGAGAAAGCCTCATCTCAAATCACCCACTTGTTGATGGAAACAAAAGAACAGGCATGCTGGCAATGTTAAGTTTGCTTCTGAATAGTAATAAAGACTAACCGCAGCGCCCAATGAATTGTACACCTTCATCATTAACATATCAACCGGCAGCATAAAGTTTAAAACAATAGTAGAATGGCTAAAAACAAATACAAAGATGTCTGGCTAAAAATGTAACTACGGAAGAAAATATGCCCTTATTCGGCAAGGCGAACCGCAGGCAAGGCCCTTATTTTTTTCTTTAACCCCTTATCTGCTTTATGTTCAATCCACTCTTTGGCCAGGTGAGTATAGGTGCGGTTCTTAAAATGAAACCATTGTTCGCGAATTTCTGTGGTATGTACAAGGTGGTTGAAATTGGCAAAGGGCTTTCTGCCGGAAAGAGCATCTATTAACCGCTGCTGCATGTGTTTATTGGCTACAGAATCTGCAAATTGTTCCATAATTCTAAATGCCTCATGTGACGTGACCGGTTCAATAAACATAAATTTTTCCGGATCATCGAAATCAAATTTTTCTTCTTCCTCTATTTCAACCTCTTCATTCTCATCTTCCTCATCTTCCCAATTGTAATCTTCTGGTACATATAATATCACTTCAAGTGTGTCAACATTAATAAAACAACGGGTATTACTCAATGACATGCCTTCGCCCACATCGAAAAAAAAGCGCTCTTGCTTACTAAGGCGTGATAAATCCATATTCAAATTTAAATATTTTTACTATTAAGTATGACTAAAATTGGCGTGAATTTGCCGCATATCTTGGCGCGGATACATCGAAACGCAGGTTCATTATTGGTGCATAAATAATCAAAAAAGCGATGACCACTTGCCAACTTATCTAATATTTTCGCACAAACATTTTAACCCGCATGGATACAACGTCGACAAAACCTGCTGAAATTTCTTTGCAAAATTATTTAAAGTTGCTGCCAAAAGACCTTATAAAACAGGCGGAGAAAAATAAGGTGAGGGAATGCGACGAGGAGCAGAAAGGGCACTTTGTAGCCTATGTTGATGACGGCGACGAGACTTATGACGTATCAATCAATATTTCTACAAAAGGCGAGGTGACCGCTAATAATTGCGATTGCAAAAATAATAAGCTGTTTTGCCTGCATAAAACGGCATTGCTGCTGCATATCGGGTCTGATAAAAAAATTGTTTACAAGGTAAAAGCAAAGAAAAAATCAAAAACCGAAAGCCTGTTGGAACAGGCAGATTCAGATGCGCTAAGAGATTGGATCAGGGAACTTCTTTCTAAAAATAAGGATATTGAGTTGTCGTTTGTCCATCATTTTGCCGCCAAAAGTGGCCAACTTTTGCCCGAAGACGTGGTTCAGATTACCATCGAAGCCGTAAAAGCCGTTGTAAAGAATAAAAAGAACATCGATGCAACACAATTAAAAAAAGTAGTTGACCTGTGGACCGAAGTTCATACCGCAATCGTTAACCAATACCTGGCTAATACAGCCAATGAGAATGGTTTCGAAAACTTTAATGCAATTATTGACAGCTGCATGAAGTTTACACACATTTTCGAAATCAACTCAATCAGAATATCAAAATATGTGGAAGGCTTACTAAAAAAATCTGTAGATATCATCAATAGCTTGTTTGATGAAGAAACATGGAAAAAAGCAACCGGGTTTTATATGCAATTGCTGGGCGAAAAATCAGGCTTAAAAATGCTTTACTTAGCGCATTTGACCGACATATTAAGCATCAGCAATGAAGAGCGGAAAAAGGAACTGGCAACCCAAATAGCAGAACAGTTTCTGCAAAACACAAACACTATATCAGCTAATCATGCTGATTTAATAATATCCGTTTTCACCATTGTTGAAACAAACGGCTTGCTGCCAATTTATCTTTCAAAATTTAAACCGCTCCGTTACGAAAACGACTTTAATGAAAAACTTATTGAACTTTTGATAGGGCAGAAAAGCTTAGAATTGGCTAAAGAATACTGTTTAGAATGTATAGAGACCAACTATAGAGATGAGTATAACGTGCCATACTTAATCTTACTAAAGAAAATTTATCTTTTTGCCAACGATCAAAACAATCTGGCCAAAGTACTTGAGCGATTGTTTCCCCTGACCTTCTGTTTCGAAGATTACCTGCTTATAAGTCAGAAAATTGATTTAGATGAGGATAGAAAAAAATGGCGGTCAAAAATGTTGGCCCGTGCTGTAAATGCTGCAAGACAGAACAATAGCTTTGCAGCAGCATTTGTTTTTTCACTAATGGCCCATGAAAAAAAGTTTCTTAGAATGATTGAATATTTAACCTCCTACACTCCGTACGAAATAATTATTCAGTACTTTGATCTTATGGTATCTGCCAGCAAAGAAAAATTATTGAATGCTTTAATTACGAGACATGACAGTTATGGCTGGGGTTCCGAAGAACAAAAAAACAATGACAGGAAGACGATACCTGCACTCACCGACCTGGTAATGAAAAATTATCACCAAAATGAGCTGAAGCTTGCCATTTCAAAAGAAACAAAGCGCTCCTATTATTTTAGGCCAGGCATGCTTGTAGAAGAATTAATGATAAGGCTAAATTTGAAATAATAAACAAAGAGGCCGCAAATGGGCCTCTTCATCATTTTAAAGATTGTCGGTTTATTCGATTTTACCGGGTAAAATGGGTTTTGTTTATTATAACCCTACCTAATTTAATAAGCTGTTCAGCGATTCAAATAGCTGTTTCTTCGTAAAAGGTTTTTGCAAAAACAGATCCGCTCCATTTTCAATAGCTACATCTTCTGCCGACGCATCGTAACCGCTGATCATAATAATTTTGACCGCGGGGTAATGATGTCGTATATAATTGATAAAATCTACGCCAAATCCATCGGGCAACTTATTATCTAAAATAACAACCGATGGCTGTTCATTTTGAAGGTATTGACGCGCCGCTGCCAAATTTTTAACGTAATCCAGCTCCACGGTTTTTCCGTTTAGCATTATATCTAATAACAGGCTCATGTCGCCGTTATCTTCTATAACCAGGGCTTTTTGCAATTTTACGGGGGTTGGGGTAACTTGTTCCATTTTGGATAGTTTTTAAATAGTTACAAATTTTTGATCAGAAAGTTTACCAGATATAAAAATCGTTCCAGCTTTCTTCGGCCAGTTAAAAATAAATGGCGAATATTATAACTCGTCAATTTGCAATCAGACTGTGCTATTATGACTTGCCTTTTAAGGTTATTAATAAAAAAAGCTCGAACAAGCGTAACCAGACTACATCATTGATCTCTTATATTTGGGGGAACGTGCCGAAGGGTATTTATTTTATCTTCAACGGCCAGTAAAACAGCATTGCTTATAAGTATTCCAATAACATTCAACCCTAATTTATAGATTATGTCAAAATCAATATTCATTGCCACCTCCGAGCCCTACAGCGGCAAATCAATCATTTCGTTAGGGTTGGTAAACATGTTATTGGGCAAAACAAAAAAAATTGGCTATTTCAAACCAATTATTAACCATGACCCTTCCGAAAAACATGACGACCATATTGAAACTGTCATCCAGTATTTTGGGCTTTCTATTCGGTACGAAGATACTTTTGTCTATACACGATCTCAGGCGCTTAACCTATTGCAGAGTAAGGGCAGGGGCGAAATGATAGAAACCATCATCGAAAAATTTAAGCGAATTGAAGACAATTATGATTTCACCGTCATTGAAGGCAGCAATTATACAGGAGATGGTATCGCATTTGAGTTTGATACCAATGCCACCATCGCCAAAAACCTGAGCGCTCCCGTCATAATTGTAATTTCCGGGCAAGACAAAACCACCGCTCAGGCAGTTAATACATCACTCACTGTTTTTCAAAGTTTTGAATCCCGCGAAATACAGGTACTGGCTGTAATCGTTAACAGGGTGAATATTGATTATGTGAATGACGTACACGAACTGCTGACAAGCCAGTTACCAAAAGGAATGATACTGGCGGTAATACCCAACGACAGTAACCTTAAAAGCCCATCGATGAAGGAAGTTTATGAGCACATGGGCGGCAAGCTGTTGTTTGGAGAAGACCAGTTGACAAACCAGGTGGACAATTTTGTGACCGGCGCAATGATGGTACCCAACTTTCTAAATTATCTAAAAGAAAATGTTGTGATCGTTACACCTGGCGACCGGGGCGATATTATTATTTGCGCCATTCAGGCCAACCTTTCCACCAGCTATCCAAAAGTGTCAGGCATTGTGCTCTCTGCCGGTTCGGAGCCTGAAGAACCCATAATGCGCCTGATAAAGGGGTCACAGGCAATAATGCCTATCATAGCTGTATCTACAGGCACATTCGAAACAAGCGCAAAGCTCAATAATATTCAATCCCGAATTACCCCCGACAATATAAAAAAGGTACGGCTGGCCATAGATACTTTTGAAAAATATGTGGATGTAAATGGATTGAACGAAAAGATGATAACTTTTGTACCCGAAGGCATAACGCCGCACATGTTTCAATACCAGTTGGTAAAAAGGGCAAAAAGCCAGATCAAACATATTGTTCTACCCGAAGGAAATGAAGAAAGAATTTTAAGGGCTGCTGCAAGGCTGGTTAACCAAAACATAGTAAAAATTACACTTTTAGGAGAACCCGGTGAAATTTTGACCTCCATAAAACGATTGGGTCTTAACATGGATGCCAGTAAAATAAATATTATTAACCCTGTTACCTCTGACCATTATAGCGATTATGTAGAGACTCTATACGAATTGCGCAAAAGTAAAAACATAGAACTTGAAATGGCACGCGACCTCATGACCGACGTTTCGTATTTTGGCACCATGATGGTTTATAAAGGTCATGCCGATGGCATGGTATCGGGCGCAGTCCACACTACGCAACACACCATAAGGCCCGCGCTGCAGTTTGTAAAAACAAAGCCCGGCACATCCATTGTTTCTTCGGTGTTCTTTATGTGCCTGCCAGACCGGGTGAGCGTTTTTGGTGACTGTGCCGTTAATCCAAACCCTACTGCCGAACAACTGGCGGAGATCGCTATATCGAGTGCAGAGAGCAGCCAGATGTTTGGCATCGAACCGCGAATCGCCATGCTCTCCTACTCCTCCGGCACCTCGGGCGAAGGCGAAGATGTGAACAAGGTGCGCAAGGCAACTGAGATTGTCAAGCAAAAAAGACCCGACCTTAAAGTAGAAGGCCCTATACAATACGACGCGGCGGTAGACCCGGTAGTTGGCATGCAAAAACTGCCCAACAGCGAGGTTGCAGGCAAAGCAAGTGTCCTCATTTTTCCTGATCTTAATACAGGAAACAATACGTACAAGGCAGTGCAACGCGAAACCGGCGCAATAGCAATCGGCCCTATGTTACAAGGATTGAACAAACCCGTGAATGACCTCAGCCGCGGCTGCACGGTAGATGACATATTTAATACAGTTATTATTACGGCCATACAGGCGCAGCAGTAAAAAAATTTATGTTGAATGCTAGTTGTTGTATCAATGAAGTTTTATGAACCAGGGTGTTTCACAACTCACCACTCACCACTCACAACTCACAACTCACAACTCACCAATCACCATGAACATATTCGTCATCAACTCCGGCAGCAGCAGTATAAAATACCAGTTATTTAAAATGCCGAACGAAAGCCCTGTTTGTAGCGGCCTGGTTGAACGTATTGGCCTGGAAAACTCGGTCATCACTCACCGGATTTTTATCGATGGCGAAGAAAAATCAATAACCGAAACGGTTGATCTTGCCGACCATGAAGAAGGCCTGAAAGAAGTTGCGCGTTTACTTACAACCGGAGCGTTAGCCGTGATAAAGCAGCCCGAAGATATTGCAGCCGTCGGCCACCGGGTAGTGCATGGCGGCAGGGCCTTCGCTTCTACTACTGTAATTACCACCGAAATAAAAGAAAAGATAAAAAGCTTGTTTCAACTGGCGCCTTTGCACAACCCTGCCAATTACATGGGTATTGAAGTAGCAGAACGCATTTTCTTAAAGGCAAAACAAATAGCGGTATTCGATACGGCATTTCACCAAACAATGCCACCCATAGCCTTTATGTATGCCATTCCGCTATCTTACTACAACGATCTTAATATAAGGGCATATGGGTTTCATGGAACAAGTCATAAATATGTAAGCGAAAAGGCAATGGAATACCTGGATAACGCCCAGGCAAAACTCATTACAATTCATTTAGGCAATGGATGTAGCATAGCTGCTATTAAAGCGGGCAAGTGTATTGATACCAGCATGGGCTTTGGACCGCTCAGCGGACTTATAATGGGTACCCGGTCCGGCGACATCGATCCTTCTGTTATTTTCCATTTGGTACACCAGCGGGGTTACGATGTTGAACAGGTAAGCGCGCTACTCAATAAACGCAGCGGCATGGCAGGGCTAACCGGCTTTAGCGACATGCGCGATATAAACAAAGCAGCGCAGCAGGGAGATACAAATGCCGCACTTGCACTCGACATGTACGCCTATAGAATTAAGAAATACATAGGGGCATATGCCGCAGCCCTCAACGGCCTGGATGCAGTTATCTTTACCGCAGGTGTTGGAGAAAACGATGCGGCTACCCGCCGAAGGGTTTGCAGCCAAATGGATTATTTAGGTTTACAATTTGATGAAGAAAAAAATGCCCGGAAAAATCCTGGCATCAACGAAGTAAATTCAGCAAAGTCTTTCGTAAAAATTTTGGTTATTCCCACTAACGAAGAACTGGAAATTGTAAAACAGTGCTACCGCTTGCTGCAACCGGCTGATTAAAGCATTTGATAGTTAATCTGGCGCAATTATTCAATTGCCACCCATTTTTTGGCTTCCTCTAACCGATCTAGGCTAAAACCCTTAACATGGGCCGGCAGGGCAAAACTAAAAAAGTTGGTCATATTTTTAATTACCTTATTGTCAGAAACAACAGCTATCCGTTTCCATTGCGAAAAGTGCTGCAGCCCAACTTTCAGATCGTCCCACATAGCCCCGGCAGAAAAATGATCCAGACCGGTTTTAACTACATACAAAAAATATATTTTATCTGTTCGTTCAGCCAGCGCATCAATGGCCGGCAGCAATACGTTTTCATACTCGGCTTTGCTAACGTGGGCAGTGGCCTCCACTCCTACAACATGGTCGGGCAAATCAGTTAAAAGTGTAAGCATGGGATTATATTTTGTGCGTCAAAGAAAGATTATCGCTCCCTAAAATTATCGATTTGTTGCAGCAAATGAAAACAGGTTTTATCTATTCAGCTTTTTTGAGCCTCAACTGTAGCGCTATTTCCTCGCTGGCAGATCTTGCAGCACTGAACGTTATTCGCAGGTGCGGAAAAAAATCGTTCATACGCTATTGGCCATATAAGATGTTTTAATCAGTAACGTAAATTGACAAGCAGAAAGTTTTTATTCTATGCATTCTTACGCAATATTCATTCTTATAAATTTTTTTTTTGATTAACCATCGCTTAACAAGAAAAATGGCCAAATAAATTTTCAATTGATTAAGGTCGTAACGAAAAAATTTAATTAACACGTACGTGCAAATATCATTTTGAATATTTACTTTAGTCTCAGGCAGCCGGGATTGGCAGTATAATTACTTACCAGTTATTAAATACCCATTTTCAGCCTTCCCTTACTATAAGAACATTATCCGCAAAAACAACACTTATGTCATTCGTAGAAAATGAGTATGCCTGTGTTCAGGCAAAATCTTCCACTCAGTCTATTTGCCAAAACAATTTCAAAATTTTTACCCGGCATTTTAATAGAACAATCGTTTTTGCAGCACTGGTTGCAAGCATGCTTTGTGCTTCATCATTTAAGTCTAACGCAACCTGGTGGACGGAAGCCCATAATGCAAATGATCCTTCCGGCTCACACTTCAAAGCAAATTTCAATCCCTTCAATGGCACCATTCACATCGAATCTTATGTATATAATGGAGACTATTTTCTGGTTGCTGCGGGGCCCCTTACCTACGCTACGTGGGTTCAATTGGCTACCATATCTTATTCAACAGATGGAATAAATTACGTTGACTTTTATAGGTTTGGATTTGATTATGGCAACCAAAAAATATTAACTCAATTAGGCGATTTTACCGCCAGGCCGAAAAATTATTCCTTTTTGTATCCACCCCCATTCTATAGCGAACTTAAACCTAAGCCCTACCATTTAATAACTTAAAAAAAGCCAGAATGGATCTTAGCGAATCGAAAAGTTCATGTCTAAATAATCGCCTCACCTCATTCATACTCAAACATTCCTTATTATGAAAATTTGCTACCCAACTCTACCAACTAATAGTAATACAGATAAACCTGTTATCAATAGAACTATTTCAAGCAAGGTAATTAACAGAGCAGGTGCATTCAGAAAATTGCTCGTCTTATTATGCATATGCCTGTTCTCATTTACTTCAAATGCTTCGTGGTGGACGGATGGTGTAAATAGTTTTTTTAAAGCATCCTATAATCCCAATGCAGGCACGATCCATATGGAAAATTTTGGCTGGAATGGAGCTTACTGGCAGGTCGGCTGCTGTATTAGCTACTCGCTTAAAACGGAATATGCAACCCTGTCTTACAGCCAGGACGGCACCAATTATACCGACTTCTATGAGTTCTCTTTTAATTTTTCGGGTGGTGTAGAATATGCGAGAGCCATTGGCGCATACTCGGTAAGTAACTATAACACCTCAAACAATGGCAATAGGATTATCAATATGGATCTTCAATTGACAAATGCGATAAAAAACATCAAAAGCATAAAAATCAAATTACATCTTGATGGAAGCGGTCCTCATGGATCTGAAGATGATGAAGATACCAAATCGGTTACGATTACCCAGATGAGTAACGTCAGCACCCCAACCTATGATTTTGTTACAGTTCAAAACGGAAATGTTTACAGCCCGCAGGCTAAAATTAATTATACAAAAATCCAATTAAACGAAGTTGACAATTTAAGTACGATCAGGCTTTTTAATAGTAGCAACGTAGCGCAATCGGGCAATTTGGCAATTGCTACCAGCGGTTCTTTCAATGTAGCAACTTCCAGCAACCCAATATCTTACTATTACCTGCAATCAGCCTATGGTGGCCGTATTTCTACGCAATCTTCCAATGTTACGGTACCCGCATTCACTTTTCCTAAAACGGCAACCGCCACATACAATGTTACTACACATGCCGTAAACTTTTCGTGGACAATCGACCCTGTTTCAAATAACAACGTGGTAACCGACAAGTTTAAAATACAGGTAGCCGACAACCCAAATTTTACAGATGCAAAGGATGTGGGTGTAGATTATGATCCTACCAAATCATCCTTCAGTTACGTTGTCGACAAAAACCTCTCGCCACACATGTACTTTAGGGTGGCTCGTGACCATGTGGGTTTTAACTGGGACCTTGCTGTAAAAGCGGATGTAGCAATTGCCATTTCATCGCTTGGCCCGGCCGGGGTTAGTTTAACGCTTTTAAACGATAATACTGCCCAGATAAAATGGAGCCCTATCCAGGCCGCATGGATACCCAACGGATCGTTCGTAATTACCCGTATCAATAATACATCGAACACACAAACCGCAATAACGCTTACCAAAGCCGATTATGATAAAGGCGTGTACATCGACAAGCAAATTTCTATTTGCAACGAATACACCTATACATTGCAACTATTGCCACCGGCCGGATCTTCCTTTACCGCACTGGCGGCCATACCTATCAACAGCACGGTGTTGCCCACGCAAATTGGCACCATTCAAAATCTTATAGCGTCAAAAGGATATTTTCCTGACCGTACCGAATTAAGGTGGTCTTCGCAGGGCGCATTCGACAACTTCATTATAAAAAGGGCTGTATATGGAAGTAATAATTTTGTGCAGGTAGGTTCCATTGCCGGCGCGTCAAACAGCGATTTTCAAACCGATGACTCAAAAGGAACGCCGGGTGTTTACTACACTTACTCGATAGTAGGCGTAATTAAGTGTAATAACAAACTGGTTTATTCATTAGATACATTATACGCTATTGGTTTCAGAAGCCCAACAGGCAACATTTACGGCAGGGTTACTTATGATAACGGACAAGCTGTTGAAAACGTGGCGGTCAGGCTGCAAAGCAACGATGAAGCCCAAACAGGCAAGAGCATTTTGTTAAATGGCTCCAGCCAAAGCTTCCTAAAACTCGACTCATTAATCACTCCTTTTTCCGACAGCTCTTTAACTATAGAAGCCTGGATAAAACCAACAGATGCATCACCCATCAACCAGGTAATCTTTAGCAGGGCCAATCAATACGAGCTGGGTTTTAACGCCACCGGCCAGTTATATTTTAAGTATAGAAACAATTCGGCAATTGGAACATATACCAATCCCAGCCAAACATATGTGCATGTAGAAAGCGTACACTCCAAAGACTCCCTGTTCATTTTATTGAATGGAAAAGTAATTGGCAAAGTGGCCGATGCCTACCAGGCAAGCACCAGCCCTGCCAAAATAGTTTACATTGGCCGAAACACTGCTGGCAACTATTATAAAGGTAATATTGATGAAATGCGGGTATGGAATATCGCGGTGCCATTAAGCCGGATTGAGCGGGATTATACCCGACTGCTGGCGGGCGACGAAAAAGGTTTGGTTGGCTACTGGCGTTTTGACGAAACCATCAATAACCAGTTTTATGATGTAAGTCACCGCAGCGACCAGTACAATCAAAACGATGGAAATATGATTGCTGCTGCTGTTACCCGTTCCGCCACAATACCAACAGCCGATCAACTTTCGTTAAAAGCCTATACCGACCTGTCGGGCAACTATTTTATTTCGGGCATTCCATTTTCGGGTAATGGAACTACCTATACAATTGTTCCCCTGTTAGGTACGCACCAATTCGACCCGGTATCGGTCAACCGGCTTATGTCAGCAAGTTCAACCGAGTTTACTGTTGACTTTAAAGACAAATCTTCCTTCCCAGTCTCGGGCTTTGTATATTATAAAGATGGTACAATACCTGTATCGGGTGTTCAATTTAAGATAGATGGCCAGTATGCCCAGCAAGGTAATGGAAGCATAATAGAAACCGATGACAACGGCAAGTTCACCATTTCGGTGCC
>JBBRCW010000033.1:0-30776 GCA_038204535.1 Chitinophagales bacterium | reverse complement strand
TTTTGCAGACAAGTGCTCAAACAATGCGTTGGCTACTCCCAGGTTTCCTTCTGCATTCTCAAAATCTATGGGATTAACTTTATGAGGCATGGCACTGCTGCCCACTTCGCCTTTTTTGGTTTTTTGCTTAAAATAATCAATACTGATGTACGTCCATAAATCGCGGCAAAAATCAACCAATATATTATTGAGGCGTTTAATAGAATCAAATTGCGCTGCCAGGTTATCGTAGTGTTCTATTTGTGTGGTAAACTGCAGGCGTTGCAGGCCTAAATGGGTCTCAACAAACTGGTTGCCCATTTTTACCCAGTCTTTACCGGGGAAAGCAATATGGTGGGCATTAAAATTACCGGTGGCGCCGCCAAATTTAGCAGAATAAGGTATATGGCTCAGCAGGCGCACCTGGTTATCCAGCCTTTCAACAAATACCATCAATTCTTTGCCAAGGGTGGTGGGCGATGCCGGCTGCCCATGGGTGCGGGCCAGCATCGGAATGCTTTTCCATTCGGTGGCAAACGACTGCAATAAATTTTTAAAATTTAGTAATGCAGGCAGGTATTCCTGTTCCATACATCCCTTCCAGCTAAGGGGTATGGAAGTATTGTTTATATCCTGCGAGGTAAGCCCAAAATGGATCCATTCCTTTACATCGGCCGCATCGCATTTATCTAATTGCTCCTTTAAAAAGTATTCAACCGCTTTTACATCGTGGTTGGTAATAGCTTCTATTTGCTTTATTTGCTGGGCATCATCCAGGCTAAAGTTTTCGGCCAGGTTACTCAGATAGCTCCGGCTTTTTGCTGATAACTTAAAAAACTTTTTATCGGCCAAAAAAAAGAAATACCTGATCTCAACAAAAACCCGGTATTTAATGAGAGCATATTCAGAAAAGTAGTGTTCTAAAACCTGTACCTGTTTGCGGTAACGTCCGTCAACCGGGCTAATAGCAGTTAGCGTTGTTAATTCCATGAAATGGTTTAATAAATGGGTAGATGATTTATTTGATTAGTAAACAGCATTAGCAGGATTAACAGCCTAACAATGCGATGTTCAGTTAAAAACATTTTTCTTTGCAGCCAAAATTAGATGAATTGAACAAGACTATAAAGGTTGGCGCGGTTAGTTACTTAAATACAAAGCCGCTGTTATATGCAATAAAGAATGGTTTTACCGTTGAAAACATGCAATTAATAGAAGCGTATCCATCTAAAATTGCAGAAATGCTGTTGAATGATGAAATTGATATCGGCCTTGTTCCGGTAGCTATTTTACCTAGAATGAAAGAATACCACATTGTAACGGATTACTGCATAGGTGCAGAAGGAGCGGTTGGTTCGGTTTGCCTTTTTAGTGATGTGCCGCTGGAAGAAATTGAAAAAGTGCTGCTGGATTACCAAAGCTATACTTCGGTGGCGCTTGCGAAAATTCTTTTAAAGGACTATTGGAAGATCGATCCCGTTTTGGAAGACGCTGTTAAAGATTTTAGAAAAAATATAAAGGGAACTACTGCAGCGGTAGTTATTGGCGACCGGGCATTTGAACAGCGCAAGAAATCAGCTTACATCTATGACCTTGCTGAAGCATGGAATGACCTTACCAGGCTTCCATTTATTTTTGCAGCCTGGATAGCTAACAAAAAATTGCCATCGGCCTTTATAGAAAGATTTAATGAAGCCAATAGGGCAGGCCTGGCCCAATTGAATAAGGTGGTAGCCGATAATCCCTGCGATCTATACGATCTTACCCATTACTTTAACCACAATATCAGCTACAGGTTGACAGCGGGAAAAAGAAAAGGGCTGGAGAAATTTTTGTCTTTATTACCTGAGCATCAGTTGGTTGGTTAAAAATTACGTTTACAATAACTTTTTCTAATCGGCAAATTTTTCCCGTCGGTAACAACAACCACTCAGGCACCTGCCGCTATTAAAAGCAAAATGGTAAGGTGGTAGAATGAAGCTGGTGACCCGAACTTTTTCGCCATGCAGTAGTGGTTTCTAGGTCACACTCATCATATCGGCCGTTTTTTCTTCAACCAATTCGAGAGATGCCTTCTTGCAAATAATTTTTCCGCCAATCAATAAAATTGTAAAAGCGGAGAGGGCGCATGCCGCCATTATTGCCGTCATGGGAACGGCGGTATGGTTGCTGAAGAAGCTGACGGCAGCCGATGTAAGTGCGCCAATCCCCATTTGAATGCCGCCTAACAACGCGGATGCACTGCCTGCCGTTTTTGTAAATGGAGCAAGTGACAATGCCGAAGTATTAGGAAAAGTAAAACCCTGGCAACACAAAAAGAGGAAGCACAAAAATATGGTGCTGTAGACATTAAGGATTTGCATGTATGAACCGGCCAATAGTAAAATGCCGGTCAGCGACTGACAAAAAAGGGCGACACGAATGATTTGTTGGCTGGTGTATTTACGCAGCATAAGACTATTCACCTGGCTCGAGGCGATCAATCCGGCAGCGATCAGTGCAAAGATCCATCCATATTGTTTTTCGGAAGCGCGAAATATTTCCATAAAAACATAAGGAGAGCCAGCTATATAGGCATATAGCCCTGCAGATGCCATAGAACCGGTTAATGCATAAGTATAAAATTGCGGTTGAATAATAACATTATAAAAATTGCTCGCAATGGGTTTTGGCCGCAGCGAAAAAGTTGGATCTGGTTGCCGGCTTTCGGGCAACGAGAAATGTATGGCAATTATGATAAATACCGCTAAGAATGCCATGATTACAAACACCGATTGCCACCCGAAAGCAGCGGTCATGTATCCGCCAAGCGTAGGGGCAATGATTGGCGAAACGCCTACCACCAGCATCAAAAGCGAAAACACTTTGGCATTTTCGCTTACGGCAAATAGGTCGCGAACCATTGCCCGGCTGGCAACCATGCCAACACATCCGCCCAGCGCCTGCAACAGCCGTAAGCCGATCAATGCGTCGGCCGATGGAGCAAATGCACAGCCAACAGAGGCCAGCATGTACAGAAGCAGGCCTACATATAAAGGTTTTTTTCTACCAAATCGATCTAATAATGGGCCATATAGTAACTGCCCGAAGGAGATGCCGATAAAAAAACTGGAAAGTGATAATGAAATGTGAGCAACCGTCGTATTAAGATCTTTGGCTATATCCGGAAAGCCGGGCAAATACATGTCTATTGACAATGGCCCTATAGAGGAGAGAAGTCCTAAAATTAGAATAGTAACAACTTTCTTATTTCCTTTCATATTAAAAAGAGCAAAACTATGCCGGGGAAAAATAAAAAGTATAAAATTTTCGATCCATAACAGATGAAAAATATAATTGGTAATAATATTATAAGAAAATGGAATTTCTCAATCTGTAATATTCCAGTCAATTAGGGGAACTACGGACCTTAAAAAAATAGAAATCAAATATTTTTGAGCTCTTCTTCTATCAGCTCTTCAAATTTTTGCGGATTATTTGTAATCCATTCCGGCAGTGTGTCGGGAGTAGCGATTGTCCAGCGCCCATCATTTTTTTCCATATTAAAAATGATTCTGTTGCCACGATCGTCGCTTACATCCACAGTAAAAAGGCCTTCCTTTTCGCTGTTGATCTTTCTGAAATTAAATTCTCTTAACCTGTTTTCAACCTTTACCAGCTTGGTAAATTGTATATTTTTAATAAACTGTATTTTCATAAAATAGTTAAATGTGATGTAGGTGCCAGATCACTCTTTCCTGCAATACCCATGCCTGATTTCTGTCAATTCAAAGCGAAATTATGCGAATATGGTCAAGGTGCGTTTAAAAAAAATCAACATTATAAAAAACGTCGAATTATTTTCCGGGTATTTTTTGCAGAATACCAATGTCAGGGTTAAAGACCACACCAATTTTTGCCAAAATATTTTCATAAAACATACTGCAAATAGTTTCTGATCAATTTTAAACACATCAAAACCTTAAAAGTACTTTAATAAACTGCGGTGCATCTTAATCAGATGGGTTTATTCTAAAACCCTTTGCCGTTGTTTTCTTACTTTTGCGGCTCGAAATAAAAAAAAAGAAATTCGTAAAATAATTTTTCGGAATGATTAGTGTAAAAAATGTAACGCTTGCTTATGGTAAGCGGGTTTTGTTTGATGAAGTAAACCTGAATTTTATAAAGGGAAATTGTTATGGTGTTATTGGCGCCAACGGTGCCGGTAAATCGACGTTCCTTAAAATTTTAAGCGGAGAAATTGAGCCAAATAAGGGCTCTGTAGAGATTACTCCCGGTGAAAGACTGGCAATATTAAAGCAAAACCAGTTTGAGTTTGAGGACCAGACAGTTTTGAATACCGTTATGATGGGCCACAGTAAAATGTGGACGGTGATGCATGAACGCGAACTAATCTATGCGAAAGAAGATTTTACGGAAGAAGATGGAATGCGCGCCGGCGAATTGGAAGGTGAGTTTGGCGAAATGGGCGGTTACGAAGCAGAAAGTTCTGCCGGTACCTTGCTTAGCAGCCTGGGCGTAAAAGAAGAATATCATAACAGTAAAATGCAGGATATTCCTGGTACCTATAAAGTAAGGGTATTATTGGCCCAGGCGTTATTTGGAGACCCTGATATTCTTTTGCTGGATGAGCCTACCAACGGCCTTGATATTGAAACCATTGGATGGTTGGAGAATTTTTTAGCCGACTATCAGAACATTGTTTTGGTAGTTAGCCACGACCGGCACTTTTTAGATACAGTTTGTACACACGTAGCCGATGTTGACAGAGCTAAGATCAAAATTTTTACGGGTAACTATACTTTTTGGTACGAGAGCAGCCAGTTAATGGCCCGCCAGCTAAACGATAAGAATAAAAAGAATGAAGACAAGCGCAAAGATCTCCTTGACTTTATAGCCAGGTTTAGCGCAAATGCCAGTAAGAGCAAGCAGGCTACCAGCCGTAAAAAGGCCCTGGAAAAATTGACTATCGAAGAAATTGAGCCCAGCAATCGTAAGTATCCGGGTATCATTTTTCAACAGCAACGCGAAGTAGGCAACCAGATATTAAATGTTGAAAATTTAAGTAAGTCCGTCGATGGTCGTAAGCTTTTTGATAAAGTGAATTTTACGGTTAATAAGAACGATAAAATTGCTTTCTACAGCCGCGATCCTTTGGCAGTAACTTCGTTTTTTGAGATCATAAACGTCGAAGCAGAAGCCGAAACAGGTAAGTATGAATGGGGTACCACTGTTACCACAGCCTATCTTCCTTTGGAAAATAACGACTTTTTCTTTGAAAACGACCTCAACCTGATGGATTGGTTGCGCCAATATGTTCCGGCATATGTAACAGATGTGGATGAACCATTTTTAAGAGGGTTTTTAGGAAAGATGTTGTTTGCCGGCGATGAGATTATGAAGAAAACCAAAGTACTGAGCGGAGGCGAAAAGGTGCGTTGTATGATTAGCCGCATGATGTTACAAAACCCCAATGTAATTGTACTTGACCAGCCAACCAATCATCTCGATTTGGAAAGTATTCAATCGTTTAACGAAAGCTGTACCAATTTTAAAGGGATCGTTTTGTTAACCAGTCACGACCATACTTTTATGCAAACCGTTGCCAATCGCATCATTGAACTAACGCCTAAAGGCATCATCGATCGTTTAATGACCTTTGATGAATATCTTGATGACGAACGGGTTCATGGCATGCGGGAAGATATGTATGCTTAGTTGTAATCAATGGTCAGCGGTGAGTGGTGAGTTGTGAATGGTGAGTGGTGAGTGGTGAGTTGTGAATGGTGAGTTTTGAGTGGTCAGTCGAGAATTGTAAAACGTTTAAGGAATTCATGCCATTTCCCTTTTCTCAATGTGATCGGTGTGTCCCCACCTGTTCCCTTAGTTCTAATAATTGCATTTACTAAAGCAGGGTCTTCACAGCAATCTTATGTCTGCTTATAAAGACCCTGCTAAAACAATCATCCTGGCCCACAACTTTCATTTATTTTGCCGGCATTTCTTTATTTAAATGAACTGCATCAAGTTCTTTGTTGATAAAGGATATTTCTTCGGATGATAAACTAAGGGATGATGCCTGGGCATTTTCAACAGATTGCTTTTCATTTCTTGCGCCTGCCAATGCGATAGTTATACCTGGCATATCGATCGTCCAGCGAAGCACCAATTGCGCCAGGGTGGCGTTCTTTTCAGCTGCCAATGGCCTTATCTTATCGATAAAAAGGTTGGTCTTTTCAATATTTTCATCTGTAAAAAAATACATTCCCGCGCGGTGGTCACCTGGCTGGAAGGTATACCCCGGTTTCATTTTGCCTGTCAGCAGACCGCGTTGTAAAGGACTATAGGCAATTATTGAGATATTATTTTCGAGGCAATAGGGAACCATTTCTGTTTCTATGTCTCTCAATAACATGCTATATGGAACCTGGTTTGACACGATGTTTACATATTTCCCTGCTTCTTTTAGCTGCTCTACATTGTAATTGCTGACACCTGCATACCTCACCTTACCCTGTTCAATCAGCCTGGCTACAGCTTCCATACTTTCCTGGATGGGAGTGGTAATATCGGGCCAATGGATCTGGTATAGATCAATATAGTCGGTGCCCAGCCGACGAAGGCTGTCTTCACATTCCTTTATAATGCTTTCTTTTCCGGCGTATTTGTAGATATCAATATCTAGCCCATCATTATTTTTGCTCTTAAAAACGAAATCTCCTTTCGCAAGGTCCCAGCGCATACCATATTTGGTAAGAATTTGAACTTTATCTCTTGATAAGTTTTTGATTACTTCGCCCACAATTTCTTCGCTTACACCCATGCCATAAACGGGCGCCGTGTCAATAGTAGTTACGCCGAGATCATAAGCTTTTTTGATGGCAGCAATAGCATCGTTTCTTTCACTGCCGCCCCACATCCAGCCACCGACCGCCCAGGCTCCAAAACAAACAGATGACACTTCCAAATCGCCATTTCCCAATTTTCTGTATTCCATATTTATTTGTTTATTTGATTACGGATGCCAATGTACAACTACTGTTCCAACCCAAGGTAAATGTTCAGGGGAAATTGGCAAATTGCCTTCAAAGATACCTGAGCCGGACTGACAATTAAAATAAACAAACCAGCCATTCTTTAATCGATCGCCCCAATAACCTGTGCGCCGCCATGATTGATAATTACATTGCCGCTTCCGCCGCCAATGGCTTTACCAGCCGCCCCTCCCAGGCCTGCATTTGTGCCTGTGCCAACTTTTCCTGCCAGCCCTAAACCAGCCCTAATTTTCATAAACTTTATTTTTTGGTACCCGTTAAATTTGCGGAAAACATATTAAGATAAAATGATTTTTTCTCGTTTCAAAGTTTTATCTGCCATAAACTATGCACATGATTTTTAGTGGTGTGCTGCACAAGAAGCATATAAAATGAAAATTATTTTGTCGGCATTTTTGTTTCTGAGTAAAAGAATAAAACAAATGAAAAAACCACTGTTTAATGGAAAGTGGCTGAAACGAATTGAAAAATGAACGGGCTCCTGTTTTTCAACAGAAACCCGTTTTATTTTATTGTTATGTGGTAAATTTAGCTGACGCCCTCTTCCATGTAGGCTTCGGTGGGCTCGCAGGTACAAACCAGGTTGCGGTCGCCATGCGTATTATTTACGCGGCTGATACTTGGCCAGAATTTGTGCTGGCGCAAAAAGTCGAGCGGAAACGCTGCCTGTTGACGACTGTAGGTGTGTGCCCAATCATCTGCACAAATAACGTGTACTGTATGAGGGGCATTTTTTAGCGGATTATCCGTTTTGTTTAGTTGGCCGGTTTCTATTGCCTTGATCTCATCGTGAATATTAATAAGCGCATCACAGAAACGATCCAGTTCAGATTTGTCTTCGCTTTCGGTAGGTTCTATCATAATAGTGCCCGCCACAGGGAAACTTAAGGTTGGCGCATGAAATCCATAGTCCATTAAACGCTTGGCAACGTCTTCGGCTTCAACGCCCAGGCTCTTAAATGGCCTGAGGTCAACTATAAATTCGTGTGCGCAGGTATTGTTTTTTCCGCTGTATAATATCTTATAATGCTTTTCGAGCCGTGTCTTCATGTAATTGGCATTCAAAATAGCATATTCAGTTGCCTTCTTTAACCCATCGCGGCCCAGCATTTTTATGTAAGCATAACTGATCAATAATATAGAAGCTGAGGCATAAGGCGCTGCACTAACCGCATTGGTAAATTCACCTTCGGTGGTTTTGACATGGCCGGGTAAAAATGGAGCAAGTTTGTCGTTTACGCAAATGGGGCCCATACCGGGTCCGCCGCCGCCATGCGGAATAGCGAAAGTTTTGTGCAGGTTTAAATGGCATACATCAGCGCCAATAAAACCTGGCGAAGTCAATCCAACCTGTGCATTCATATTAGCGCCGTCCATATAAACCATACCGCCATTATCATGTATCAATTGGCATATCTCTATAATGCTTTCTTCAAAAACACCATGTGTAGAAGGATAGGTAACCATTAAACCAGCCAGGTTATCCTTGTATTTTTCAGCATTGGCTCTCAGGTCGTTCACATCAATATTACCCATTTCGTCGCACTTGGTAACTACCACTTTAAAACCGGCCATTACCGCGCTGGCAGGGTTGGTGCCATGCGCCGAAATAGGAATGAGTATTACATTGCGATGCGCCTCGTTGCGGTGTTGGTGGTAGCCTCTAATAGCCAGCAGGCCGGCATACTCGCCTTGTGCTCCACTGTTGGGCTGTAGCGAGGTGGCGGCAAAGCCGGTTATAATACTCAGCCAGCTTTCCAGCTCGGTAAATATCTGCTGGTAACCCTGCCATTGATTGGCGGGTGCAAATGGATGCATTTTGCTGAATTCGGGCCAGCTTACAGGTATCAGTTCTGTAGCGGCATTCAGTTTCATGGTGCAGCTTCCCAGCGAAATCATAGAGTTGTTCAGGCTGAGGTCGCGGTTTTCCAAAAACCTCAGGTAGCGCATCATCTCTGTTTCGCTGTGGTGACTGTTAAATACCTGGTGTTGCAGAAATTCGGAAGTACGTGTTAATGACGATGGAATATTTTCGAGGGACATATCGTAATCAAACGAAACCGAAGAGACCGACAGGTTGATTGCTTCGGAGAATACATGCAAAATATCCAATACATCTTGCTGGCTGGTTGTTTCATCCACCGATATACCTACAGCATTATCGCTGAAGTAATGAAAATTCAGGTTTTGCGCTTCAGCTAGTTTTTTTATAAGAGGCTGATCATCCACCAAAACTTTAAGGGTGTCAAAATAATATTCATTTGCCTGGTCGTAACCCATTTCTATAAGCTCGTAGCTTAACACATTTGCCAGCAGGCTGGTGCGTTTCGCAATATTTTTTAAGCCTTCAGGGCCATGATAAACGGCATACATTGCGGCCATATTTGCCAGCAATGCCTGCGCGGTGCAAATATTGGAAGTAGCTTTTTCGCGGCGAATGTGTTGTTCTCTGGTTTGCAATGCCATACGCAAAGCGCGGTTACCCTGGGCATCTATACTAATGCCAATAATACGCCCCGGAATGATGCGTTTGAACTCGTCCCTGGTGGCGAAAAATGCAGCGTGAGGCCCGCCAAATCCCATTGGCACACCCAGGCGCTGGCTGTTTCCAATAGCTATGTCCGCGCCTAATTCGCCGGGAGGTGTCAGCAATGTTAGCGCCAACAGGTCGGTGGCCATGATAACTAAGGCATTGGCCGAATGGACTTTTTGAATAAACGAACGGTAGTCATTTATTTCGCCGTGGCTGTCTGGGTATTGTACAATAGCGCCAAAAAAAGTTTCATCTAATTGCGCATTTTGATAATTTCCAAATACCAACTGCACATTTATGGGTGTTGCCCTGGTTTGTAAAACATCCTTGGTTTGCGCAAAAATGTTCTCATCAACAAAAAACTTAGGAGCGGTAATCTTATCGCCTTTGTTTTTATGATTAAATAACATGGCCATTCCCTCGGCCGCTGCGGTTCCTTCGTCTAACAACGATGCGTTGGCAATCGGCAACCCGGTAAGGTCGCTTACCATGGTCTGAAAATTCAGCAGGCTTTCTAATCTTCCCTGGGCAATCTCGGCCTGGTAGGGGGTATATTGGGTGTACCATCCCGGATTTTCGAACAGGTTGCGCAAAATTACCGACGGAGTAATGGTGTCGTAATATCCCTGGCCAATGTAATTTTTAAATACTTTGTTTTTGGATGCGGTCTCTTTTAATTCGTTCAGGTACTCGAACTCACTCATTGGGCCAGCCAGGTCTAATTCTTCAGTTAACCGGATGGCTTCCGGAACCGTTTTATCAATCAGTTCTTCAACAGACGATACACCGATTGTCTGAAGCATCTCATTTGTTTCCTGCTCATTGGGGCCAATATGCCTGCCAATAAATTCATGCGACTGTTGGTCGAAAATATTCATTTGCTGATTTGTATATCTGGTAATTACTTTCAAAATGTAACGGTTATAAACGTTTGTAGTTGATTATTGTTGGCAGGCAGCGCCTTGACACTTCTTTTTAATCAAATATCGCGTGAAGCTTTATATAGTAAGAAATGCAAATAAAAACTATTTTCAAATCTCACCTGTTTATCTAAAAAAAGTTGGGCAAAGTTAAGGCAGCAGCGGCAAAAAAATTCTGGGGGCATACTGCTGTTTAAACTTTATAATTATCGTTACCAAATTGGCAATCCCTGGTTAATTGATTAAGAATTCGCTACGGAGCCTGAATTTTTTTTAATGCCGCTAATCTTCCTGGTTCAAGGCAACGGCAATATATAATGAATTTCGTTACCAGATTTAATTGGGTTATCCTTTTGCGGAGATCGCCTAAATCAATCTTTAATTATTATTAGCCTACTTTTGCACATCAAAATATTTTTCAAAGTTCACTTTACTAGGTTTTGAAAGGTATTATTCTATAAAAATGAAAGTAGGTTTTGTAAATATATTTGGAAAGCCAAATGCAGGAAAAAGCACTTTGCTGAATGCGCTCATCGGCGAAAAAATGGCTATTGTAAGTCCAAAAGTGCAGACCACCCGCCACCGTATAAAAGCTTTTTTAAATAAGGAAAATGAATACCAGGTCATTTTTTCAGACACGCCCGGTATTATTGAGCCAAAATACAAGTTGCACGAAAAAATGATGAAAGCTGTTAAGGGAAGCCTTGAAGATGCAGATGTGGCTTTGCTTTTAGTGGACGTTAAAGAAAACTGGCATGAAGTGGATGCGATCTTTGGCTCACTAAAATTAAAGGTTCCTTCCATTGTTGTAACTACAAAAACCGATACAGCCAAACCGGGTAAAATTGAAGAGGCCAAAACTTTTTTTTCTGCTAAAACATATTGCAAAGAATGGATAGGTATTGCAGCGCCCGCCGGCACTAACCTTGACATCCTGATGGAATCAATCTTACGTTACCTGCCTAAGGGCGAACCATTTTATAACGAGGACGACCTTACAGACCTTCCTACACGATTTTTTATGGGAGAGATGGTAAGAGAAAAGATCTTTCAATTGTATGGTGATGAAATACCGTACCATACAACTGTACTGGTAAACGAATACAAGGAAAAAGAAAGTTTGGTAAAGATACAAGCCGATATTATTGTGCAGCGAGAAACACAAAAGGCTATTATTTTGGGTGAAGGTGGAAAAATGATCAAGCAGTTAGGCACCCTGGCCCGCATAGATATGGAAGCCTTTATCGGCCAAAAAGTGTTTCTTCAATTGTTTGTGAAGGTGAAGGATAAGTGGCGCGATAATGAATTTAAGCTAAGGGAATATGGGTATAACAATTAAATAGTGAATAGTGAATAGAGAGTAGTGAAGAGTGAATAGTGAGGAGTGAGTAGTGAAGAGTGAAGAGTGAGGAGTGAAGAGTGAAGAGTGAATAGTGAAGAGTGAGTGGTGAGTGGTGAGTAGTGAGTAGTAAAGAGTGAATGATGAAGAGTGAAGAGTGAATAGTGAAAAGTGAATAATTTAGGAGTGAACGTTGTATAGTGAATGTGAATATTGAAGCCTGCAAGAGATGAATAAATTTAGAGTTTGTATTTCCGGGGGATCGGTATTGTCGAAAGATCATTAAAAGCTACGGAGGAGTTCCGGCAAAGCTTACGCTGGATCTGCCGGAAAGAACGGGATAAAATAATTCGAAAAATGCGGCAGCAGGCCACGCAGAATGGTGAATGCTGGAAACTAATTTAAATCAATCAGAAATACGATTTGTCAGTCGGCGGAAAAGAAGAGTTTATTTTTAATTAAACGATTTAAGAATTTCTTGTCTGGTGACTGGTAATAAATAAAAACAATAATGGGATTTACAGTTGCAATTGTAGGAAGGCCAAATGTTGGCAAGAGTACTTTTTTTAATCGCTTGCTCGAACAAAGAAAAGCCATTGTGGATGATATAAGCGGCGTAACCCGCGACCGTCAGTATGGGGTAGCCGAGTGGACCGGCAAGACTTTCAATGTTGTTGACACAGGTGGCTTTGTTCCAAACAGTTCCGATGTTTTTGAAACCGAGATCAGAAAGCAGGTAAGGTTTGCCATAGAAGAAGCTAACGCAATGATTTTTATGGTGGATGTTGCTACGGGCATCACCGATTTGGATGAGTCGATGGCGGATCTTTTGCGCCGCAGTGCAAAACCGGTTTTTCTGTGCGTGAACAAAGTAGATAATGGAGATCGTTTGCTGGATGCCACAGAGTTCTACAGCCTGGGTTTTGAGAAAATATTTTTCGTGAGCAGTATTAGCGGTAGCGGAACCGGCGAAATACTGGATGCGATCACCAGCCTGATTCCAACCGATGACAGCGACGAATTTTTAAAAGATGCCGAATTACCCAAGTTTGCCATTATCGGCCAACCCAATGTTGGTAAGTCGTCGCTGTTAAATGCGCTGGTAGGGCAGGAGCGCACCATAGTGAGCGATATTGCGGGTACCACACGCGACACAATACACACCCACTATAAACTTTTTCAAAGAGAATTTTTTCTGATAGATACAGCCGGCATCAGGCGAAAAACCAAAGTAAACGAAGACCTGGAATTTTATTCGGTCATCCGGGCTATAAAAGCAATGGACGATGCCGATGTTTGCCTGTTATTGTTAGATGCTTCAAAAGGCATAACAGCTCAGGATTTAAACATATTTAGCCTGGCTACAAAAAAAGGAAAAGGAGTTGTTGTATTGGTAAACAAATGGGATTTGGTAGAAAAAGAAACCAATACCGCCCGCGATTACGAAAAACAATTAAAAGAAAAGCTGGCACCGTTTACCGATGTACCCATTATGTTTATTTCGGTGATTGATAAAACCCGCATCTTCCAGGCGATGGAAAAAGCCCTGGAAGTATATGAAAATAAGGTACGGAAGGTGCCCACCTCGCAGTTAAACGAAGTAATGCTAAAGGCGGTAGAAGCTTATCATGCGCCTGTTGTAAGAGGCAATGCTGTTAAAATAAAATATGTTACGCAATTACCTACCCATGTGCCGTCATTTGCTTTTTTTGCTAACTACCCCGACGACATAAAGACACCTTACAAGAACTATTTGGAAAATAAACTGCGGGAAAATTTTCAATTTACCGGCGTGCCTATT
Source organism: Chitinophagales bacterium (assembly GCA_038204535.1). GTDB lineage: Bacteria > Bacteroidota > Bacteroidia > Chitinophagales > Chitinophagaceae > Segetibacter. The sequence goes on along the minus strand of JBBRCW010000033.1, from coordinate 17,149 downwards.
AGAATTTTCTTTAGAAAAAAGTAAGATTCGCCGATTATTGTCTAAAGTTTACTTTAAAAAAGGCAAAACATTTGGGGGTGTCATTATTACACTTACCTTTGCGGCGTTAAATAATTGCAAAAAAAACAAATACAAATGAAAAAATTCTTAGCAATCATCGCCCTTGCAGGTGTTTTTACCGCTTGCGGTAGCGGAACTGAAAGTTCAACAGCAACAGATTCTACATCTACAATGATGGAAGCCACAGGTGACACTACTATGATGATGGAAGGTCATACTGACTCAACAATGATGATGAGTGATTCAACTAAACAATAATTTTTGGAGCTATCTTCAAAAAAAAGCCCCGCATTTGCGGGGCTTTTTTGCTTAAACGATATTAAAGGCGTTCTATTTTTATAAATCGCCGGAATTTACATCCCCCATTATTTTATTTCCCAAACAAGTGCACTGGCGCCTAATACGGCAGAATCCGCTTCCTTTAACTCGCTAAAAATAAGTTTTACTTTATTTTGATAAATAGGTAGCAAATTCTTTTCCATATGCAGGCGCGTTGGTTTCAACAGCATTTCGCCTGCTTTGCATAAGCCTCCAAATAAAATGATTGCTTCGGGTGAGGAGAACATAACGAAATTGGCGAGCGCTTTACCCAATATTTCGCCTGTAAACTGGTAAACTTCGTTGGCTAATTTGTCTCCTTTATCGGCGCATTCAAATACGGCCCGGCTGTCCAGATCTTTTTCGGCATAATCGCGCATCAGGCTTTTTTCATCGGGGTGCTTTTGTAAAACTTCAATGGCCGAAAATCTGACCCCTGTTGCCGAACAATAGGTTTCAAGCGAACCTTCGGCCTGGGTTCCCTGGTGCTTTCTTCCATTGGGTATAATAATAGTGTGCCCCAGTTCGCCTGCAAAGCCATCGTGGCCCAAAACCAGTTGGCCATTACAAACAATGCCGCTGCCAACACCAGTGCCCAGTGTAATCATTATAAAATCTTTCATGCCTTTAGCTGCGCCATACATCATTTCGCCTACGGCCGCGGCATTGGCATCGTTGGTTAAGGCACAAGGCAGATTGAATTTTTCTGTAATCAGTTCAGCAAACGGAATAATTCCTTTCCATTTTAAATTTGGCGCATATTCAATGGTGCCTTTGTAATAATTTCCGTTAGGGGCTCCTATACCCATTCCGTGAATCATTGTTGTACCGCCCACCTGGTCTATAGCAGGTGCAACAGCTTCGTAAAGCGAATCGATGTATTCGGCTACCGTATCGTATTTATTGGTCGAAATAGCGCCCCTGTATTTTATTTCACCCCTGTGGTCAACCAGTCCAAAGGTCGAATTGGTGCCTCCAATATCGATGCCGATTGCTAATTTTTGAGAAGCAGGTGTTATTGGTTGGCTCATTTTATAGTTAGTTTATTTCGATTTATTGATTTGAATAATTGTTCTGGCAGACCAGCTGTAAAACCGATCTGCAACTTGTGAACAATTTACTTTTTTATTTCGTGTATTGCTTCGGGTGCAAGGGCTAATGGATCCATTTCGCCTGTTGGCGCATCGTAATCAATACCCTGTTTTTTCAAAATACCTTTTACTACAAATGCAAAGAAAGCCAGGTAGGCAAAACACAATACGGCTACCCAATACGACTCATGAATGCCATGGCCCGGCACGGGGCTGCTCGATTGCAGATAATCCGCCAGTTTACCCTGCAAAGGAGGAATGATACCACCGCCCAATATCATCATAATTAAAAATGCCGAACCCTGGCTGGTGTATTTTCCCAAACCGGCTACTGACAAACTAAATATACAAGGCCACATGATAGAACACCATAACCCTCCGCTTAAAAAAGCATAAATAGCCAATGTGCCTGTTGACATAACTCCGGTAACCATAGCTATTGCACCTAAAATACTAAAAATTAACAGTGTACGGTGTGGGTTATCTTTACTAATGTAAAAAGCAATGATCTGAATTACAACCAAAAATACATACATGTAAAGAAGGCTCATATCGTTTTGTGCCAAAGAATTTACCCCAATAACAATTCCAAAGGCAACAAGAGGAACTACCGCAATTAAAATTTGCCTGGTAGATTTGGTTACATTGAACGCAGTTATAGATCCTGCCCATCGGCCAATCATCAAACTACCCCAGTACATTGAAACAAATGGCGCCGATTGGGAGGATTGGTAGCCGCCAAAATCAGGAAACGAAAGCAGTTCACTTAAATTACTCACGATCGTTACTTCTGCCCCAACATAAACAAACAGGGCCAGCATACCCAAAACTAATTGAGGGTATTTCATGGCGCCCCAGCCATCGGGGTTTTTTTTGGCACTCATATACGAGGCCAGCAAACCTATCACTACTACTGCCAATGCACCAAACAGCCACTTCATACGATAGGTTTCCATTTGATGTTTTACATCGGCGGCAGCATTGGTTAAATCAGTTTTATAGCTGTTGAATACCGGCGCAAACATTATGATGAGCAAACCAGTCATTATTAACAGGGTATAGAGTGCCTTATTGGCTTTCTCGGTTTTTTCTATCATAATGCCGGAAGGCACCTTTTTAGAAAAATAAAATAAGGCGGCAGCGCCTACGAACAAAGCGCCCACACAGGCATATAGAATGATTACTTTATCAAGGGTTAATGCTGCAATCTGCTCAGGAGAAAGAGCGGCAGTAGAGCCAAATAAGGCCAGAGCCACCACAATGGGCCCTATCATTGTGCCAAACGAATTTATCCCACCCCCCAAATTTACACGGCTTGTACCGGTGGAGGGGTCGCCTAAGGTGATGGCAAAAGGCTGCGCTGCGGTTTGTTGTAAAGAAAAACCAAGGGCCACTACAAAAAGTCCCACCAGCATACCGGTAAACGTGTTTGCATCAACTGCTATGATCATTGCGATTGCGCCTAACGCTGAAAACAACAGGCCGTACACTATACTTTTTTTATAACCCCATTTACCTACAAGGTCTTTTCCGCCAAACGATCCATAGGCGAAAAATGCCAAAGCCCCCAGGTAATATGCCCCATAAAAGGCAAAATCTATTAACTGGCTTTGAAACTGGTCTAACTGAAAGTAATTTTTACAGAATGGGATAAACACGCTGTTTCCGGCGGCAATAAACCCCCAGAAAAAAAATACAGTAACCAGGGTGCCTAAAGCACCGTAATTTGTGGGTATCCCCTGCGATGCTATTTTTTCTGAGGATGTGATACTGGAGGTAGCTCCGGCCATATGACAATGATTTAAGAATTGAAAGTAAAAGAAAATAAATTAAGAAGTAAATATTGAATATTGTTTGCTAATTTCAAAATGATTGTTAATTTGATTTCAATTTAAAATTGCCAATGGAAATTTTACATGTTTCAGCTGAATGTTATCCTGTTGCTAAAGCAGGTGGATTAGGAGACGTGGTAGGGGCTTTGCCTAAATACCAAATCAAGTTAGGGCACACCGCCAAAGTTATAATGCCCATGTATCGTACTAAATTTTTATACGATAACGAATGGGAGGTTCATTCAAAAGGGAATGCCAATCTGGGTGACCGTTTTTTTGACTATACCATCATTAAAGAAAAGACCAATAAATTAGGTTTCGATTTATATCTTGTAGACATAAATGGTTTGCTTGACAGAGACAGAATTTATGGTTACGATGATGATGTGGAGCGATTTACCGCTTTTCAAATAGCCGTTGTACACTGGATAAATCGCTGGGAGCACCAGCCCGATGTAATACATTGCCACGACTCTCATACGGGCCTCATACCTTTTATGATGAAGTATTGCTATGCTTTTAATAAGATGCGCACGGTGCCTACTGTTATTACCATACACAATGCTCAATACCAGGGATGGATTGGCTGGGACAAAGCCAGATATATACCTGAATATGATTCATGGAAAGCCGGCATGCTTGAATGGGCGGGCACTATAAACCCCCTGGCAAGCGGTATTAAATGCGCCGACAAAGTAACCACAGTAAGCTGGAGCTATCTGGATGAGTTGAAGAGTTACGCAAACGGCCTTGAAAATTTATTTGAATTTGAAAAAGGAAAGTGCAGTGGCATTTTAAACGGAATAGATACTGAAGTGTGGGATCCGGCAAAAGACACTTATATAACCGATACATTTGATATATCTACGATAAAAGCGGGAAAAAGCGCAAATAAAAAAGTTTTATGCGAAAGGTTTGGATTAAATGAAGAACTTCCGCTTTTTATTTTTATTGGCAGGCTGGTGGGAGAAAAAGCCGCCGATATTTTGCCTGACAGCATTATGGCTGCCCTGCATGGTATGCCGGGAAAGGTTTCTTTTTTAATATTGGGAAGCGGCGAACCGCATGTGGAGTGGCAACTTGGCAATATGATACACAGTTATCCGGGCTATTACAATGCCATGATCGGCTACAACGAACAACTTAGTCACCAGATGTATGCCGGAGCAGATTTCCTATTAATGCCCAGCCGTGTTGAACCATGCGGTTTAAACCAGATGTATTCCATGCGATACGGAACTGTACCGGTTGTAAGAAGTACCGGCGGACTAAGAGATACCGTTGTGGACATGGGAGATGCCGGCGGTTTCGGTATCCGTTTCATTCACGCCTCGGTGGGCGATATTTATTATTCAATTGAAAGGGGAGTGAACGTATATAACGATGAAAGGCATTTCAATTGGATGAGAAAGAGAATGATGCTGGCTGATAATAGCTGGGATAAAAGTGCACAGCAATACATAGATCTATATTTAAGTCTTAAATAACCATTACACGCTAAATTCAGAATAAAATGAAAAGATCATTTTCAAAGTCAGTAGTCGCAGTAATTTTAGGTGGAGGAGCCGGAACAAGGTTGCATCCGTTAACACAAAGCCGAAGTAAACCTGCCGTACCCATAGCAGGTAAATACCGTTTAGTTGATATACCTATCAGCAACTGTATAAACAGCAATATCAGCCGCATGTTTGTGTTAACCCAATACAATTCAACTTCGTTAAATAAGCATATCAAAAACACTTACCACTTTAGTGCATTTGGTACTGGCTTTGTTGATATATTGGCTGCAGAGCAAACACCTGATAACAGTAATTGGTTTCAAGGTACTGCCGATGCCGTTCGGCAGTCTTTAAAACATATTTATAACTTCGACAGCGAATATATTTTGATACTCAGCGGCGACCAGCTTTACCAGATGGATTTTGAAGAAATGGTGCAAAAGCATATTGATGGAGGGTTTGATATAACGCTTGCCACCATTCCGGTAGCGCAAAAAGAGGCATCAGATTTCGGTATCTTAAAGGCCGATGAAAACAATTATATCACTTCGTTTATAGAAAAGCCTAAACAGGAATTACTGGTGGATTGGGCTAGCGACACAGGCGAGGCTATGGCCAAAAAAGGAAAAGTTTACCTGGCTTCTATGGGCATTTATATTTTTAACCGTAAAATTCTTTCACAACTTCTTTTAGAAACTCATCCTGATGACAAAGACTTTGGAAAAGAAATTATTCCAAATGCGATAGAAAACCAGAAGGTGGGAAGTTACCAGTATGAAGGTTATTGGGAAGATATAGGGCAGATCGCTTCTTTTTACGAAGCCAATCTTTCGCTGACCGACGAAATTCCGCCTTTCAATTTGTTCGACAACGACAATTCGGTTTATACCAGGCCCCGTATGCTGCCACCGGCCAAAATCAGCGGCACTACTCTCGAAAAAACAATCATTGCCGAAGGATCTATCATTCACGCCAGCCGTATTGAGCATAGTGTGATCGGCATTAGGTCGCGCATTGGCTATGGAACTACCGTAGTTAATTCATACATGATGGGTAACGATTATTATGAAACCCTCGATACCATTAACGCCAATACCGCAAAAGGCATCCCAAGGATAGGCGTAGGTGAAAGGTGTTATATAAAAAATGCCATTATCGATAAGAACTGCCGCATTGGTAACGACGTAAAGATCATTGGCGGAAATGAAATTGCCGATCTTGAGCATGATTTATATACCATTAAGGACCATATAGTGGTGGTGAAGAAGAATGCAATATTGCCAGATGGCTACATCATTCAGTAATAAATTACCGCGATTGTGCATCCAGATATTTTTTAAACATCCCCCGGCGGGATGTTTTTTTGATTATATTTATTTCATGTAATTAATACACATTATAACGATTGTAATGCAAAAAGACACTGCGGATATCACCACAACAACCCACCCCCGAAGACCCAGGTTAACGCTTTTTCAGATTTTCAATATGAATTTTGGATTTTTGGGTATTCAATTTGGGTTTGCGCTTCAGAATGCCAACGTTAGCCGGATTTTTCAAACGTTGGGGGCAAAAATTGACGATATACCCATTTTATGGATAGCCGCCCCTATAACCGGCCTGTTGGTTCAGCCCGTAATTGGCTATTTAAGCGACCGAACCTGGCATCCAAAATTTGGAAGACGAAGGCCATTTTTCTTTATTGGCGCTGTTTTGTCTTCTATCGCATTATTCTTAATGCCTAACTCTGCTGCTTTATGGGTGGCAGCCATTTTGTTATGGGTGTTAGATGCCTCTATTAATATTTCGATGGAACCTTTCAGGGCATTTGTCGGTGACAAACTAAATTCAAGCCAGCGCACGACCGGTTTTGCCATGCAAACCTTTTTTATAGGGGTGGGAGCAGTGGTGGCGTCATTACTCCCTTATTTTTTTACAAATGTTTTAGGCATAAGCAATACCGCGCCTGAAGGTATTATTCCCGACTCGGTTAAGTATTCTTTTTATATTGGCGCTATTGTATTTTTTACCTCGGTATTATGGACAGTGGTAAGCAGCACCGAACTGCCACCCGATGACATGCAGCAATTTGAAGCGGATAAAAAACTGAACAAAGGTTTAATGCATGCGATAAGGGAAATAACCGAAGGCATTACTACAATGCCTAAAACCATGAAACAGCTGGCCATTGTGCAGTTCTTTACCTGGGTGGCATTTTTTAGTATGTGGATTTATACTTCTGCCGCCGTAGCTCAAAATACTTATGGCACCACCGATACTACTACAAAAGCATTTCAGGATGCAGGAGATTGGGTGGGTGTAATGTTTATGGTGTATAATGGAATTTCTGCTCTTACTGCTTTTTTATTGCCCATGCTTGCAGCGCGAACCAGCCGGAAACATACGCATATGATCAGTTTGATCGTTGGGGGCATTGGGCTCATCTCCTTATTATTTATAAAGGATAAAAATATTTTATTGCTGCCCATGGTGGGCGTTGGATTGGCCTGGGCCTCTACTTTGACAATGCCATATTCCATTTTGGCTGGCTCATTACCCGCCAATAAAATGGGGTTCTACATGGGTGTCTTTAATTTTTTTATTGTAATACCGCAATTAATTGCTTCGGCAGTCCTGGGCTTTATTGTAAAAGACCTGTTTAACCACCAAAGCGTTTACGCGTTGGTTGTGGGTGGTGTGTCGATGGTTATTGCCGGATTCTTATGTTTAATAATTACAGATAGTCATGATTAAAAAAACCCGATTCTGGTATATTGTTTTAACAGCCATCTTTTTCTTTTTATTTAAATCGGCGCATGCCCGGCAGGCCAGTGTTTACCCAGGCAACTGGTGGGTGGATATGAAGAACCCAAACCTGCAGCTGATGCTACATGGCGATAATATTGCTGCCGGCGCATCATCATTTAAACTTATTTTCCCAGGGGTTACGGTTAACAAAGTGCATAAGGCAGATAACCCAAATTACCTGTTTGTTGATGTTACCATAGCCCCTAATACCAGACCCGGAAACGCAATTATCAAATTGGTTGAAGGTGGAAAGCCGGTTACTAAAACCTTTGGCTTTAAAGCAAGAAGGCCCGGAAAAGGAACAGATTTTGCCCAAGGCGTTACCTCTGCCGACTTTATTTACTTTTTAATGCCCGACCGTTTTAGTAACGGCGATGAAAGCAACGACCGCATAGCGGGTTTAAAGGATCAAACATTAAACCGGGATTCTATTTACCATAGGCATGGGGGTGATTTTAAAGGCATTATCAATCATTTGGATTACCTGCAGGGCTTAGGGGTTACTACTTTGTGGATGACGCCAGTTTATATAAACGATATGCCCGAGCGTACAGAACATGGATATGCCTTTACAGATCATTATACTATTGAGCCAAGATTTGGCGGTGCAGAAGGCTATCAAAAATTGAGCGACGAACTGCATAAGCGGGGTATGAAGCTTATACAGGATGCCGTGTATAACCATGTAGGGCTGGAGCATTTTACGGTAAAGGATAAACCTACAAAGGACTGGCTGCACGAATGGCCGACGTTTACTCAAACCAATTACAAAGACCAGCTGTTGATGGACCCTTATGCATCGCCTGAACAAAAAAAAATTATGAGCGATGGCTGGTTCGTAAAACAAATGCCCGACCTAAACCAGGCAAATCCTTTTGTGGCTAACTACCTTATACAAAATGCCATTTGGGCGGTAGAAGAATTTGGGGTGGATGGCTGGAGGATTGACACCTACATTTACAATGACCTTGAATTTATGAATCGCTGCAATAAGGCGTTGACAGATGAATATCCCAACATAACAATGTTTGGCGAAACCTGGGTGCATGGCACGGCCAACCAGGCCTTCTTTGTGCAAAACAATTTGGATATACCCTTTAAAAGCAATTTGCAGGGCGCCACCGATTTTCAAACACTGTTCTACGGAATTGTTCCTGCATTGAACGAGAAATTTGGCTGGACCGAAGGCGTGAACAAATTGTATCAAACCCTGTCGAACGACTTTTTGTATAAGGATGCTATGCGTAACGTTGTCTTTTTAGACAATCATGATATGACGCGTTTCTTATCGCAGGTGGGCGATGATGCGGACAAACTAAAAATGGGTATCAGTTGGCTATTGACTAGTCGGGGAATTCCACAATTATATTATGGAACCGAAATTTTAATGAAGGGCGTTAGCAATCCGGATGGCTGGGTAAGGCTAGATTTTAAAGGCGGATGGAAAGAGGATAAGCAAAACAAGTTTACAAAAGTGGGCCGAACCAGCCAAGAAGATGATGTGTACGAATTAACCAGGAAACTCGGCAACTTCCGAAAAAATTCGACAGCGCTAAAAACCGGCCAGCTTATGCAATACCTGCCCCAGGATGGTTTGTATGTTTATTTCAGGTACGATGATAAGCAAACGGTCATGTGCATTATGAATACCAGCGATAAGGAACAAAAGATTGAATGGACAAAATACACGGAGAGAACCAAGGGTTTTACCAAAGCGTTATCGGTCACCAGCGATCAGCAGTTCAATTTAAATGGTCCGCAAACAATCCCTCCAAAAAAAATGTGGGTGCTTGATTTACGGCCCTAAGATGGCAACCTGTTCATTTAGATGATCAGCCGCACCTGGCACTAAAACAACCCATTCACAAATGCAGTTTATAAAGATAAGAATGGGTATCGGCTAGGCCGAAAGTTTCAGTTACATCAGTTTTTTGCCATTTTTTTTATCTGATGAACGTACCGTTTGCCAATGGGGATTTCCAATCCGCCTATTTCAACGTCGTTGGTTGGAGAAAGCCGAATTTTATCGATAGCAACGATAAATGATCGGTGTATGCGCAATAAAAGGTTTGCCGGCAACATTTCTTCCAGCGAAGAAATTGACTGCTTCACCAGCAACGGTTTATCCTTTACCCTTGCAATTTTTAGGTAATCCTTCACGCTTTCCACTTAGTTTATTTCGCTGTATTTTACCTTTATCCTCTTTCTTTCGGCCCTGAAATAAGCAAAACCCTCATGCGGGTAAGTGTATTTTGTAGTTTGAATAACCGTCTTTGCATCCTTTTCGCGTTAACTATTTTTTTAATAATTTATTACCCCGGCTGCTTGCAACCTTCGATTGTTTGAATTACTTTGTTTCAGGTTGTTTTCAACGCAATTATTCAAACTAATTTCTTGTTTCGAAACAGAGATCTGGCTTTCACTTCTATTGTCCGCATCAAGATGGCAGTTAATAATTGCATGCTGATTTGTCGTGTTTTTTGAATGGTTTTTTCCGAGCCTGAAAGGGGATGCTTTAATATACGCATTGGCAAAATAGCTGACTGCATGTGTCATCATAACCTCAAAGGTTAATCCTTTACCAACTCTATTTAATACCAACAAAATGACAAGGGACGAGATATTATCTGCGCTCACCCGGTTGCTGGCGCCGCTTTCCATGCAGGCCCGGGAGCCCGAATCGAATTTTGAAAAATTCAGGGACACGCTTAAGTTTTCACTAACACAGGTTGCCTGGGTAAGTCGAAGAACAGGAGCCGCTTTTCCTGATTCGCGGTCGTACATGATACCCGATGAAGTCAAAAAAAAGCTAATTGAGGATGCTGATGATGTGGTAGCGGCAATGCCTACCCGTAAGGCAGCCGATGCGGTGTATTGGGTTCGCGAAAGAAACTTACCGATAATTGCTGGTGTTGAAGAGAGTATTGAGAATTATCTTGAACCCGAACATTCGTTCGGTCCCTTTGCCGATGTGCACGCCAAACAAAGTTGGTACGACTTTTATCGGGTTCCCAAAAAATTGAGGTTCCAGGTTTTATTTGGTGGCATTCCTGATTTTATTATCATCACCCTTCCCCAGGATGCTTTGTTTCCTGCACCTGGCGTGCGCACGTCGTTAGACCTGGAAGACTGTAGCATTTACATTGCAGTAAAAACCATTTCACCTGGCGGCGATAAAAAATACGCCGGCGTCAGGGCCAAACGCTGCAAAATTGAATTTGGCCGAACATCATTTGTAAGTGCAACCGGATTTATTAGCGTGTTCTCTCCATCGTTTAAAATAACCTTTGAACCGTTTGATGCTTTCGCAAATGGGGTGGAAGGTGAACCCGCTGAGCCAAAAATGAATTATCCCGGCCAGATTACCTATTCATTTACCGGAACAAAATGGACACTGGAGTCAATGGACGATTGTAGCCTGTCGCTGTTTGGCGATAGCATACCATTTGAGGCAGCACAAAATATTCAGCCGGTTTACCTGGAGAGCGAACAGCTGGTACACTTTCCGGTACCTGCCGCACAGGATACTTTAACCATAACACAAAACACCAACGACCGGCTGTCGTTACAAGGCAATGCCAATATAACCGACACTGGTTGGTATCTTCCGGTTGTTAGTATAGACAATATTATAGGAATTGACCTGTTTGGCAAACTGACCTTTGCGGGCTTTATGGGTTGCAGATTCAGCCAGGGTTTGCAGGCAAGTTGGCCGGGAATGCAAAACGGGCTTCTAGTAATTGAAAAGGCGTTGTTGTTTTGCAGGCCTGGTAGGTTTAGTTTAAAGTACACTTACACCAGCCCCCGCCGGCTCACGCAACAGTTGTCTGGCTGGAAGGCATTATCCGGCGGTGATACACGTTCGCAAATCACACTGGTTCCTTCAGCTACCGGCGCAGGAATTTTTATAAATGATAACCAACAGGTGGAAGCCCATATTCAACCCGTAAACATTTCGGGCAGGGTTGACCAGCCGGTAAATGCCAGCCAGCAACGCTTTAGAGTTGCAGATTTTGCCGGCGTTGTTTTTTTTCTGAAAATTAAACAAGACACCACCGTATTTATAATTGGCAATCGTGCTTTACCAGTGGCTGGCGCCGAACAGCCTGTGCGTATGCCACAAAGCATTTGCCTTCGCAATGCGCTGCTTACCACCGATAATCCTGTAAGTATATTGGTAGAAGGAAAGTTGAATGGCCCGGAGTTAATAGGTAGCGGTGAGTTTAACCTGGTGTTTAAAGTGTATCGGCTTGTAAACATGCTGCCTGATCCTTACATAAGCAACCAGGCCGACATTTTTGATCTGCAGGAAGTGATACGTTTTAATGACCTGGTGCGCAACGGAAAAGATGCCCTGCCTGCTCAACATCTGTTTACAATCGTTTCGGTTGTGCAGTTTAATGATGAAGGCACTAACCTTTCATTTAGAATGAACCAGGCGCCTTTTGACAATCATGTGCCCGACGAGCTGCTTTTTCACAGGGGGTTTCCAACTGTTAATGTGTGTGGGTCTGGCGAGCAAAATTCTGCCTTCACAAAAAACGATATACAGGCAATAAGAAACGCCGACCTGGAGAATTTAGTGGGGTCGTATGCATTTTTACACTGGCTCCCCGGTAACCGGTCGTTGGTAGATGTGTCTGGCAGAGCCAATCAATGGGGTGTGGCCTTTTCCACTATCATTCCAAACGAAAACAATCTACTGCCTGAAAGCCTGGGCTATCCGCATAACTTTCCTTACCGGCTAAATAATATGGACCTGGTAAGTTCGGGCAGGCTTTCAAGGTTGTTCACCCTTCCGCATATTCAGTGGGAGCCGGTCATGAACATTAAAAATCCCCTGGTGCCCGAACCTGGTGTTCCTGCCATTATCAATTTTATTGACAACGGAGCCCCCACTCGTTTGGCCAGCGCTCAAAAGAGCGATGTTGAATTAACACCTGCGCAACTCTATCAATACATTTTAAACGGATTTAACGGAAACGAAAACAAAAAAGCAGTAGCCGCACATTTCAATCTACCGTTTGGTATTTGCGCGTTTGCCTACTTTAGCCCTGTTAACCTGCCCGGTCTGCCACAGGCTGCCATGGCTGCCAAACAACCATCTTTCTCAGGTAAAAAAACAGGTAACCTTTCAGGTGGAATGCAGTTGAGGTTGCAGGCCGCACCACCCGATGGCGCTGTAATTAGCGAGAGCGATAATCGCCGGTCTTATTTTCCCGGAAGAGCCCTGCAAACACTAAGCAGCCATGGCGGCACTTCCATTTTGGGCAAAATAATATACGATCAGTTCAATAACCAGTTTTCTTTTGGCCCCGATGCTAAAGTGCCCCTTCAAAAAATTGACTTTGCCGGGTATGGCGCCAGCGTATTCAGCAACTGGCTAAACAGTTCGGCCAATTTTGGCGCAGTTAGCCAGGTTAGGTTCGATGTAATGATTGGCCGCACGGCGCATGAAGTGGTGCAGATCAAAAGCATATTGTTTCCATGGGGAGCGCCGGTAGTTCGCTCTATTGTTATCGAACGAAAAAATGCCGGTATCGTTACGCGGTACGATTCGGGTTGGGTAGCACGTGGTCCTGGTGAGTTTAACTTTCTCTCTTATATTGAAGGTGTTTTTAGAGAGGTTAATCCCTATCGTTTTCATCCCGGCACGGTAAAAGGAATTTATAATGTAACAGAGATACGCGACATACCCGATGCAATGGATATCTTTTTGCCTGCGGCATCCCCAAAACCTGTGCGTTTTTCGGGTGTCTATTTTAACGGCGATGTAGAAATTGAAAACCTGGAAACAGGCACCTTACCTAAAGCCGCGGGAGTAAATGGCACAAGAGTACACTCCGTTGATCAATTTGGTTATGTTATGCTGGCCAATACGGCCACTTTTAACTCCAGCACCACTTTGTCAAGCATTTGCCCGCCACAAATGTTTAAAGATCTGCTGAACCATCCTAACGTGGGGGGCAGTTTGGGTGGACCGATAAACGCGGTCATGAACATTGCGGGCTGCGGCCAGCGCATGCAACTTACCCGTGTTGATGTGACAGCCAGCAATGAGGCCAATGTGTCATTCGTGGTATCAGTTAGGGGAAGCAGCACCTTGCCAAAGGAGGGATCGTGGACTATGGTAAAATGCCTGGTTACAAAAGATGTGGTTGCGGTAGGGGCCACCGAGGCGGTACCACTTATTCGGCACGGTGCCTTAAATGTTATTCGGTTTAGAGGCCAGGTTACAAGTAACCGGACATTTAACCAAAGCCATCATGCTTTTGGCGATCCTAGGGAAATTGACAAATATGCTAATGGTGCACCGCCGCCAAACCTGCAATACAGTTTTTTGCAAACGACCGACACGCAAAAAATTCTGTTCCGACGCCCCACTTTTTTTGAAGGAACTGCCGGTAAAGTATTTACCCAGGTACCAGAACTTGCCGACGCTTTCCGGCTATTAAAAACGAGTTCCATCTTTCCTAATCTTGCCAATGTTTTATCGTTACCTCCATCGGTAAATGAACTATTGCTGACCGGCATTGATGGGGGATTAAAGCTGCCCGATACCCTTTTTGACAATCCTATGGACGGCCTGAACAATTTTGTTCCGCCGCAACTTTCGGTGCCTGCCCAACAGGTATTTAAGTTGATTGATGAAGAAGCCTTCAAGGTTTTTATTCAATATGGCCCGCCCGGTACGCCCTCTGGCTTTAAGCTTGATTTGAATAGTAATGCTGCTGAAGAACCGGCTGTCGGCGATCGCAAAAAATGGGAGATGGTCAATAAAGATGTGACAATAGTAGTAGAGCTTGGACCGTTAAAACCATTGCTTACGTTAAGGGGAAGCTTTAAAGCGGAGGCAGGCCAGAAACCAACTTTTGAGGAGCCGGTGATGGAACTAGGCCCGGACCTAAAGGACATCAAAGACGTTTTAACGGTGCTTGCACTTGTAAGCGGACAGGGCGATATTTTCGACGATACGCTTCAGGTAGCCATGTCAAACAGCCCCGATAGCTGGAATTATAAAATGAGCATAGACCAGCGTATTCCGGTAATGCAGTTTCCCGATACGCAGATGATAAATATGAGTGCGCCACCGCCGCTCATTATTGAAGCCAGCCTGATACTTGGTGTCTTTTTCAATATTTCGCTTAGTGCCGATCCTAAAAGCCTGTTGAAACCCAGTGCAGGCGCTGTGTTAGGTTTTGAGGGGATGATCCAGATCCAACTGATCTCTCTGGGAGCCATCGCCGCGTACGGCGTTGGTATTACCCGGGTAAAAGCTTTCATAAGCCTGAGTGATCCTGTGCCGCAATTTGAATTTATGTTTGGATTTGGCGCTACGGTCATAGTGGTTTTGCCGGTAGTGGGTATGGCCTCGGTTACCCGTTCTGTTGATCTTACGGGTTCAGTCGGCAATAAGCTTGAGGTTTTAGCAGGGCAAATGATGCGTGGCGTACTGTCACTTGCAGGTGGCTTGCTAATGGTAGCTGTGCAAATTGAAGGAAGGGGTGGAGTTAGGGAGGCTAATGGTGGCGGAGCAGAAGCTTTATTCCAGGTTATATTTTCACTGGACGTGGGACTTGCTTTCGTGGTCAAGTACAACTTTACCAAAAAATGGGAAGAACACGTAAAACTATCTTAAACCCAAAAAAGGAACACCATGAATTCTCCTGAAACACGGTTGTTTATTTTTACACTGCCACAAAAGGTTATAATAAACGATCAGCAATCAAAGCTTATTTGCAATATTGTAATCATGCCTAAGTTCAGTCCGCTGCTGCCTTTGGCAGAAGGAGTAGATGGAATTGAGCGGACATTTGTACCATTTGCAACTTCCGATATACAACTTACGGCTTTTTTAGTAAGGGGAATTGTGCAGGTCCCCCAGTTGAATGACCACAATGAATTTTATGCCGTTCCAGCTAACGAACTGCCCGGTATCAATACCGACCGTACGGATATCTTCACAAAACTGGGCACTTTTTTTACCATTAAAGATGATTATGGCCGCGAGATTGATGTAGTGCCCATTAAGAAATACCTGCCGGCATCGTACACAAATGCTTTTGGCTTTGCCGGCGCAAGGCAGGGTGCTGTTACAGATGATAGCTATTTCTGCGCCCTTAAGCAAGGGGGTTTTAGGGATGCACCTCCCGATCCGGATATCGATACCGTAAACTGGGCTCAGGTGATGGCGTTTTGCCTGCATCAGCCCGCATTGGCTAAACAATTGGGCATTTTATACGAAGGCATAGAAATGGATCTGCCTTCGGCTGATTACTTTGCTGAAGGCGGCTGGGTATATGCTGATTTTTTAGAGCAACCCGATAACGACAACAGCTACCACGATCTGGTACCTGAAAGATTACAACGCTATGGTGCCTGGATACCCGCGGTCACCGAAACACAAACATTGTTTAGCCCTGTTTTATTTCCCATTGAAGAGGGGGGCGTGGCCGCAACTTTTGATGATGTTTTTGATGAAGTGTTGCAGTATAACGATGGATTTGCCAAAATTGTACATGCCAGCCAGCCTGTTAGTACCGATCATTTGGCAGAAGCGGCGAACGGTAAGGCCCCAGTTACGGATACGGGCATCCGTTTGGCGTGGGACGATGAACAGGTGCTGGAATGGTACAACCGCGGTTTTCAATCACTTGGAAACATTAATGGAGCAGGTACGGCCGACACGCCTTTGGTAGTGAGCCGTTATAGGGTAGATGTGGCTGAGGTTAAAGGTGGCGATTTAGAATGGAAGTCGCAGGTATCTGTAGTGGCCGATGATTTACGGGCCGATGGGATAGAGTTGGGAAATGTTGATACGGAATTAGGTGTTCAGGTTTCGCCCGCCAAACATGGTGATACCGGCAACTATTGGCTGCCTGCCTATTTTGTTAACTGGAATGGAACAAGCCTTTGCGTACGGGATGAATTTGCGGAAGAACTGAACAGGTTAAGGGAGTTTAAAGAACAGACAATTATTAATGGAGGCGGAGCGGCCGGCGACAATCCGCCCATGATGTACAGGCAAAAGGAAACGGATAAACTGGATTTAAAGTATGGCGAAACGTATGCTTTCAGGGTTCGCTTGTCTGATCTTTCGGGCGGAGGACCTGGTGTGGATGCTTTATCGCGGTTAAGGGGAGAGCATAAAATAGCCATACAATCGTTTAAAAGATACGTAGCGCCACAGGCGGCAACCGTTCGTTTAGCCGGTGATGGTACGACAATGACGATAGAAAGGCCCCGGCTAAATTATCCGGCCATCCTGTTTACAGACGTAAACACCGAAGATGCCAAAACAGAATTGTTGGCCGACAGGCAGCGCCTGAATGACCTGCAAAGCCAGAATATGGCGGCGCTCAACAGAAAGTTTGTAAGAGAAGTTAGCCTTCCCGATCCGGATGTTACCCAGGTTGAAATTGTTGTGGAAGTAAAAAGCCTGGATATGGATGTGGAGGATTCTTATCATTCCAAAACCGGCATTTCGCCAAAAGACTCTTTTGTTTTTCTATACAAAACTTACCGCAACTTTCCCGAATAT
>JBBRCW010000032.1:0-31172 GCA_038204535.1 Chitinophagales bacterium | reverse complement strand
CTGGGTATTAATTCGGAGTTCAAGCCCCGGTTTTTAAGAACCTATTTAAACATGGGCGAACAGATCAATACTGCCGTTAAAAAGTATATTTCGGATGTAAAAACCGGCGATTTCCCCAATGAGAAAGAGCAATATTAAAAGGAAGCAGGCAGCTATAAACAGGCAAATAAGCCGTCTTTCCTTTAATCTTTTAAAATTTCAAAAACCACCTAATCCTGTCATCGATTTAAGTTATAAATTTTCATCACACGTCTCGCCTGCAGTTTTCGGCAAATTTTATTAAACGTTTTGCTTTTAGCCCTACACTTTATGCGTTCGGCATCTGCATACTCACCGATTAATGATTTTAATTAATCCAATTTGTTTTATGGCTGCCGGTACAATCTATAGTTTTACGCTCAACCCATTAATAAACCGTTTTCATTGAACAAGAAGCTCTTACTGATCATTATACATATAGCAGCGTGGACTTGCTTTTTCTTGCTGCCAATCGTGTTTTTCCCAAGATCAAAAGATCCGCAATACCAAATGAGCGAAACACTCAAATGGATGTTCTATTGCATAGATATCTACCTCGTTATTTTCTATTACCTTAATACGCAGGTATTAATACCCCGGCTGCTCGCGAAGCGAAAATGGATATGGTATACGCTGGCCATTTTGGTATGCCTTATTATTTTCATCTATATACCAAAATTATTTGAAGATGCGCTGAATGCTGAAAATCCGGGAAGGGCAAAATATAAAATGGGCCGCCGCCGCCATAACCTGTATCCTTTTACCGGAGGCACTGCTGTTTTCTTTTTGGTGTTTACCGTAAGCACCTGCATAAAAGTTATACAGCAATGGCTGACAGCCGAAGCCCGGCAAAAACTAATTGAGACAGAAAAACTAAACACCGAATTATCTTTTTTAAAATCGCAGATCAATCCGCACTTCTTTTTTAATACGCTCAACAATATCTATTCGCTTGCAGTGGTAAAAAGCGATGCTACCGCAGGCGCCGTAATGAAATTATCTTCCATTATGCGGTATGTAATCAGCGATACAAAACATAATCTTGTTCCGTTAGAAAAAGAAGTAAAATTTATAAGAGACTTTATTGACCTGCAAAAAGTTCGGCTTACCGATAAGATCACCATCAATTTTATTGTTAACGGCGATTTGGATATTCACCAGATTGCCCCGCTCCTGTTTATTCCTTTTGTTGAAAATGCCTTTAAATTTGGTATCAGCGCCAAAGAACGATCAGAAATAAATATCGTTTTGGAAAGTAAAGAAAATGAAATGATCTTTTCAACAGACAACCGAATTCTGGCAACCGAAACCGATAGCGAACAAAACAATGGTATCGGGCTAAAAAACACCAAAAGGCGCCTGGAAATATTATATCCCGATAAACACAACCTGGAAATATCTACGAAAGACGGCCACTTTTACGTTCACTTAAAAATTATAAAATGATCCGTTGCATAGCCATAGACGATGAACCACTTGCCCTTCAACTTATTAAAGAATATGTGTCAAAAATTCCTTTTTTGAATCTGCAGGAAACATATACCAATCCCGATGAGGCAAGAACATGGCTGCAGCAAAATGATGCAGATCTCATTTTCCTCGATATTCAAATGCCCGATATCAATGGGGTGCAGTTATATAAATCACTACCCAAAAAACCATTGGTCATTTTTACAACCGCCTATAGTGAGTTTGCAGTAGAAGGATTTAATGTAGATGCGGTGGATTACCTGCTAAAACCATTTGAATACGACCGGTTTTTAAAAGCCGCTTACAAGGCCAACGAATACCTCGATTTTTTAAACAGCCAGGAAATGCAACTGGCCTCTATTTTTATAAAGGTTGATTACCAATTAATGAAAATAAATTTAAAAGATATTGACCTGATCGAAGGCCTTGATGATTACATCCGCATTCATACCAAGCCCAGGCCTGTACTTACTTTAATGACCTTGAAAAGCCTGCAGGAAAAATTACTGCCAAAAGAATTTCTCCGGGTTCACCGCTCCTATATAGTGCCGGTAAATAAGATAGAAAGCTTTGGAAAGAACAAAATAAAAGTTGCCGGTAAAGATATTCCCATAGGTAGCAGCTATTCTGAAGTTTATCAGCAATTACTTAAATCCAAAGGCCTCGAACCTTAGGAAATTTCCATCTCAAAAAAGACTTGCATTTCAGTTTACAATTCGGCCTTCATTCGATAGGCTGTGTTAAAAAACTTAAACCTTCCAGACTTTATCAGGTTGCCCATTCCTTCAAATTTTCTAGCAAAAAGGGAAATTGAATTTGCTGGTTCTTTACTATTCATTATTTATTAATCTGCAATTAACCCAATCATAATAATATAGTCTCAAATTGCAGCCTAAGATTGCAAATTACCTTTGCCTGTTTCAAGTTCTATATATTTTTTTTCTATGTGCATAAAAATCACATAATTGTCTATTTTTAGCCTTAAAATTACTTTTTAACAACGAATGCATTAATGGGCCATACATTTTCAATAAATCGTCCTTATACAATGGCCACTTCTACATATAACGAAATTTCTTATAGTAAAAATAGTGTTCGCCGCGAGTACCACCGCTGGTTTAGTCCTTTTCTTCAAAAAGATATGGAAATGCTGGTTTTTGGTCATTCGGGTAAACCAGTCTTATTGTTTCCAACAAGAACCGCCAAATTTTACGACTATGAAGATTGGGGAGTGATTGATGCAATAAGCGATAAAATATTTAGAGGTGAGGTACAGATATTTTGTGTGGATAGCGCCGATAGAAGCAGCCTGTATTGCAAAACAATATCGCCTGCCGAGCGCATAAAAAGACATTTTTTATACGAGCGGTATATTTTGGAGGAGGTAATCCCCTTTATCGAACACAAAAATAACGATCCCTTTCATATAATAGCAGGCTGCAGCCTTGGTGGCTTTCATGCGGTAAACATGGGGCTACGTTATCCTTACCACTTCAAAAAAGTTATAGGACTAAGCGGCCGGTACGATCTTACTTTAAAGCTGGAATATTTTGATGATTTATTTGATGGTTTTTCCAATGAAGATATATTATTAAACACGCCAGTCTATTACGTAAACCACATTAAAAGTCCTCAACTGATCAGGGTACTTCAAAAGCTGGAAATAATATTAGCTATAGGAGTAGAAGACGCCTTTTTGCAGAATAATATTTTGCTAAGTAACTGTCTTACCGAAAAAAATATACATAATACCCTTTATTTCTGGGACGGCGAAGCCCATAAGGCGGTTAACTGGGGGCAAATGTTACAAAAATATTTGTAGAAGAAACACCCCACCCAATTCAGGCTTTAATATATTACTTAGATATAAGAGTTGGAATAGCAATAATGACCTGCAATATTATAAGGGCCAGTAAAATATAGGAAAGGGTATTCTGAAATGCTTTCTTTTTCCTTAGCATCTGGTCATGAGTAGTTGCGACATTTGGATGGCTAAAATAAAAAAAATTTTCGACGGCTACCTGAGGTTCGTTATCTAATTCAACAAATAATATGGTCTTATATACCAAAACAGCCGGTACAAATACCCAGGCTATCAAATAATTCTCTATAAAAAATAAGATAACACTTTCCATAACCAAACCGCCTTTAAAAATCTTGCCAAACTCCCTCACATTTCTAAACCATTGTTCCACTACTGTGGCACTTCTAATATTATTTACGGAAAAAAACGGCAAAAGTATTTATGACATTCACTTTATTCTTGCTCCCGCCTTGGTTTATAATGCTTTAATGCGCTGTGTTGACATAAGAACGTTGGCATAACCTATCTTTAAATAGAAGAAACAAGATTTTATCTAAAGCAACAAGGTTAAGTATTTCAAAGTCTTAGAAAGGTTGAGAACCAATTGATGGTTAAATACAATCCAAATTGCTGGGATTTGGTTAAGTTACTATTTATGCAACACAATTTGCCCAATAACAATCTTAAAGGTTAATGGGTATTCTTTTAAACAGTCTTACTTATGGCGCATAAAAGCACTATTATTTTGGTTTTTATATTGGCAATTTGTACAGGTTTACATGCCCAATTTGCCGACTCGATAAAAATAAGCATTGGCACTACGGCAACCTATGCCGGTAATGACTACCAGCCATTGTGGATTACAAGTAACAAATACGGTACTATTGCCGACCGAAAATCTGATCTTTCAACCAATCTTCAGTTTAAAAACATACATCGCTTTAAAAGCAAACAAGACACCGCCCTGGCTAATCCATTTTATGTTCAATATGGCTTTGACCTTTTTAATAACCAGCACTTTAATACATTCTTTTTAAAAGAAGCTTTTTTAAAGACCGGATTTAAAAAACTGGAATTCAGGGCAGGCAGGTTCGATGAAACCACCGGCGAAATGGATGCCAATACTTCGTCGGGGTCAATAGGCATTAGCGGAAATGCCCTCCCCATTCCCAAAATTGGTTTTGCACTAACGGACTATATACCGGTGCCTTTTACCAATGGCTTTGCCAAATTTAAAGGGCAGATAAGCCATGGCTGGTTTGGTAACAACCGTTATATGAAAAATGCTTTTTATCACGAAAAAACATTTTACCTACAGCTTGGTAAGAAAAAATTGAAGATTTATGGGGGCTTGCAGCATTTTGTTGAATGGGGTGGAAAAAGAGGAAATGTACAATTGGATCGGTCGATAAAGGGATTTTTTGACGTTCTATTGGTAAGGCAAGCCGATGATGGCAGCGTTGGTACCAGTACAAATAATATTTTACCAAACAGGCCTGGTGACCAACGTGGTTTGTTTGAAGCAGGTTTTAAGTGGGAGAATGATAAGATGATTATTAACGGTTATCAGCAAACGCCCTTTGAAACGGGCCGCGATGTGGATATCAGAAATGTGGACCGGTTAATTGGCCTGCACTATGCAGCAAAGAAAACAGACAACTTCATTCAGCATGCTACTTTTGAATTATTAAATACCAAAGACATGCTAAGCTTTGTTGAAATTTCGGATCGCCAAAGTTTTTATAATAATGGTTACTACAAAACCGGCTGGGAATATAATGACCGGATTGTTGGAACCCCATTGTTTATTAACAGAATGCGGGCAAGCAAATATTATTCAAATTATACCCCCTATAACTGGAATAGCCCAGACAACTCCATTGTTGGTAACGATAATATTGTCAACAACCGGGTGACCTGTCTGCACCTGGGGCTGTTCTATAAAATAGCAAGTGCATTAACCGCAAAAACCATGATTACCTACACTAAAAATTATGGTACACACAACACAGCTTCTCCTTTCTATCCTTTCAAGACCCAACTGTACAGCCTGCAGCAATTTGACTATACTTTTCATAAACATGGCATTACTTTAACTACCGCAATTGGCTTTGACCGTGGCCAGATGACTGATAACACCGGTTTCCTTCTGGGTATCAAAAAAACTTTTGCTCCGGGTCTAAAACGTACATCGAATTAGCTGTCCCGATTAACTGTTATCGCGCGGACCTAGTATTAATGAAACGCAAATGAAATGGACTGCAAGTATAAAATGGCTTTTTGCGAACCGCTAAACAGGTCAATCAATAACAACCCAGTTAAATTTTTCAATTTGTGGGATATATTTAAATTAACCTTACAGCAAAAAGGACGGGGCAAAACAGATTTATCCATGCTATCCGTGTGTCATAAATTTTGATAAAGAAAATATGAATACGCCGCAGGGTTAAATAAAGCCAAAATATTAGCAGCAGCTGGCATAAAATTTAAGTATTGTATATAAAAACCCACCTGCAGTTTTTGCTGGCGGATTTAATTCATTTATATTGGGAAAGAAGGGCAACCGTACTACGATTAGGATTTTGTGAAAAAAATTTCGCAATAAACAAACCTGTTAAAAAATTTGTATGGTAAGCTGTTGTATATCTGAATAATTATAATTTTACAACAATTAAAAAAGAAGGACTTTTAGCTTGTATAGAAAAACAGAAAAATTAAATTGAATGGCAAAGCAAAGAAAATATATTATAGCCGGCATTACAGCGGCGCTAGCCTTAGGTTCCTTTTTCATCATTAACAACATCGTGAAGCGCCGAAGAACTTTGCAGTTAAGGCAGGCGATCGCCGACGAAGGCTACGAAACAGCTTATGATATTCTCTATCCGTTGAAAAGCCAGCATCAGCGGCGTTATAAAGTGAAATAACAGCATATTGTCATTTTCTAACTTCTTTCAACGTCTTAAAACCAGGTATCTCTCCGCTTATCTTCTTCAAAATTGACTTATGTCTCATTGATTTTTAATTGTTTATTCTGGCGGGTTATTGCTTTCATGGGCTTTTGTTTTATATTTCCATTGGCATTTATTAAAACCCGTTCATGAAAAAATATCTTTTTCCTGTAATTATTGGTTTGATTTTACCCCTCTCCTTTTCGTGCGGCACACGCTTAGGAGGATATATACTAACCCAGGCCGATGCTGCTGCAGCCATCAGACAAATGTTGTCATTGGGTTCCGGCGATAATACAAGTGCCGCATTTAGTAAGGAAAGAATTCTTTCGACGATTTTTCCCGGAGACATTTCCCGGGTGATGGGGGTTTTAAATTTGCTGGGATTTAACAAAGAGATTGATAGGTTTACCACAACCTTAGGCATTGCAGCCGCAAAAACAGCGGCCTCCTCAGTGCCAATATTACTAGGCAGTATTAAACAGCTAACTTTCTCCGATGCAATTAAAATAGTTTCAAACGGCGGCACGGCAGCAACCGATTACCTGAGAGAGAAAACCGGCACTTCTCTTCGGCAGGCGATAACGCCCATTATGCAAAACTCTTTGGAAGAATATAAGTTAAACGATGAATGGGATAAACTGGTGAGTCCTGTGAGGTCAATCGTGGGCGATAAGATCAACATTGACCTTTCTTCAATTATGGCAACGTTGGTGACAGAAGTTATGTATAATAAGATTGCCCAAAAAGAAGTTCAGGTGAGAACGGAGACCGCGGCCAGATCAACCGCACTTTTGCAAAAGGTGTTTTCAAAAGCCTGGAATTAAAGTTTTCAGAGATTGGTCCGAAATTTATAGGCGTTAAATAAAACTATTTATATGAACAATATTTTCAGAGGCTTATTAGCCGGTTATGGCGCTAAAAAATTGGGTGGCGGCTGTTTTAGCACAATTTTGATTTTTATTATTTTGTGGTACGCTCTTGGCCAGTGTAATTAAACAATTATAGAGGCATCAAATATTTATTTCTGACATGTTGCCAGACAGAAACAATTAATCGCCTGTCTATCAGGCAATAATGTTTAGAAGCCCTTTACAATCGGGGGTAGTTAAAATAATAAAAGCAATGACTATCCGCTATTTGGTTTAAGTCTTATACCACGATTTTTCTAAAGCAGCCACCATTAACCGGTCAAATAAGTTGATACCAAAATACCTTCTATTAAACTTGTAGCAAAACTCATTCAGGTAGTTTTGCATATAAATATCTTTTACGCTGTGATGCAATCCTAATATTTTCTTTTTTGCATTACTGATTGCAATGTGTACCCAAGGAAATATTTTTGTTACTTCTTTTTTGTCCTTTACCACTATTGCTGTGTGATTACTACAAATGTCATTTAGTGTTCTATAACTGGTTTTGCCATCGGTTGTAACTTCTGCGTTTTTAGCTATCATTTTTTTGGCTTCATACCCAATATCTACTTTTGATAGTGATTGAACCACACTTATTTTTAAATAACCTGGTTTTGTAACCGGATGCCCTTTTTTGTGTTCAGCGGTAACAATAGGAGTGGTGGAAACTGCTACAATTGCTTTTACTTGCCTATCTAATTCCTTTGCTGGCTTAACCATCAAGCCTTCAGTATCTTTCTTTCTATGACCTTCAAAAAAGCCTTCATCCATTTCTATAAAACCATCTAAAGTATATTTTTCATCTCTGTGTCCCATCGTAATTCTGATTTTTTGCATTAATCCCCATATTGGTTCGTAGCGTTTATGCCCTACCATACGTTTGAAGCTCAAGTGCCGAAAATCCTTTTTTGGTAAGCGATACAAAGTAAATTGCCCATAGCCATACCTTATAGCTTAGATTGGAATTCTCCATAACCGTACCCTTTTTTAGTCCCATTGCATGTTTACATTCTTTACATCGCCATCTGTTCTCTTTCTCTTGCCAATAGGTGTGTAATGAGCCGCACTGCTTACATACGCTGTGCTCAAGCAGCCTTTGATCCTTAAAATAAGCTTTACAACTTGCCTCATCCGAATATTTGGTAAAAAAATCTGTACCGAACATAACTAATATATTTAGTCTAAGATACTACATATATTAGTATGAACCAAATAGCGGATAGTCATTATAAAAGCTATAAACTAAAATCCATTTCTTTTAAACCACCGTATATATACAATGTAATACATTTGCATTCAAGAAATTAAAACTCCAGGGTAATTATCGTAGAACAAATTTTTTAATAACAATAAAAGAGAAAAATTTCCGTCCCCTTTTACGAAAGAATGAAAAACATAAAAGAATATATCGATTCTGGTATAATAGAGAACTACGTGTTGGGTTTAACCGATGCCAGCGAAACTGCAGAATTAGAATTATTGGCTGGTTTACATACCGAAATATTTGATGCAAACGAAGATTTCAGTTTGATGCTGGAACAATATATGGTTGCAAATGCTGTTGCACCTCCTGTTACGATTAAACCATTACTTTTAGCTACAATTGATTATATTGACCGGCTTAAAAATGGCGAGGCCTCTGCCAATCCTCCTTTATTAAATGAAAATAGTAGGCTATCTGATTATGCAGAATGGCTGAACAGGGCCGATTTGGTGCCCGCGAAAGATTACGATGGTATTTTTGTAAAACTAATCGGCTACAATCCGAAATGCACCTCTGCTATTGTTTGGATTAAAGAAATGGCACCTGCTGAGGTGCATGATGACGAATTAGAACGGTTCCTGATAGTGGAGGGAACATGTACCATCACCATTGGCGAAGTTGAACACAAACTTGTTGCGGGCAATTTCCTGGTTATCCCATTACATGTTTGGCATAACGTAAAAGTAACATCCTCCATACCCTGTAAAGTAATTTTGCAAAGAGTAGCAGCGTAAAATCTTCCATAAAGGGGTATTTTACTTCAATTAATTGCCCCTATCGAAAAAGCGATCATATCAATTGAAATCACTGTTGTAAAAGTGTTTTCAACACCTATATTTGCCGCTAATTGAACAGCATTTGAAACGACTGGTTTTTACAGTTACAAACGACCTTACCCACGACCAGCGCATGCAGCGCATTTGCACTTCTTTGGCAAATGCCGGTTACCAGGTCTCCCTTATTGGCCGAACAATGCCAGGTTCTATGCCATTTAACGAGCAGGCGTTTAGTCAAAAAAGACTGCCATCCTATTTTTCCAGCGGCAAACTCATGTACCTGGAGTATAACATCCGTCTATTCTTTTTTCTGCTGGTTTGCAAAGCCGATCTTTTTTGTGCCATTGATCTCGATACGATTTTGCCGGTATATTTTGGCAGCCGGCTTAAAAATGTAAAAAGGGTGTACGACGCCCACGAGTTATTTACCGAACAAAAGGAAATCGTTACCAGGCCCGCCATTCATAAAATGTGGCTGGCAGTAGAAAAATTTGCCGTATCAAAGTTTAGGCTGGGATATACCGTGAATAATTTTATTGTAAATGAATTAAATAGAAGATATGGGGTTGTTTATAGCCGGGTCAGAAACTTGCCCACACTCAAGCCTGTTAATGATGCAGAGACTGAAGACCCCCCATTTATTATTTACCAGGGCGCGGTAAACGAAGGCCGCAGCTTCGAAACCCTGATACCGGCAATGACAGAGGTAAATGCCCGATTGATCATATGTGGTAATGGCAACTTTTTTAACCAGGTAAAACAATTGATCGCTGAAAATAAAGTGCAAGATAAAGTGGAGTTGCGGGGATATGTAGCCCCTGATGAACTGGCCCGACTAACCCCAAAAGCTTTTGCCGCTGTTATGCTTTTTGAAAACAATGGCCTTAATCAATATTATTCGTTGGCCAACCGGTTCTTCGACTACATTATGGCATGTGTTCCCCAGGTTTGTGTAGATTATCCTGAATACAAAGCTTTAAATGATGAATTTGAAATTGCCAGTCTTATCAGCAATACAAATTCAAAAACAATTGCCACTTCTTTAAACAATCTATTAGCTGACAGTGTTCTTTATAATAAATTAAGAAACAATTGCTTAAAAGCCAGGCAAATTTTAAACTGGCAGCAGGAAGAAAAAGTCCTGCTATCTTTTTATCAGCAAATTTTTTCTGATTAAAACGAGCATTACATTCTTATTGACATAAGGAATTACTAACCAGATAGATTGGAAAAACATTTACATATTATTAGCCTCGATGTGCCTTATCCGGTAGATTATGGAGGGGTATTTGACTTATTTTATAAGCTGCCAGCCCTACAAAATGAGGGGGTAAAGATTCACCTGCATTGTTTTGACAATGGCCGCGGCAAACAAAAAGAATTGGATAAGTATTGTTTTTCGGTTAATTACTATAAAAGACTAAAAGGCCACCAG
Organism: Chitinophagales bacterium; assembly: GCA_038204535.1. Taxonomy (GTDB): domain Bacteria; phylum Bacteroidota; class Bacteroidia; order Chitinophagales; family Chitinophagaceae; genus Segetibacter. Next base: position 20,543 of record JBBRCW010000032.1, on the reverse strand, counting down.
GGCATTTCAACCACATTACCATACATAGTGGCAACCCGCCGCAGCGAAACATTACTGAATAATTTATTGAAAGACGACTACCCTATTTTTATGGAGGGGGTGCATTGCACCTATCCGCTAACCGATGAAAGATTTGTTAACCGCAAAAAATTTGTCAGGCAGCATAATGTGGAGCATACCTACTACCGTCATCTTTACGAAACATCGGGGTCTATAGCAAAGAAAGCATATTATTGGCTGGAAAGTAAGCTGTTACTGTCGTACGAAAAGGAGATTGTAAATAAGGCGACTTTCTGGGGCGTTTCAAAGAAAGACGTAGCTGATTACAAACAGCTTGGTTGCACCAACATTGATTTTCTTCCGCTATACCTTCCTGAATGGACTGTTCAAGGGGGTTTAGGAAAGGGTAATTTTTGTCTTTACCATGGTAACCTGGGGGTAGATGAAAACGAAAAAGCCGCTATATGGCTGCTGGAAGAGGTCTTTTCAACGCTTGAAGTTCCGCTTGTAGTTGCAGGAAAAGATCCTTCGGGAAAATTGAAAGTGTTGGCGTATAAAAAGCCGCATACCTGCCTGGTAGAAAATCCGTCGGAGAAAGAAATGCAGGACCTGATAGGCAAAGCCCATCTGAATGTGCTGCCATCATTTAATGCCACGGGTATAAAACTAAAACTGATCAATTCGTTATTTAATGGAAGGCATTGCCTTGTAAACGCCGCCACTGCGGAAGGTACCGGTTTAGAAAGCGCCTGTTACCAGGCAGAAACCGCCGAAGAAATGAAGTTTGCCATAGAGAGTTTATACAGCCAGCCATTTACAGTTGACGATTTACACCAGCGCCACAAATTACTGGATAAAATGTTTGACAACAATGCCAATGCCCGCCAAATGGTAGAGTGGATCTGGGGTTAAGGCTGACTGCAATTTTAGGATATAAACCAGCTGACTACTGCTTATTTTCAGAAACCGCCACTGTTGAACTATCGTAAACGTGTCCACGTTCGGTTTTTAACATGCGGGCCGAATAACGGTTGATGACAATATAATCGTGCGTAGCCATGATTACAGCTGTATTAAAATCTTTAGCGATCTGTAAAAGCAACTGCATAATTTCATCGCTGGTTTCGGGGTCGAGATTACCGGTGGGCTCGTCGGCCAATATTAGTTTTGGAGAGTTTAGCATGGCACGGGCTATATCCACTCTTTGCTGCTCGCAGCCGCTCATTTCAAAAGGCATTTTAAAACCTTTGCTCCGCAGGCCCACTTTATCAAGTACATCGTTTATTTTTTCTTCCATCAGCTTTTCATCTTTCCAGCCTGTTGCTTTTAAAACAAAGCGAAGATTTTCATGAACATTCCGATCTGTCAGCAATTGAAAATCCTGGAATACCACACCCAGTGTACGACGCAGAAATGGTACCTTTTTCCAGTCCATTTCTTTTAAATTATAGCCTGCTACCGTTCCGGTTCCTTCCCTCAATGGCAGATCACCATATAAGGTTTTCAATAAACTGCTTTTACCTGTTCCCGTCTTTCCCACCAGGTAAACAAATTCTCCTTTATTTATAGTAATGTTTACATCCTGCAACACTAAATTACTTCCCTGGTATATATTGGCGTTTTGTAACGAAACGATTGCTTCTGACATTAATTGACTTTTAAGTACGAACAAAAATATTATATGAAAACAGTATGACCTAACAAAAATGTTAATTGCCTCCTAAACTCTTCGGCCATTTTATCTTTTAAACTTGCGGCATAAAAATATAGTATCAGCCGCTAAACGTAAGCTCGCCGAAACTGCCATGCAACAGCAATTCTTTGCGCTCGCTTTCCTCTACCCTGCCAACTATTTTTGCTTCTATTCCCATATGGGATGCCAGCTTAATTAACGCACTGGCATTATCTGGCGAAGTAAAAATTTCAAGCCTGTGCCCCATGTTAAATACCTGGTACATTTCGGTTGCCGAGGCTTTAGAAGCTTTTTGAATGATCTGAAATATTTCAGGCGCTTCAAAAAGATTGTCTTTGATAATTCGCATTGGGCCCGGCAGATACTTCAGACATTTAGTCTGTCCGCCGCCGCTGCAATGTATCATTCCATGAATGGCCTCAAACCGCGTATCCAATATCTTTTTTACCAGGGGGGCATAGGTACGGGTAGGGCTTAAAATTAGTTTACCAATATTGGTTGTATAATTACCAAATGAGGGTATAGTTATCTCATCGGTAAGGCGGTGCTCTCCAATATAAACCACCTCCTGATTTAAAGATGGCTCATAGGTTTGCGGAAAGTTTTCAGCATAATATTTATTCAGCACATCGTGACGGGCGCTGGTTAAACCGTTGCTGCCAATGCCGCTGTTATATTCCGTTTCGTAAACAGATTTTCCAAAACTGCTAAAACCTACAATCACATCGCCAGGCTGAATTTTATCGTTTGTTATCAGCTTATTTTTAGGCCAGCGTGCTGTCATTGTTCCATTTACGGCAATGGTTCTAACTACGTCGCCTACATCGGCGGTTTCGCCTCCCAGGTAGTTTATGTGCACACCATATCCAGCCAGCCAGTCAAAAATTTCCTGCGTACCATTGATGATTACTTCCAAAACCTCACCCGGCACCTGCAATTTATTACGGTCGATGGTGGACGAAAACAACAGGTTATCATAAATACCCACACATAAAAGATCATCAATATTCATAACCACAGCGTCTTGTGCTATACCCTTCCATACAGACAGGTCGCCGGTCTCCTTCCAGTACAAATAAGCCAAAATGCTTTTGGTTCCTGCACCATCGGCATGCATTACATTAATCCAATCTTCATCGCCCCCCAGGCTGTCTTTGTAAATTTTGCAGAACGCATTGGGAAAGAGCCCCTGGTCTAAATTCCTGGTGGCGGCATGCACTTCTTCTTTTTGGGCCGAAACACCCCGCTGGGCATATATTGACATACTTAAATTGAATTGTGTATGATTATAAATTGCGGCAAATGTACTAATAGGAGGCTAAAGCAACTTTTCATTTTAACAGATGATTTTCCAGGCAGCTGCAAACTGCATTTCATATAAAACAAAACATCGCTGGCAGCAATTTCTCTCTGCCAGAATATGAACCAAAAAATGGTTTTGGAGCTGTCATGGTTGATGCTTTTTCAATTAGCTTTGCCCCCTATTATGATACAGGTTTACAGGGATTTATTAACATTACCCAGTTTAAAAAATGCGGTTATTACCATCGGAACTTTTGATGGCGTTCATTTGGGGCACCAGCAAATTATTAAACAGCTTGCTGCCGAAGCAGAACGAATAAACGGAGAAACAGCCATTATCACTTTTCATCCGCATCCGCGAAAAATTGTTGGCGGCCCCTCGGTCATACAGTTATTAAATACCCTGGAAGAAAAAATTGAACTTTTAGAGGCCAAAGGCATTCAGCACCTGGTAGTGATTCCCTTTACCGAAGAATTCGCTGATCAGCCTGCGAACGAATACATAGAAAATTTTCTGGTGAAACGCTTTCATCCTCACACGATCATTATAGGCTATGACCATCAGTTTGGCAAAGGCAGATCGGGCGATTATCATTTACTGGAAGATATGGGAAAGGATTTCAACTACGTAGTAAAAGAGATTCCCGAACACGTTTTAAACGAAGTAATCATTAGTTCTACGCGCATTCGCCAGGCCCTGCTTGCCTGCGATATTGACACGGCCAATAAATATCTCGGCTACCCGTATTTTTTTGAGGGGAAAGTGGTGAAGGGCAACCAATTGGGGCATTCGCTGGGATACCCGACCGCCAATCTTAAAATTACCGATGAAGAAAAATTAATACCGGGTAATGGCGTATATGCCGTTACGGTTCAGATGGGCACCAAATCAAATAATCAGGATTCATTTAAAGGTATGATGAATATTGGCGTAAGGCCAACGGTAGACGGTTCTAAGTGCGAAACAGAAGTGCATATTTTTGACTTCAATCAACAGATCTACGACCAGGTGATCCGGGTGACCGTTCACCATCATTTACGCGGCGAAATAAAGTTCAGCGGATTAGAAGCTTTGAAATTACAATTGACAGCAGATAAGGAACAAGCTTTAAAATTGCTGGCTTAAACACATCAGCCAAAAGCTAAACCAACCCCATGGCTGTTATCCAGGCCAACCTGACTTATTTTAATATCGTAACCGAACCTGATTTTAAACCGGTCCCGTTTTTAAGATCGATCAAATAGTAGTACACTCCTGCAGGCAAAGCATTGTTATTATAAGTTCCGTTCCAGGATGGGGCATCGCCACTGGCGGAATACACCAATTGGCCATAGCGGTTAAACACCGAAAGACTTGCTTCGGGATAGGTATCCAGCGCCTCAATGTACCAGGTGTCATTTATTCCATCGCCATTAGGAGAAAAAACATTGGGCGCTTTAATAGCTTTATAAACCCTTACAAACACCTGGTCGGTTGCACTACCGCATCCGTTATTCGATACCGCATGCAAGGTGTAGGTGGTATCAGATGGCGGGTTAACGACTGGTATTAAAACCGAAGGATTATTGATGTAAACCGGCGGTGTCCAAAAATAAATGATATTATCGCCGCCTGCCATTCCATTCAGCAGTCCGGTCTGGCCCTGGAAAATTTTTAAATCGGTACCGGCATTGACAAAAGGCAGTTGATATACTGTTACGGTTGCCGTATCGTAAGCTGTACAGGCACCGTTTGAGACCGCCAAAATATAGCGGGTAGTGGTATCGGGTCTTGCATCAGGTGTAGAAATATTGGTGGCCGATAAACCGTTTGCCGGTGACCAGGAAAAGGAGAAGCCGCTGCCACTGCCCTGTAACATGGCGCTATTGCCCCTGCAAACGCGCTGATCGGGACCGGCGCTGACCAATACTTTTTCCTTTACTTCCACAATGGTAGAATCAAAACTGGTGCAGCCTTTAGCGGAAGTGACAGTTACCAAATATTTTCCTGCATCATTGGTCGTTAAGGGTGCCAGCAACGCATGCTGCTGATTGCTGGTAAAACCATTAGGGCCTGTCCATACCAATTGTTGTCCATCACCCGCCGATAGTGTCAAAGTATCTCCAACGCATTTTGGGCCATCGTTATTGGCTGCAGGTTTCGGGTAAGCATTAATACCAATAGTTATAACCTCTGATGCTATGCGGCAACCTGCAAGCGAAATATTGGTGCCTTGCGCAACAGCCAGCCTGTATAGATAATTGGCAGCCGTGGCGGCATTGGCTGGTCGTACGTAAGTGGTGGTATTCGCCCCTGCAATATCCATCCAGCTTTGGCCATTGTTACTGCTGGTTTGCCATTGATAATAAGTATTGCTATCAGCCTGCGATGCCGATCCTGTAAGAGTAATGATGCTATTATCACCCACACAAAGATCTTTACCCGGCAATGCGTCTGACGTGGTAGCCGTAACTTTTGCTCCGCAGGGTTTAAAGGTGATATCATCCAGTAAAATGTCGTTGCCGCAACCGCCTGTGGCATTATTGGTCATTCGGATTACCACTGTAGAAATGCCTGCCGGGGTAGAAAAGAACGCTCCATATTGTTTCCATAAGGGGCTGCCAGCTGCTTCTATATCACCGGTGGTGTAAGTCAATAGTACGGCACCAGTAACGGTCTCTATATTAAAGGTTACATTGGGCTTGATCGTATTAAAACTGCAGCTTGAATTTTTGATCACATTTAGAATCCATGCGGCAAACTCGTACGTGGTGTTGGCACATAATCCCCTGGCGGTATCTACGTAAAAAACACCCGGGTTATTAGAAGCGTTTACAATCATCATATAACCATTTTCGTCTCCGGGGGTATGGTCTTGCGATACAGTATGCCAGCTATCGTTAAAACAATTTGCTGTTGAATTTCCAATGCTGTAAAAACCATCATTGGGGCACGAGTGATTTACAAAACCATAATTGGTAACACTGGATGACAATGCCTGTCCAGGATTTGTTCCCTGTCCAAATGTTATATTAACTACAGGATCGCCCAGGCTGCCGGTGCATAACTGACCCGAAACCTCTTCCCATTTTAATATGGAAAAAAGCATCAGCAGGGTAACAAACCATTTATATAATTTCAAGTAAAGGGGCGTTTGCAAACATTAAAACAGGCCACCAATATAATTATTATTACCCGGTGGCCTGCTGATCCAATTATCTAAAGTCGTCTTCAGTCAGCTCATCCTCATCACTAACAGCGCCAAAATTCATCATACTGCCCATCAGGTCTTTAAACTCAATTCTTCCCTCCAGCACCTTTTTACTAATCATAGAGTACGATGAAAGGCCATGCAATACAAACTCCATTAACAGGGCGTTTTCACTGGCATTGGCATGGGGGAAATGCTTTTTTACAAAGGCGTGTAAACCATCCACTTTATACAGCGTGTTTACTTTATTGGCATCGGTACTATCCAGCAAAAGATCCAGGTGATTGCCTGCATCGAACCAGCGGGTGATTGCCTTATAGGGGTTTTCTTCTTCCTGCTTTAAAGCCTGCCCGGCCTTACCGGTGGCCCGGCGTTTTTTGGCCATTTCAGGATTAGGGAAATACTGAATAAACTGCGTACGGAGGGCTTTTTCTACCAGGTTGACCGCTACCTGGTAGGGACCTTCCTGTTCGCCTTCGTACACCAATTCAATTTTACCGGTAATAGCAGGTATGATACCGTTCAGGTCACTTATCCACACCTGTGTGCCTTCTTCGTTGTGAATGATGGCCCGGCGTTCGGCGCTGCTTATGGCGTTCTCGAATGCCGCAATTGTCAGCCTTGCGCTTACCCCGCTTTTCTTATCAACATATTCGTTGCTGCGGGCCTCAAAAGCTACCTGCTCAATCAATCGCTTTACCAGGTCGCTTACATTTACTTTGTCTAATTGCTCGGCCAATACATTGGCTTCCTGCTCCGTAATAGCTAGGGAGGTTTCAATTGTTTTTGGATAATGCGTTAATATCTGGCTTTCGATACGGTCTTTTAGCGGTGTAACAATACTTCCCCGGTTGGTATAATCTTCGGGGTTCGCGGTAAATACAAACAGGATATCCAATGGCATTCTTAATTTAAAGCCGCGGATCTGAATATCTCCTTCCTGTAAAATATTAAAGAGCGATACCTGGATGCGGGCCTGCAGATCCGGTAATTCGTTGATCACAAAAATGCAACGATTACTGCGGGGGATGATGCCGTAATGTATCACCATTTCATCGGCAAAACTCAGTTTTAGGTTGGCTGCTTTTATCGGGTCAATATCGCCAATCAGGTCGGCCACGCTAACATCGGGCGTTGCAAGCTTTTCTCCATAACGTTCGCTTTTATGCACCCAATGAATGGGGGTTTCGTCTGCATGCTGCGCAATCAGGTCTTTGGCATATTTGCTCATGGGTTTCAGCGGATCGTCGTTTATTTCGCTGCCCGACACGGTGGGAATGTATTCATCCAGCAGTTCAACCATCTGCCGCGCCATCCGCGTTTTAGCCTGGCCGCGTAAGCCCAAAAACAAAATGTTGTGCCTGCTTAATAAGGCTCTTTCAGTATCGGGTATTACAGTATCCTCATAACCCAAAATACCAGGAAATGGATTTTCCCTGTCCTTGATTTTTGCGATCAGGTTATTCCTGATCTCTTCTTTTATGCTCTTGCTTTTATATCCGCTGGCTTTTAATTCTCCTAAAGTCTTGATCTTGTGATTAGTCATTATTATTTTTTGTCTTCTTTAATTTTTCATTTTGGAATGAAATCATCTTTTCTATTTCGCTGTTGAAAACCGCTTTCCTCCTTATTGCTGATCATTGCTAAATAATCTCAATTCAGATATAAAGGAATAGTCACTCAAATTATCAGTATAAAGCTGAAGATCATTTTCAATTGCTGTAGCGGCAATCAAAGCATCTGCAATTGAAGTAGAATGATGAAGATGATACTTTTTAATTATTTGAAATGCTCTTAATCCGATATTTATGGTTAATGGAAATAGCGAATATGCTTTAATAGTTTTTGAAACTTCATATTCACGTTTTCTGCTTTTTGTTCCGCTTAACAATTCCATACCAGTGATCACTGATATCCCTAATTCACTTTGAATAGGCTCCAGTATTTGTTTTTTATCTTTATCTCCCCTGAAGATTTTAATAATGATATCAGTATCAACTATAACTCTGGTACTTTTCGCCATAATTTTTCACGATAAGTTTTAGGATCAAGGGGAATATCTTTCCATGTTCCGAAAAAGTCAAGGGGTTTTGGCTTTTTTATTTTTTCACTTTTCTTTGATGAAGTAATTATCTTACCTCCAATTCTCTCTACGAATTCCTCAACAAATGTTACAGCATCTTCCGGCACATTTACGATTATCTCTTTCATTATAAAAATTTTATTAATAATCTTTCTTCTTTAATATCATTACCTGATATCTAAAATATCGTTTAATACACCGTCTTTCGTTTACCGCTTTCAAAATCTTTAAATATAAAAGCACCCAGTTTGTCCAGCGAGGCGAAAAAAGCCTTTCCATGATTGGTTTCGGTAAACTCGGTAACAAAACGTTGTAAGTATGGGTCGCTGGCGATCATAAACGTGGTGATCGGAATTCTCAATTTCTTACATTGCGCCGCCAGGTTGATACAGCGGTTCACCACTTTTCTATCTAACCCAAAACTGTTTTTATAATACCGCTTTCCAATTTTTAAACAGGTAGGTTTACCATCGGTGATCATGAATATCTGCTTATTGGGATTTTTACGTTTGCGCAAAAGATCCATCGCCAGTTCAAGGCCAGCCACCGTATTGGTGTGATACGGGCCCACCTGTAAATAAGGCAAATCTTTTATCTCGATCGTCCAGGCATCGTTGCCAAACACAACTATATCCAGTGTGTCTTTGGGATAGCGGGTAGTGATAAGTTCACTCAATGCCATCGCCACTTTTTTTGCCGGTGTAATACGGTCTTCCCCATACAGTATCATGCTATGGCTGATGTCGATCATTAGAACGGTACTCGTCTGTGTCTTAAAATCCGTTTCTCTGATCTTAAGATCATCTTCCTGCATACGAAAACTTTCAATGCCATGATTGATCTGGGCATTACGGATGCTTTCGGTAAAATCGATGTGCTCCAGGGTATCACCAAAAGCAAAGGGCCTTGTTTCGGGATTGATCTCATCTCCCCCGCCCGGTTTAAATGTATCGTGATTACCCTGCCGCGTTTTCTTCAGTTTGCCAAAAATTTCTTCAAGGCTGTTTTTGCGTATGCCTTGTTCGGTTTTAGGCGTGATGGATATAGAACCAGTACCCGGATCTTCATCTATATACCCCTTTTCTTTTAACTCATCCATAAAGTCGCCCATACCATATTGATCATTGGTCAACTCGTATTGACGGTCTAATTCGTTCAGCCATTTCAAAGCTTCGGCTACGTCGCCGCTGGTATAAGTAAGCAGTTGCATAAATATATTCAGCAACTGGTCAAACTTCGACTTTCCTTCGGCATTGGGGTCAAATTTTATAAATCGATGTCCTAACATAATGTACAATTTCGTAAAAAGCAGCGATATAAATGTTACAACATTTAAGCCAGCATAAAGTTTTAACTATCCGGGCATGCCATCCTCTTAATATTTTGTTTTATTGACAGGTTTTGGCAATCTACTGTCAGATAAATGTTCTACCGATATACTTCTACACTTGCCTGCAATTTCTTTAATTAATGAACAGCGGCACCATTTTTAAGAAGCGCCTAATTTCCTGGCAAGTTTCAAATTAAAACAAAAAAACACAGCATTTTAGCTTGATACCCAACAAATAGACCAATCAAATTTTCCCCATAAAAAAACCCGCCTTAATTTTAGCAGGCGGGTCTTTTAAAATTTAGCGGTAACTGGCTCCCGTATCGGGTGCAGTCGTATTATCAGGTTTTGCTCTTGGCGCCGTGGGATCTATTATGTTGCTATTAATTTCCGGTGTAGATTTCTTTCCGCCCAGCATCGTTTCCATTCTGTCTAACACCTGCAGTAATTCTTCGGCTGACCTTTTGTCGTAAGCCATCCATTCCGCCTTGTTGCCCGAAAGCGAATTATAGAATTTTAACTGCTGCTGCAGATCGGTTTTAACCGACTTCATCACTTTATCTGCCAACTTTTTATCTTCTGCCCTGTAACAAGCTTCTAAAAACGACAGCGAATTACGGTTGTGCTGGTTGCCACGGCTGATCATACCATAAGAAAAGTTTTCCTGCAGCATCATGTTATCGCACTTCTGAAGCGCTTTGCGGGCTTCTTCTTTGCGGTCTTTGGCAGACAAATCAAATGCAAGTTCAGCATACGACGACCTAATCGTGTTTAAGTGACGCCTGTTTTCTTCATCAAAATAAACACCCGGAACATTTGCCCCGCCAAACACAAACTTATTCATCAGCTTGTCTTTCATCCAATCGGTATTTACCTGTTCGTTTGCAACAGGCACAAACCGATAAGTAAGGCCATCTTTGCGCAGGTACTGGCCAAAGCCTAACTCATTAAATGCTGAAGTAAAGTAAACAGGGCGCTTCCACTTACTGGCAGCCAGCACATTCAATACTGCCAGGTCATTCTTCATCAGCAAGTCTTTTGGAATATCAAAACGAACCTCATTCACAACACTGTCCTTTGCGGTAACAGTACCATTCGATATCACCAAATTCTTATCCACAGGTATAGATACCTTGTGTACCGGAAAAGTATTGATCATATCGTTTCCGCCGGATGAGATCATTTTGGAAGGATCGTCGCTTCCTACAAAATTCTTCATCAGATCGTATAGTTCAAAATACTGATTTTCAGATACGCCCGGCATAGGACGATATCGAATATAGTCACGTTTACGTCCCTGCACCTGTTCGGCCGACCAAATCACATCTATAGGATCGCTCTGGTTAACCTTATAACGCATTTGGTTTATGTACCAGTCAATACCCAATAAACTATAGTTGATCACCCTTATATCGGGGCGTATGCCTTCTACTTCCTGTGCGTACCACAAGGGGTAAGTATCATTATCTCCAAACGTAAACAGAATGGCATTTGGGGCACAGCCTTCCAGGTAATCGATTGCCAGGTCGCGTGCCAGCGTTTTCTTACTGCGGTCATGGTCGTCCCACTCCTGCGCACCCATTAATACCGGCACAGCCAAAAGACAAACGACCGTTGCCAGGTTGGTGGCGAGGCTTCTATTTAATTTTTTGCTGAACCATTCCCTTACCTGCATCACACCCAGGCCTATCCAAATGGCAAACGCATAAAACGAGCCTACATAGGCATAATCCCGTTCGCGGGGCTGGTTTCCGGCCTGGTTCAGGTAGAGCACGATGGCAAAACCGGTAAAGAAGAATAACAGCAACACCACAAATGAATCTCTCCGTTCTGCCTTATAATGATATAAGATGCCAATGATACCCAGTATAAAAGGAAGTAAGAAGAGTTTGTTGTGCGCTTTATTGTTTTTGCTGCTGTCGGGTATCAGGCTCTGATCGCCATAAAATGTATTGTCAATAAAAGGAATGCCGGTTATCCAGTTGCCATCGCGAATATTGCCGGTAAAAACTCCCTGCACATCGTTTTGCTTACCCGAAAAATTCCACATAAAGTAGCGGAAATACATCCAATACACCTGGTAGCCCATAAAGAACTTGATGTTGTCTGCAAAATCAGGGTCGCGTTCGTATTTACCATCCTGGCTTTTACCAATATTCAGGTATTGCGAATAATAATCCGCATGACCCTGGTCGTTACTGGCATCCCAAACACGCGGAAAAAGCATCATCTGGCTTGGATCGTACACATAATGTCCGTCTTTACCGTTTTCAAGGTATTTGCCGTTTGCTTTTATGTATTTAGTAGAAGTTTCTTTGTAATCAATGGGATCGGCTGTAAATTTTTGACCATATACGATCGGGAAGTCTCCATATTGTTCGCGGCCCAGGTAGCCTACCAAACTCATGGGGTTGTCCACATTGTACATATCCACTGCAGGGTCTGCGTTACTGCGGATCATGGTAGTCAGGTAGGTGCTGTATCCAATTAAGCTAAACGATATACACCAGATACCAATCCGCATATATCCCCAGTTATTTTTATTGGCGACTCTTAATAAATACCATAATAAAACAGCCAGCAATATAAAGAAGATGATAAAACCGCTGAATAATGGTAAGCCAACAGAGTTTGCGAAAAATATATCAAAATAACCGGCGCCGTTGATAGAATATTGAATAACAGCTTTCTGTGTAAAACCGGTAATAACGCAACCAATCAGGAACGCCCAAATAGTGCCTGTCCGGGTTGTTTTGTAACGCTTATAGTAGTACACCATTACAATAGCCGGAATGGTTAACAGGTTTAAAAGGTGAACGCCAATAGAAAGGCCCATCATGAAAAAGATGAACACGATCCAACGGTCGGCGTTGATACCGGTGGTTGCTTCATGATCAACTGCATGTTCCCATTTTAAAATTGCCCAAAAAACGAGGGCGGTAAAAAATGAACTCAATGCATATACTTCGCCTTCGACAGCCGAATACCAAAAACTATCGCTAAAGGTATAGGCAAGTGCCCCCACGATACCTGCGCCCATAATGGCATAAAGATTCTCGTTGGTTAAGGTCTCTTTGCTTTTTAAAACGATTTTACGTGCAAAGTGGGTAATGGTCCAAAACAGGAATAAGATGGTCAAACCGCTGGCCAGGGCGCTCATTACGTTCACCGCTTTGGCAGCCGTTTGCGGGTTATCGCCAAACAAAATGATAAAAAAACGGCCAATCAATACAAACAACGGGGCACCCGGCGGGTGGGGAATTTGAACTTTAAAACAACTGCTTACAAACTCGCCGCAGTCCCAAAGGCTGCCAGATGCTTCAGACGTTAAGATGTAAGTTCCGCTGGCAATAATGCAAACGATCCATCCAACAATGTTGTTAATCCTGTTGAAATTCATTTTTTATACTTGTTTTAAATATATGCTGATGCGGAAAAGCAACTTAAATACTGGCTGCCGGTTATAAATCATCAGCTATGGTTTTTTTAAAGACTGGCAAACCTACCTTAAAAAGTGGAAAATCTAAAAACAGATATATAATTGATTGTTATTTTCCGGCAAAGCGATAAAAGCACCTTTAAAACTTAAGCCTGCTGGCAATAAACCGGTTGAATAGCAATGGTTTCGGCGCCTGCAGTGTGAACCGCCAGCTATCAGGCTTAGGCAACATTTTATTATCTTCCACTTTTACAACCGTTCTAATTAATTGAACGTCTTAAAGACAAAAAAGAATTGTTGCAGGTCGTCTGAAAAAATGTTTAACCAACAGAATATAAATGGTATCTAAAAAAAAGCTGGCTGCGTTTTCACTTTTGTTTATAGCAATGGTTTTTGCATTGTATAATGGAGTAACGTGGTATTGGGCAATAATAACCTTCGTTCTGCTTGTTTTCTATGTACAAATCAGAAGAAAAATAAAAAAATATATTTTTTTAAGTCTTTACCTGGTAAGGCTGTTATTCAAAAGAGGCGCGTCGTATTCGGTTTCTGATAACGATGCAGAAGGCATTTTGATTTTAAAATTACCCGATGGGCGAAAGATAAGTTACCGGCAATATGGTGCAGCGGATGGCATGCCTGTGTTTTATTTTCATGGAACACCTGGCAGCAGCCTGGAGCCGTTACTAATTAACCAACAAATATTAATTGACCATAAAATCCGTGTGATCGCTCCAAACCGGCCGGGGATCGGATTGTCGGATATGGTTGAAAAACGTGGATTTTCTAATTGGCCGGCCGATGTAATTTCTCTGGCAAATCACCTGGATATTGGCCGTTTTGCCGTATGGGGATTTTCTGGTGGCAGCACTTATGCTGCTGCATGTGCTGCAATTATTCCTGATCGGTTAACCGCAGCAGTTATCGTTTCAGGTGCCTGGCAGATGAACCTGCCCGAAGCCAAACATGACCTTTCGGAGCGTTACCGGCTGTTCTGGAAAATGGCTGACAAAATTCCTTTTATGCTTCCTTATATGATGCGGTCGCTACGCATCCTTCCCAAAAAACCTGAAGAAGAAGAAAAAGAACTGGAACAGTTAAAAAACTTTCTGCCCGAAAGCGACTACAATTTTGTGAAAGAAAACGGCCGGTTAAAAATCATGCACAGCAGTATAAATGAAGCCGTGATGAACATAAAAGGCGCCGCCTGCGATGTTCGCATATATGTAAAAAATTGGGATTTCAGACCCGGCAACATTCAAATGCCGGTTACAATGTTTCATGGAAGGCTGGATAGAAATGTACCGGTAGCCCTGGCTGAAAAAATAGCCCAATCAAATCCGCTTTTTCGGCTTTTTATTTTGGAAAAAGATGCCCATCTGTCCTTATTGGACAGCCATATTCACCCGATCATTTCGGCCCTAAAGGGAGAGGAAGTTGTAACTGAGCCGGAGGTCAATACAGAAAAGAAGGAAGTCACGGATAAGGAAGAAGAATTTGAATTGGAAAAGTACGACCCGTCTCAAACAACCGATCATCAGGATTGATGGTAAAAAAGGATGGTCACTTCGCTAAAATTACAGTTGCCATGCTAAGTGACATACAAGTTCTAAACACATGTTATAGTCTAGATGAAGAGTCTAATAAGTATTTCTTGTTTTAAAACAGGATTAAAATCTTTTAAAGGGTTTAATACATCAGTCGCATAGGGAAGCGGTTTTCATTTTGCCTAAGGTGATCTTTTCATTCTTTCCACTTCTTCAAGGTTTCCATCTTCGACCCTGACCTTTATATAATTTTTTACACTCTCCAGGTTTACCAGCCAAATATTCCGGCTGCCGAATTTAACATTAAAAGCCCTCGAAATTTTGTACTCACGGTAAGTGGATTGAACCTGGTCGCGAACATCCGGTGGCAAATTATTTTCGTAACCATAAGCGATGTCGTATTTAAGAAAACCATCTTTCTTATACAATGCGTTATGGTTCATGTCATCTATTATAAACTTTGCCAGGTAATCTTTATTTTCCCGGTACCACCTAAGGTTTGTGGCTTTGGGAAACGAGGATTTGAAAGATTTATCTACAGCTTTATTCACCATCGTAGTGGAAGTGACTGTAACAGGAGCAAGTAAGTATATGGAGTCTTTGTCCTGACAAAAACCTTCGTTTTTAGATAGGCCTGAAATCAGCAGGATAATCAATAAAATATTTCTCATAAAATGTATCTTTTGAACTGAACAAACTCTTTCATATAAATCACCAGGCAGCTAATTATTTAAAGCCTTCATTTTATTTTATAAAGAAATACATTTATCAGGGTAGTTTTAATGACAGCTATCAATTAAAAAGGTGATTGTTATATGGTGATTAAGCAGAATTAAGAGTAGCAGGCATTTCGGTTTTTTTGCCCTTGCCGGGAGTTCTTAAGCGACAGTCTTTTAGGTTGGCTATTTTTGGGACTGTAAACTTGCTGCATAGGAAGCGTTTCAAAGTGCGCCATCCAGAGCACAGAACAAAGATCAGTCATGTCACCTTTAGAAAATTTTAGATTGATTTTAAAAGCCCAAAACTTTTATCATTAACTTCCGCTTTGCAGCCAGCACCACCAATTCAGCGACTTTATTAGAAGATTAAATTATAACTATGAAATTGAGATTGTTTTTTATTTCCATGTTTGCATGGTTCATCAATTATGCACAAACTTCAGATGTATACTTTCTTTCGCAACCATCGTTAACACCAAATGGCAATTCAGTAATTTTTAGTTTCGAAGGCGACCTTTGGAAGGCAGATGTAAATAACGGCCAGGCCCTCCGGCTTACTGCTATGCAGGGTTATGAGAGCAATGCAAGGGTTTCGCCCGACGGAAAATGGATTGCCTTTACCGGCAGACAATTCGGCAATGCCGATGTATTTGTGATGCCGGTTAATGGCGGTGAAATAAAACAACTGACTTACTATAGTGGAAACGATGAAGTAAGCACGTGGAGCTGGGATTCAAAAACCATCTATTTTACCAGCAACCGGTTAAGCAGGCAATCTACGTATAAGGTATCTATTAACGGTGGCACCGCTACCCCGGTTTTTAATCGTTTTTTCTTTTTGAACGACCACAATGTTGTTGAAAATCCCCTTACCGGCGACCTGTATTTTAACGATACCTGGGAAAGCAGCAACCAGCTTCAGCGCAAAGGTTATAAAGGCCCCTACAATCCTGATATACAATCGTACAACCTAAAAACAAAAACCTATAAACGTTATACCGACTGGCCGGGCAAAGACTTTGGTGCAACCATAGACAAAACCGGAAAGGTGCACTTTTTATCCGACGAAGCGAATGGGCAGTACAATTTATATACTTTTCAAAATGGAAAAAAAATCGCACTTACCGGTTATCCCACATCAATAAAAAACGCCGCTATAAACGCGGATGGTAATAAAATAGTTTTTGAAAAGGATTACCAGTTATGGTTATATGATGTTGCCGCCAAAAAAGCTGAAAAACTTAACATCGCGATTTTTAGAAACAATATTTTACTGAATGAAAAAGATTTTGATGTAAAAGGAAAGATCACAGATTTTGATGTTTCGCCTGATGGCAAAAAATTTGCTTTTGTAAGCAGGGGAGATTTATTTATAAGCGATATTGAAGGAAAAATTACCCAGGCAATCAACAAAGGAAACAGTGAACGGGCAAGCGAAGTAAAATGGTTAAGTGATAACAAAACCCTGGTTTTTATTCAAACAAAAGACGGATTTAGAAATTTATTTTCGATAACAGCTGATGGTTCAGGGACTGAAAAACAATTGACTACCGATAAAAAAAACAACCGGTCGCTTGTATTGAATTCAAAAAAGACAATCGGCGTTTATTACTGCGGACGCGATGAAGTACGCCTGGTTGACCTGAAAACAATGGCGAGTAAAACACTGGTAAATGACGAAGTCTGGTCAATACGCGATGTTCAACCAAACTTTTCGCCCGATGATGAATACGTAGTTTTTACCGCTTTCCGCAATTTTGAACAGGACATTCTTGTACACAACCTCAAGTCCAGCAAAACAATTAATCTTACTAACACTGGCGTCTCCGAATTTGATCCGATCTGGCCGCCTGATGGCAGGTATATCTATTTTACATCGTCAAGATTATATCCCTCTTACCCTATGGGACCACAGGATCCTCATATTTATCGCCTGCCATTGCAGAAATTCGATTCGTTGTACCTGACCGATAAATATGCTGATCTTTTTAATACAGATACGACAAAGAAAAAATCGAAATTAAACATTGTAACCACGATCGATGCCAAAAGGATCATGGACCGTATTGAACAGGTGGGTCCATCGTTTGGCTCACAGAATTTGGCAGCCGTATTACAAAAGGAGGATAAAACAACCATTTTATTTTTAAGTGACCAGGCTGACGGCAAACCGGCCTTGTATAAAACTGAATTAAAACCTTTTGAAGACCCCAAAACTGAAAAAATTACCGGTGCCGAGGGTAGTAATGCCAGTGTGGTGATCGTGGGCGAAAAATATTTTGTGTTAACGAAAGGAACAATAAATAAACTTACCTTATCTGACAACGCCAATAAGGTGGAACCCATCAACATCAGTTATACTTTCAGAAGAAATCTTGCCGGTGAATTCGCGCAAATCTTTCAGGAAAGCTGGGGGCAGTTAAATGAAAATTATTATGATGAGAATTTTCATGGCATAAACTGGTCATCCACACGCGATCATTACCAAAAGTTCATTCCCTACCTTACCAACCGGAACGACCTTCGCATATTAATGAGCGATATGCTGGGCGAACTAAATTCTTCACACACCGGTTTTAGTTCTTCGGGCGATGAAGAAAATACACAGCTTAACAATGCAACCATGGAAACAGGGATCATTTTTGATGAAAATGATCCCTTCAAGGTTAAATATGTGCTGTATGGAACCGCCGCCGATAAATCAAACATTGATATTAGGCCGGGCGATATTTTGACAAAAGTAAATGGCACACCTGTGAACCGTTCAACGGACAGGTATTACTATTTTACGCATCCATCGCCCGACAAGGAGGTTTCGCTGGCATTTGCCAGGAATGGTAAAACAGTTGAAGCAAGAATACATCCGCAATCTTCGCTTTTTAATGATCTGTATGATGAATGGATTGATAAAAACCGGCAAGCGGTAGATGCAAAAAGCAAGTTTTGCCCCATCGGATAAGCCTATTGTTTTACTGATAAACGAACAATCGCTGAGCGATGCAGAAATGACTGCCCAGGGTTTTAAGGAGCTGAAGCTGGGCAAGATAATAGGTAACGAAACCTACCGTTGGATTATTTTT
Source organism: Chitinophagales bacterium (assembly GCA_038204535.1). GTDB lineage: Bacteria > Bacteroidota > Bacteroidia > Chitinophagales > Chitinophagaceae > Segetibacter. The sequence goes on along the minus strand of JBBRCW010000032.1, from coordinate 2,159 downwards.
ACAAGCGGTGCGGGCATGGTAGATGGTTCTTTTGTAAGGCTGCCCTCGTGGGGTTGTTATACCCTGGATGGAAAAGATTTGGAGCAAACCGGCGTATCGCCGGATATTAAAGTGATCAACACTTTTGAAGACAAAATTTTGGACAAAGACCCTCAGCTGGACCGTGCGGTTGAAGAGATTTTAAAAAGCGGCAAATAAAAAAGTCAGTGAAAATAACAATTATGGAATTAGGAATAGGCATGTTTGGCGATTTGAACATTAACAGCAAAGGCGAAGTTCAATCCACGCAGCAACGGCTGCAGGATCTGATTGAAGAGATTAAACTGATGGACGAAGTGGGCCTTGATTTTTTTGGCATCGGCGAGCATCACCGTCCGGATTATGCAGTGTCGACACCCGAGATCATTCTGGCTGCAGCCTCCACGGTTACCAAAAACATACAATTGGGAAGCGCTGTTTCGGTATTAAGTTCATCTGACCCCGTTCGTTTATATCAAAGCTTTGCCACGGTGGATTTATTATCAGGCGGCAGGGCAGAGATGGTAGTGGGCCGTGGAAGTTTTGTTGAATCATTTCCGTTATTTGGCTACAACCTGGCGGATTATGATGCGCTGTTTGAAGAAAAGCTGGGTCTGCTGTTACAGATCAATAAAGAAAAACGGGTAACCTGGAAAGGGAAGTTCAGGGCGACCTTAACTAATCAGGAGATTTTTCCCCGACCGGTCAACAACGGCCTCGACATTTGGGTGGCGGTGGGCGGCACACCTGAATCGGTACAGCGGGCTGCAAAATTTGGACTGCCGGTCATTTTTGCAATCATTGGCGGAAGCCCCGCTGCCTTTAAACCATTGTTCGATTATTACAGGGAAATGTACCATCACTTTGGCCACAATCCCGCAAACTTCAGGGTGGGTGTACACATGCACGCTTTTTTTGGAGAAAACGGACAGCAAACCGCTGATGAGTATTACCCGCTTTATGCCGCGCAAATGACCCGCATTGGCGGCGAACGAGGCTGGCCGCCCTACCAACTGCAGCAATTTACCCAGGGCAGGTCGCCGCAAGGCCACCTAATAATTGGCGATGCAAACCAGGCCATTGATAAAATTCTGCAAATGAAAGAGCTGTTTGGCCTTACCCGTTTTTCGGCTCATCTGGATGTGGGTGGACCCTCCCACATATCCCTGATGAAATCCATTGAATTGTTCGGAACGAAGATCGCACCAAAGGTGAGAGAAGCGTTGAAGTAAAAGATATATTTGTGTTTGCAACTTTTGTATGTATGCGGCAATATCTTGGTTCAGTGTCCTGTCTGGTTGTTTTATGTATGGTGGATTGCGGGCATCAGATGTTTACAGCTTGCCTGATGCTTTGTGCTCCGTTAGGAGCATCCTGTTTATAGAAAAACATGTACCAAAAACAATCCGGGCTCCATAGGAGCCTCCTATTCCCAGTCAGTCGAAAAATTCAAACAAATATTATTCTTTAAATGGGATGTTTATAGCCTATTCTACATTAGGTGCATTCTATAAAGAGATGCACTTCCTGTTGGTGTTTGGTGGATCTATCGGCGCATCCTTAACCGCTTTGTTAAAGGAGGCACCTACGGAGCCTTAAAAAACATTAACGACATTTTGCTATAAACAGGAAGCTCCTATGGAGCTTAACAACTTCTATTTAGCTTTCTTCAAATTCGGGAAACATCCCACTGGTGAACTTGCTTAAAACTTCTTGTAAATTCTATAAGCATAGCCTATTTTATATTTGGTTGGCGAGGTTGGCTTTAGTCAACAGCCCCGGCTAAAATGCTTTGTGCTCCGTTAGGAGCATCCTGTTTATAGAAAGTAATACGCAAAATGTAACTCGGGCTCCGTAGGTGCCTCCTATTCCCTGCTAATCGAAAAATTCAAACAAATATTTTTCTTTAAATGGGATGTTAAATACTTATTATCCATTAGATGCATTCTGTTTAGTGATGCTCTTCCAGTTAGTATTAGGTGGATCTATAGGCGCATACTTAACCGCTTTGATAAAGGAGGCACCTACGGAGCCTGTAAAATACATAAATAGCTTTTTGCTACAAACAGGGAGCTCCTATGGAGCTAAACTACTTCTTTATTGCTTTCTTCAAATTCGGGATACATGCCATTTGTGTATCT
>JBBRCW010000031.1:0-31180 GCA_038204535.1 Chitinophagales bacterium | reverse complement strand
GGATACACCCAAACCTTTTCAACTGACTATGAAAGGGTAAAATAACATCTTTAAATATAAGTACGAACGCACAACAATGGTATTTGCAATAGCAGGGCAGGACGTTGTTTTGCGACCTGCAAAGGTCTTAATCGGATTGTTTTATACGGGAAACCGTAAGAAAAACCTATCCTTCCACGGGTAGTAGCTTAACGGTATTGCGGCCTGAGTAATTGGGCTTTAATAAGCAACCGGAACAATGTACCAAGCAGTCGAAAGACTGGCTTTCTATAACCGTGAGGTTGTTGAAAGAACCGATAAACTCAATTGGTGTAGGGCTAAGCTGGATGGTATGTGCAAATTAATTAAACGAACGCTCGAATCACCGTCACCTGCAAGGAGCTTAAGAGTTTGACAAGCTTTGGCCAAAATGGCAACGACATGAGTTAAACTGTTTGCAACTCAGTTTACCTGGATACACAACATGTCCGGTGAATAGTTCGGCACTAACCCATTCGTGTCTGATTAAGGCAACAGGGGAACCCCGTATACCGCCCTGCTAAAACAGGGCAGGCGGCCTGCAAAGGAAGCTGATGGAAGGGCGGGAGTAAGAACGGGCAAAAAGCGAAAGGGTAGCTGTAATGGCTGCTATAGGGGTTGAAACATAACCCCGCGGTGAAAACCGGCTGACGTGCCTATAGTCTGTTTAGCGTAAGTAAAATTGAAGAACTTTAAATTTGGATGGCAGGCAAATGATTGCAACTTATAAAAAGCCGGAAACGGAAAATAAAAAGCTTGTGAATGCGGCCCTCAGGTCGGCGCACAAATGGGATACCATTCAATGGGATCATCATCGCACGATCGTCAAAAAGCTTCAGTTGAGAATTGCGAAGGCAACACATGCATATGTGAAACCCGCCACCAATATAAACGGCGGCTTAAAACGGGCTTGAGCCGGATGATGGGAAACTATCATGTCCGGTTCTTTGCGGGCGAAAGAGCAGCAATGCTCTTAGCTACCCGGTTTGCAATCGGCTACAGTTCGCTCTTTGGCTTTGGTTCGGGCAGGAGGTTATTAATTTGGCATTTTGTTTTTAACTTTCATCTTTAAATCAAAACCCGGCAGCGGTTGTCCCGGCGGAAGGAATTCTATTTCCCCACCATCGGCAATACAAAACGTTGGGTGTAATGCTGCGTAACATCTTCAATCTGATAACTTCATGAGAAACCCACAAGAATTCAGTAATTTGCCTAACCTATACAAATAACAATATGAAGGCAAAATATATAAATCCCTTTACCGACTTTGGATTTAAAAAAATCTTTGGAGAAGAAGCAAGTAAGCCTCTTTTGCTTGATTTTCTAAATGCGCTTCTACCTCAACAAAACAAAATCATCGACCTTACTTTTAAAAATACAGAGCAATTAGGACAATCAGAAGCTGACAGAAAGGCTATTTACGACATATATTGTGAAAACGAGCAGGGTGAAAAGTTTATTGTAGAACTTCAAAAAGCCAAACAAAATTACTTTAAGGAAAGAACGATTTATTATTCAACATTTCCTATTAGGGAACAAGGTGAAAAGGGCGATTGGAATTATAACCTGAAAGCTGTTTATTGTGTTGGTATCCTGGATTTTACATTTGACGACTACGAAAATGAACCAGAGAAAAGTGAAGTAGTCCACACTATTATGCTAAAAAATCAAAATAGCAAGACCTTCTACGATAAGCTGACTTACATCTATCTTGAAATGCCCAATTTTAAGCAGAAAGAAGCGGAATTGAAAACACGGTTGGACAAATGGTTATATTTCATTAAATATTTGGAAGACTTTCAGACTATACCGACAATCTTTCAAGACGATGTTTTTATGCAAGCTTTTAAAAAAGCAGAACTTGCCAAATTAGACCAATCCGAATTGGATACTTACGAAAATAGTTTGAAAATATATAGAGACTTGAAAGGTGTTATTGATACTGCTTTTGATGATGGTAAAGTGGAAGGTAAATTAGAAGGTAAATTAGAAGGTAAATTAGAAGTAGCAAAATCAGCAAAACAAATGGGACTATCAACAGATGACATCATTAAACTAACAGGACTTTCTGAAAGTGAAATCAACAAGCTATAGTTGGGGAAAAGGACTACGCTCAACACTCGGTTTGGCATTATTGCGGCAGGACGTTTGAGCAATCAGCAGCAGTTTGCCATTCATCGGCAGTTCCAGCTTGATGTTATAAATTAAGCAGCAGTAAAAACCATTAAACATTATATCTTTAATCGGCTTCAGTTGTCGGCAGACGGAACACGGGATACCGCCACAACGCCAAGCGGTCAACGTTAGCAGCAATGCGGTTGAACACTTCAAAGTTGATAGACACTGCAAAAATTACAATGAAAAATCGAACGCTATTTATGGGACTTCTTTCAGGACTGCTCGGAATTTTTGGTTGCGGAGATAATAACACCACAGATAAAGCAACAAAAAACGACACAACAAAAATTCAAACCATTAATCCAAACCACATCTTATTCACCACACCAACTCTCAATAACGCTCTGCCCGACTTCAAAGAAAAAACAGACACCTTTTCTTTTTTCCACGAAGACGAGTGGCGACAAATTGAATTTGTGTCAAAAAGCCAAAAATGTACCGGGTAGCCATCAACCACCACCAACGGATCTTAGCCTGCGTTAATAGAAGTAGAACCCCGGATGGTTACTTTGGGGTCTGCGCCTGCCACAGGAGAAATATTCTGGATCCTAACGCCAGCTATCTTTCCCTGCAAAGCCTGGTCTAACCGGCCCGACGGCGTTTCATCCAGTTTTTCGTTTTTAAATTTTGAAACGGCACCCGTAATGCTCGATTTTTTCCGGGTACCATATCCTACTACCACCACTTCGTTATCTGCACCTGAAACTATATTCATAGAAACATTTACAGATGTTATACCATCTAACTGTTCCAATTGAGGTGAATAACCAATGTAGGTTAAAATTAAGGTAGTTGTTGCCTGGTCAACAGACAGCGTAAAGGTACCATCGGCTTTAGAAGCCGTTCCGATCTTTTTGTTTTCTGTTAGTACAGATACACCGCTCATTGCAGCGCCGGTCTGGCTGTCTGTAACCTTTCCGGTTATTAATTTTTTTTGTGCTAAGGCCACCTGGTATAACATAAACAGGGGCACCATCAGTAGCTCGCATGCTCACCTCTCCAATTTATTCAAATTATTTATCAGCAGTAGTTTTAGCCCGCGCAAAGTATGCACCTGGTTTATTTCGTTTGCGCTCACCAATACATACGCGCTGTTTTCTTTCATAAGCAAGATGGCCGGCAGTGAAAGATCAGCATGAGTGAATTTTCTTTCAAAGCTTTCTTTATGCAACGCTTGTTTTTCGAACGGAAGACTATCCAGCATATGCTTCCATTCCTGTTTCATTCCAAAGGTGCCAAAAGCTAAATAACAAAGATTACAAAGATAAGATTTGGGAAAAAATTCTTTATGAATAACATCGGCCAGCCCCGGATAAATACCGCCATAAGCGTTATACACCATTACTAATGTATCATACGAAGCAACATTGGCAGGTATCTCTTTTGCAATGCTCACTTTCGTTTCAGCATCCGATTTAGTGTACCGGATCACATCAGCAACTACGGCCACTAATACAATAATACCTAATCCATATACCGTAATATTTTTCCACTTCATTCTTCTTTCGTTATCCGTTTGACAGCTTTTCAGCCAAGTCGACAATGTCTTTAGCTACCATGGTGGGCGGTTGCGCCAGTTTATAAATCGATTTCCCCTCCCGTTCAATAAAGGCTGCCTGCATACCCGCCTCCAGTGCTCCAGCCACGTCCCATCCATGTGCAGCTACCATCATTATGTCGGCTGAAGATGTGCCCAGTTGACTGGCTGCATATTCATACGTTACCCTGGCCGGTTTGTACCGCTTAACAGCATCAACGCTCAACATTTTTTCAAAGAAATGATCTAAATCAGAATAGGCCAGTTGTGCCAGCATGGTGGCAGTAGGCGAATTGGTTAATGCGGCCAGCCGGTATCCCTGATCCTTTAGTTTTTGTAAGCCACCGGGGACATCGCTATAGGCAGGTAATTTTCGTATCAGCGAAAGTGTTTCCGATTTTTGATTACTGGTGATGGATGTTCCCAGCGAGTATGCAGCCATGTCTATAGTATCTTTTGCTATCTCAGAAAAATCGTGATACAGCCCGATGCTATTGTCAACCAGCGAATAGTGAAGCAGCATACCGAACCAGATCTTAAATGCCTGTTCATTTTTCATTAATGCATTTACACTTTGCTTCAAAGGCTGCATATTCAGCAGCGTTTCATTTACGTCGAATAACAGTAAGGAATGCTTTGTCATATTTCTTTTGATTTAAATCGATCCCTATTTATCGGTGCCAGCCTTTATTTTACTATAGGTTGAATACACCCCATATAATACCATAAAGCCTATAAAAACATATACCCAGGCAGGTATATTCTTTCCGGCTATTATGAGGTATATATAAGCGGAAACAAAACACAAACCTGTTAGCAGCAGCGGCGCCACAAACGACTTTTTTTGACGCATTCTTTTGATTGTCCAGCTAAGGCAAATAAAAAAGAAAGGAATTGCCCCCACGTAAATGGCGCCAAAAATATAGGGGTTCACTCCATAATTTTGGCCCAGGCTTAAAAACCATTCCTGTACTTTGGTCCACCATTCCATTAGCTGAATATTTTATAGGCTATTTGCAAAAGTTTTTTGATTCCGCCTGTCAATCCCTTTGATTTGTAGGTCAGCATAATTTTCTGATTAATGCGGCTGGCTACCGGGTAAGGGTATATTTTATTAAAAATGGCGTTGATAGATAAGCCCTGGCTGTTTGCCAAAATCAACTCTTGAATTAGTTCACCCGCATTGGGTGCGATCATGGTGCCGCCCAATATTTTTTGTTTACCAAGCAGGCTATTAGGGCTGATGAACAATATCATTTTTCCGTATTGATAGCCATCCACTACCGCACGGTCATCATCGGTAAAATCTTCTTCCAATCTTTCGTAAATGGTGCCTCTTTCTTTTAACTGCTTTTCGCTTAACCCAAAACTGGCCACTTCAGGATCGGTAAAAGTAACCCACGATAAATGGTCGTTATTCAGGGCTTTTTTAAAGGGAGAAAAAAGATTGTTCAAAATTATTCGGGCATGAAATTCGGCTGCATGAGAAAACATGAGGTCGCCGGCAATGTCGCCGCATACAAACACATTTTTATTAGTGGTTCGCAGGTATTTGTCTCTTATGATCTTACCCTCTTTTACCTTGATATCCGCATGCTCCAGGTGCAAACTTTCAAGGCTCAGTTGGCGGCCCACGCCTGCAAAAACCGCGTCAAATTCTTGTGTGGCCTGGGTGCCGTCACCCATGGTTATCTGTGCCTCATTTGCCGAAGTAAATCGATCTACTGATGCCGAGGTGAAAATTTTCAAACCCTCTTTTTCTAACTGGGTACGAAGGATGCCGCTGACGGCCACATCATCATGCGGCAACAAATTCTTAGCCTTTTGAATCACAGTAATTTCGCTGCCCAGGCGGCTCATAGCCTGGGCTATTTCAATGCCGATTGGTCCGCCGCCAATAACCAGCAATCGTTTTGGTAAAACCTCCTGCTCAAAAATATTTTCGTTATCAAAATACTTTTCTACATGGTCAACTCCGGCAATAGTTAGCTTTCTTGGCTTTGATCCGGTTGCTATGACAATTTTCTTTGCCTCGTACCTTTTTTCCTCTATTTCAATTTCGTTTGCGGCTGTAAAATGAGCATATCCCAATGCTGTTTCTACCCCTTGTTCCTGCAGCCATTTAGCATTCTCATGCGCTCTTATAACCTCCTGCCTTTCATAAACATAATCCGTTGCTTTCTTTAAATCAATTTTTCCATCCACCTGCAAACCAAACCGGGCAGCAAGCCTGGCATTGTGCGCCATCCTGGATACGTGTATAAATGCTTTGCTGGGTACACATCCGTCATTTAAACAGTCACCGCCAATATCATGGTCCGAAATGGCCGCCATCAATACTTTAAAGCCGGCCTTGGCCATAAAAAGCCCAATACTCAGTCCGCCCGAACCTGCGCCAATTACGATAATATCAAATTTGGAAGCCGACATAGTATCTGTTTAAATGAATAGATAAAAAAAATACCCGTAACAACATATACGAGAAAAAAAGTCTTTGCGGTTAACTACAAGATACTTCTAAATAAAAATCTACGAGGTGAATGAAAATTACGGTTTGCGGGAGCAGATGATTTGCATTGCATATGAGATTATTATGAGAAACGCTCTATCAGCATTCAAAATGTGGCGATTCAAGATCTTTTACACCAGGTATCTTTATTTGAATATGCGTTAGATGCTGCCATAAACCGCGTTACCAATGTTTAAGGGCGCGTACTCAGCTAACAGCGAATTCAAAAGGCGGTCTGATCTATTTTGTCCATTCTTGCATTGGTGGCTTAATTTGACTCAAACTTCTGACCAAAAAAAAAGCCGGCAAAAACAGCCGGCAGTCTTTTTTTCAGCCTGTTTAAAATTAAACCAGTACAAAACTTTCTAAAAACTTAGTTGTAAAATTTCCTTTTCTAAAATCCTCGTTTTGCATTAACTGCAAATGGAATGGTATAGTGGTCTTAATACCTTCTATAACATACTCGCTTAAGGCCCTGTACATGGTGTTAATGGCCTCTTCGCGTGTTTGCGCGGTAGTTATCAGCTTGCCGATCATACTGTCGTAATAGGGCGGAATAACGTAACCAGCGTACACATGGCTATCTACCCGCACACCATGGCCGCCCGGTTGATGCAAAACGGTGATTTTTCCAGGGCTTGGCCTAAAGTCGTGATAAGGATCTTCAGCATTTATCCGGCATTCGATGGCGTGCATCTGCGGCTCATAATTTTTGCCGCTAATCCTTTCGCCCATAGCAATTTTAATCTGCTCTTTTATTAAGTCGAAATTGATCACTTCTTCGGTTACGCAATGCTCTACCTGAATACGCGTGTTCATTTCCATAAAATAGAAGTTTCGGTGTTTATCCACCAAAAATTCTACAGTTCCTACACTTTCGTAATTAATTGCGCTGGCTGCTTTTATAGCCGCTTCTCCCATTTTATCGCGCAGTTCAGGAGTCATAAATGGCGAAGGGCTTTCTTCAACCAGTTTTTGGTGTCTGCGTTGAATAGAGCAATCCCTTTCGCTCAGGTGTGATACATTGCCATATTGGTCGCCTGCAATTTGTATTTCTATATGGCGCGGCTCCTCTACAAATTTCTCCATATATATTCCATCGTTTTTAAACGATGCCGCAGCTTCTGCTTTAGCGTTGATGTAAGCTTTTTCTATCTCCGATTCCTCCCAAACTACCCGCATGCCCTTACCACCGCCACCTGCTGTAGCCTTTAATATTACCGGGTAACCAACAATTTTCGCCAGGCTTTTGGCCTCTTTAACACTTTCCAATAAGCCTTCGCCGCCTGGTACAACCGGCACCCCGGCTTTTATCATGGTTTCTTTGGCAGAAATTTTATCCCCCATTTTATTGATCATATCGGGGGTGGGTCCTATAAACTTAATTCCATGGTCCTGGCATATCTGGCTAAACTTAGCATTCTCTGCTAAAAACCCATAGCCGGGATGTATTGCATCGGCATTGGTTATTTCGGCAGCGGCCATTATGTGCGGAATGTTCAAATAAGAATCAACACTGGCGGGTTTACCAATACAAACCGCTTCATCTGCAAATTTTACATGCAGGCTGTCTTTATCAGCAGTGCTGTAAACGGCTACGGTCTTTATCCCCATTTCGCGACAGGTTCTTATAACACGTAAAGCAATCTCGCCACGATTGGCTATTAATATTTTTTTAAACATCATTTAGCTTAGTATCAGAATGTGAGTAACGGGTAACAAAAATAATTCTGCAGCAGCATTTGTTCTGCCCGCTGCCATTTCTTTCTGCCTGTTGTTAAGATGGATCAACTAAAAATAAAGGCTGGTCAAATTCTACAGGGCTTGCATCGTCAACCAGTACTTTTACAATTTTTCCGCTAACCTCGCTTTCAATTTCGTTAAACAACTTCATGGCTTCGATAATGCACACCGGTTTACCCACAGTTATGTCATCCCCCACATTTACAAAAGGCGGCTTGTCGGGCGTTGAGCTACGGTAAAAAGTTCCGATCATAGGACTTTTTACAGTTACCAGGTTATCAGCAGGTTTGTTTTCCGTTGTAGGCGGAATGGTAGGCTGCCCTGTTGCGGGCAACGACAATGCCAGGCCTCCTGCTTCCGGCGCGTGCTGGGGAGCAGCGTAATAGGCCATAGGAGCAGGAGTCGCAGACACAGGAGCGGCATCTTCCTTTTGCCGTATGGTGATCTTGAAGTCTTTCTCTTCAACACTGATTTCACCAATATTACTCTTGTTGATAATTTTTATAAGTTCCTGTATTTGTTTAAAATCCATACAATCGATTTTTTCGGTTTGAGATTGTAAAAGCAGTTTTTAGAATGAAACGGCAGGCAAAGTAGCTAATTTTAACAAAATAGTGCTTAAACCTGCAAAGAATCTGGCAATACTACTAAAATAAAAAAAATGTTGATAAAGATACACTGGTTTTCTGCTGGCTGCATATGCATTTGTTGAAAGTGTATATGCCCGTCAAATTAGCAGGCCTGGATTTACAATATAGACAAAACCACTGCCGGCCAAAATTTTCTCTCTAAAGAAATGCATCATTATTAACGTTGAATTGCAATTACCTTTACACCCTTTAACGCGGTCAGCAATATCAAATAAATTTTTCTCTTTCCATGAGCGGCAGTAGCAACAAATTATCCTACGCGGGTTTAATTATAGCATTAGGTATTATTTACGGCGACATCGGCACCTCACCACTATATGTTTTAAATGCTATAATTCATGGAAAAACCATTACCGAAAATCTGATCATAGGCAGTTTGTCGTGCATCATCTGGACTCTTACGCTTCAAACCACTGTAAAATATGTTATGCTCACCCTGCAGGCCGACAACAAGGGCGAAGGCGGAATATTCTCTTTATTTGCTTTGGTGAGAAGAAGAAAAAAATGGCTGGTTTTTCCGGCGATGATCGGCGGTGCAGCCTTGCTGGCTGATGGAATGATCACCCCTCCTATTTCGGTTACATCGGCTATTGAAGGCTTGAGAAACATAGAAGTCCTGGGTTCCATAACCGATAATGTAATAGTCGTAATTGTGCTGGTCATTATCTTTCTGCTCTTTTTCGTACAGCAATTTGGCACGGCATCCATTGGCAAATTATTCGGGCCGTTAATGTCTCTATGGTTTGTAATGCTGGCGGTATTGGGGTCTGCACACTTCTTAGATGACCTGCATATTTTTAAAGCATTCAACCCTTATTATGGCTTAAAACTCCTGCTAACCTATCCACACGGGTTCTGGATTTTAGGCGCTGTTTTTCTATGTACAACCGGTGCCGAAGCCCTTTATTCTGATCTTGGCCATTGCGGAAAAAGCAACATCCGCATTTCATGGATCTTTGTTAAGACCTGTCTTATATTAAACTACCTGGGGCAGGGCGCATGGTTAATTTCCAAATACAATGGAAAAATGATCAGTACCCAAATGATTACCGACGGCTTTAATCCCTTTTATGGAATTATGCCTTCATGGTTTCTTATTGCCGGTATTATGATTGCCACCAGCGCCGCAATCATCGCCAGCCAGGCATTGATCAGCGGATCGTTTACTTTAATAAGTGAAGCGATACGCTTAAATCTTTGGCCTAAGATGCGTATTAAATATCCTTCGGAAGCAAAAGGGCAGCTATACGTTCCCGCTATCAATACAATTTTATTTTTGGGATGTGCCGGTATAGTGCTTTATTTTAAAAAATCCAGCAATATGGAGGCTGCGTATGGTTTGGCAATCACCATGTGTATGATTGCAACCACTATTTTATTTGCCAATTTTTTGGTGCTGCACCGAACAAGAAAATCGCTCATCTATCTTTTCCTGGTAACCTATTTTACCATTGAGGCTTCTTTTTTGATTGCCAACCTCGACAAATTTCCACACGGCGGTTATGTGACCCTTGTTGTGGGCGGAGGCCTTTTTGCGGTAATGTATGTCTGGTTCAGAAGCCGGAAAATTAAGAACCGGTACGTTGAATTTGTCAGGCTTGAACATTACATTAGCCAGATACAGGAATTAAGCACAGATAAATCAGTGGGCAAGTATGCCACGCACCTTGTGTATATGACCAGCGCTAATAATCCGGCGGAAATAGAGCATAAAATAATTTATTCCATTTTAAACCGAAAACCAAAGCGGGCCGACATCTACTGGTTTATTCATGTAGATACCGTTGATGACCCTTACACCAGCGATTACTCGGTTAAACACATTATACCAAACGATATTATCAGGGTAGAATTCAGGCTGGGTTTTAGGGTGCAACCCAGAATTAACCTGATGTTCAGGCAGGTGGTACGCGACCTGGTAGAAAATAAAGAAGTAAACATCACCAGCCGGTATGAGAGTCTTGAACGTAACAATATTGTGGGCGACTTTCAGTTTGTGGTAATGGAAAAATACCTGAGCCAGGACAATGAACTGCCTTTTTATGAAAGAATTATTATGAAGACACATTTCTGGCTAAAAGACCTGAGCCTTTCAGAAGAAAAAGGCTTTGGATTAGATACCAGTTATGTAACGGTAGAAAAGTTTGCGCTGGTGGTTGCACCTATATCCAATATTAAACTCAACAGGCTTTTCGACGAGGATGATGAGTAATGATCATCTGTAATGAAAGTAATTGAAATGAATGTATAGCATCACCCCATTTGTCAACTGTAGTAAAACAAAAAAGCACCCCGACACAGGATGCTTTTTCTTATCTCAAAATACAATAATTATTCTTTTACGCGCTCTACATATTCGCCGCTCTTGGTATTAACGCGTATCAACTCTCCTTCGTTTACAAAAAGCGGAACCATAACTGTTGCACCGCTTTCAACTGTTGCCGGTTTTAATGTTCGGGTAGCCGTATCGCCTTTTACGCCTGGCTCGCTATAGGTAACTTTCATTACGATTTTATCAGGCAATTCAACGTTCATGGGTAATTCTGTTTCGGTATTGATCAATACTGCCACTTCCTGCCCGTCTTGTAAAAACTGTGGCGCATCTATCATTGTCTCAGCCAGCGATATTTGTTCAAAAGTTTCGTTATCCATAAAATTATAGCCGCTTTCATCTTTGTATAAGAATTGGAAAGGTTTCTTTTCAACTCTGACAGGGTAAACGGTGTCTCCGCTATTCCAGGTATGTTCAATGCTGCGATTGTTATCGAGACCTTTTAATTTTGCCCAAAACTTTGCAGCAGCACGCGCTGTCTTGTTTTGACCAAATTCAATTACTGTGTATAATGATCCGTCCAATTTAAGGATCATGCCGCGGCTGATGTCGGATGTATTTGCCATAATAAAATATATTTTTCAGACATTTAATAAATGTCTACAACTTTTTTGAGGCGCAAAAGTAGGTATTGCAGATGAATTGGCAACCGCAATACTAAGATTTAAGAACGCTGGTTATAAAGGAAAGTTGATGCGGAAGTTCGCAAAATACAGTTAATGGCCTCTTTCATGTTACTATCCTAAAACTGATATTGTTGGCAGCAGGGGCTATATTTTTTTTACTTTCTTATACCGGGCAATAATATCAACCACTTGCGGGTTTTGCAATATCGCGGGATATAGGTCAATAAATTTTTTAACCTGCCTGGGCGAATTACTCATAGCCCGCTCTAATTGAAGCAGGGCTTCTTTTGTTTTTTTACTTGCAAACAGCGCTGCACTCAAATAAAAAACAAACAGCGGTTTACCCTCGGTAACCTTTAAAGCAGCTAAGCACTGTTCTGTCGCTTCCTCAAAATATTCGGCTTTAAAAAGGCACCTGATCAAGGCATCCCAACCTGATACACTTTTGGGCCGCGACCTTACTACATAACCAAAATATTGTATGGCTTCTTTGTATTGAAGCAGGTTCATTTTACACTCACCCATTGCAAGATTATACTCAGGTGACAATTTTTGTATTCTCAAAGCATTTTCTAAATGCTTTATGGCGCTTTCCCATTGTTCCTCATTTATGTAGGTTAAGGCCATTTTATAGTGCAACTTGCTGTCTTCAGGATTAAGGTGAGACGCCTTTTTGTAATGAAAACGTGCCTGCGCAAAATTGCCCAGTTTGTGGTAACAATGGCCAATAGCCTCATAAATCACATCTTCGGGCCTCGACAATTCCAATACCCGTTCAAGCACCTCAATGGCTTCTTTAAATTTTCGTAGTCTTAAATAAGCATCACCCATATTACGGTAGGCGTAATCAAATTTTTCGTCGATGGTTACGGCATATAAATAAGCATCAATGGCCTTTTCGTACAATTTGACACCCTGGTAGGCAGCGCCCAGGTTAAACCAGCCAAGCTCGCTATAAGGAAATTCATTAATTATATTGGTATGCAGCTGGATACTTTCTTCGTTTCGGCCCGTAAAATCAGTCCAAAAACAAATTTTATACAATGCTTCCTCGTTTGTGGGATCATCTTCCAATATCAATTTCAGACAATCAAAAACTTTGTCAAATTCTTCGTAGTCGTCATAAACATCGGCCAGTTCAAAAAGCAATTCAATTCTTTCGTCTCCATCAAATTGCTGCAGGGCCGCTTCAAGTAATTCAACTGCTTTTAGTTGCTGATCTAATGCCAGGTAGGCATCAGTTTTAAGTATATAAAGATTGATATCGTTGCTATCAAATAATTCAGCTTTTTCAAGAATTTCGAGCGCCTCACTATATTTTCTGCCTGCCAAAAACAGGTCGGCCAATTTGATCATTAAAACAGAAGAATAGGGAAATTGCTCAATACCGATTTCGGCGGCTTCTACGGCACGAGCCAATTGATCTTTTTCGTCGAAATGGTCAATTATCCGTTCAAACGCATCTTCTTCTAAGAAAGTATGTTGCCGACCAGACTTTAAATTCTCATACTGATTTAACAGTTCGCGCATTTCCTCTTTATCCTCTCTGTAGTAATTTTCGCTCATTTTACCTATTAGTTAAGGAAAGTTAGGGAACCGTATAAAAAAAAACAACTTCTCACATAACTTTTTTGATAATTATACGTTCTATAATAGAATAAAGTGTTGTTAATATTTATAAATTGCTTAATTTTACTCAAATGGTTTACAGCAATTCCATACAATTTAGAAAATTTTTGATAGTTCTGCTATTTATAGGGGCTACTCAAATTGCTTTGGGTTCATTTACCGGTTCCAGCGAAGAAAGTTCAAAAAATAAATATTCGCTGAAGAATTTTAATAAGAATTTCTATAAAAGCGCTGCTCCTTTTTCACTAAGAGCTGGTTATCAATACAAAGGAACAGAAAACTTTGTCGTTCAGAAAGATGACAAGTCAACTACGTACAATTCAATAATGCGTTTTGAAAAGGGAAATACCACTTATATTTATCCATATAAGCATACGGTCACCATCCCAAAATTTAAGACCCCGGTTCCGCCAACTGTCAGATAATTTTAATCTTGTTTTCGTTAACCCAGCCAAATTCTTTTATTTGTTAACACACGTTTAGGAATTAATTCCGCTGAATAATCGGAATTATCTCATCCAAACACCTCCCTTTTTAATAAAACAAGACGGTCGTAGCTTAAAAAATCTTTGATATAATAGCCGGTCAGGTAAATATCAGGTAAAAAAATAGGGTACAGTTTAAAATGTATGGCCTAAGATCTGTCGATATCTCCGTATCGTAATTCAAACCTTAATCCGGGCTGCTGCTGTCCTAAACCAATTTTAGGTTATAGAACTATACTTTGCAAGGGATAAATTAGTGACTTTTCGGTATGCCCGATTATGAAAAAAAAGTTGAAGAGTGCGACGCAACATAAGCTTCAAAGTAGAACTTCAGCTTGGTTCAAAAAAATCCTATTAACTTTTTTATCCCTTGTCAGGTATATATCTTTGGGAAAGGCACCCAATTAAAGAAGGCCAAAGGATTAATGCAGTATTCAAATAAGCCTTATAAAACCCTGTAACCGCTTTTTGGAAGATCGAATTTTGCGGCTAATACCGGAGCAAGCGTTATTTTTTCGGCCACATATTTATATTTCACTTTTCCGTCGTCAGAATCCGTTTCATATTCTAAGGCAAGGCCCGGCAGATCTTTAAACTGGTATTCGTATTCCCTATTAGAAGGGATGATTGCTTCAGTATAATAAACATTGTAACTGGTTCCATCCTTTAACCTGGCTACCACCTTTTTACAATCATAACCCAGGATAGTTTTCGTATCGGCAGTTGGCTCAAAAGTGATGCCTTCAAATTTTTGATTTTTTTCTCTCCTTTTACTATCATCCAGAAACGAGATATACTTGCTGCTGCCCAGGTCACGTAAAATAACCGTTGTATCCTTCTTAGTGTCGTTAATAATCGAGAATGTATAACTCGGGCTTACCAGGTCGCTCCGGCTTTTTGTTCCTTTTATATATACAATTTTTGATGCCCCTTCTAATGATTTAATGAGCTCAGGAGACGAACCACCATTTTCTACTGATAAATTATAAACGATGGTGCATTCTGAAACGATCCGTGCTTTTTGTGCGCTTAATGATGCGCCAATTACAATAGAAAGAAACCCTGTAATGAATAGAACTTTTTTCATAACCTTTTTTTATAATGAATGCAATACTATGCCACAGTTAACAAAATGGCCTATGCAAATGCACAGGCCGTTGATTTACAATATTATTAACTACTTTTTGCCTGGTTGATTACGTTGTTTTAGGTCCTGCACTTTTTTCTGCGATTCTACCATTTGCTCATAACGCTGAGCCCATTTAGATTTCTCTTTTGGCTTTTTCCTGGTTTCATGCATTTTGGCCAAAATTTTATCGTGATCGATAATATAGTTCTGAATTACAAACTGCAAAATTAAAGTAATGAGGTTAGAAACGGTGTAGTACCAGGTTAAGGCCGATGGCAGCCTGTTAAAAATAAACAGCAATACAAAAGGGAAAATATAAGGCATGTACTTCAACATCGGATTGTTCTGATCCGGTGTCATGCTCATATTATAAATGGAAATCAGGAAACTGGTTATTACGGCTGTGATGGTAAATAAACTAACGTGATCGCCAAAACCTAATGGAATGGAAAACGGAAGCTGGGCAATAACATCGTATGATGAAAGATCTTTTGCCCATAAAAAGCTTTGGCCCCTCAACGCTATCTCGGAGTTAAAGAAGCTGTATAGCGCAAAGAATATAGGAATTTGAAGTACCGCCGGAATACATCCTCCCAAGGGATTTACGCCGGCTTCTCTAAATAATTTCATTTGTTCCACAGCAAAACCCTGCTGATCATCGCCAAATTTCTTTTTTACAACATCAAGCTCGGGACGAAGGACCTTCATTTTTGCACCACTCAAATAACTGGTATAGGTTAACGGCGAGGTTACAACACGAATAAACAGAGTTAGCAGAGCGATTACCCATCCATAATTACTAATGAATTTTGCAAAGAAGTCAAACACCGGCATAATAATGTACCGGTTTATATACTTTACGAAAGAAAATACTCCAGAACCAAGATCAACAATGTTTTCGAGTTGCAGATCATATTTTTTCAGCGAATTATATTCATTAGGTCCATAATACAGCTCCAGGTCAATGACCGCAGCACTCGCGGCAGGAACCTGCAATTTCATATTTGCGGTTGCTTTGCCCACAATGTTAGAAGAGTCTTTCGGTACGACCACTGTCATTTCGCCTGAACTAAAATTATTTTTTGCTATTAGTGTAGAATTAAAAAATTGCTGTTTGAGCGAAATCCATTTCACCGGTTTTTCGAACGATTTACTGGCGCCACCGGCTGCGTGTTCAAAATCGTAATCATCACCTTCAACAAAACAAAGCCTTGATTGCTGACGCTCGTATTCAACATCCCTTTGATGTAAATCTGCAGAAACCTGCCAATTAACGTTTAAAGTATTTTGGGTCAATAGTTTATCAGCACCATTCAACAATATATTAAAACCAACCATGTATTTATCAGGTCTGACAGTATATTGATGTGTAATACTTTCTCCATCGCGGGTAGCGATCGAAAAATTGATCGTCTGGGTGCCATCACTATTTTTAACCAGTTCCCCTGGCTTGAAAAACAAAGAGCCTGTTGAGGCTGACTGGTTTGGAGAAGTATTAATATTATAAGACAGATTATCGAAAGCTGAACCCGCCATTATTACATCGGAGCTATCTTTTGACTGATATTTTTTAAGCTGAACGCTTTTAACCTGGCCACCTTTATTGGTAAAAACCACTTTCATCAAAGGGTTTTCAACTGTAATAAATTGTTCGGTTCCAGTTGCAGCTGAGTCAAATTTACCGGCAGCAGCCAACCTGCCAATAGAATCACGGCGAAGCGAATCAACGCGTAAAGCAACGGTATCCACAGGAATGGTGGTCAGCGCTTTAACTTTAGCTATTGAATCTTCGGCAAGTCTTTGTTCTTTTAACATAGCTTGCTGCTGATTGCTTGTAAACCAAAAATAGGCCATAAACAACACCCCCAAAAGCACAAAACCAATCACCGTATTCTTGTCTGTCTTCATAACTTCGAAAAAAATTGAGCGGCAAAGGTAGGGATTTGAAGAATTGGAACTTTGGAATTGTAACAGGCCAATCTAATGGTCTAATTAATTGGTAATAGATAATAATAAGCCGCTTTTTTACGTAGTTGGTTTAACAGGCTTCAATTTCTTTTTCGGGCTATGGCCGTTTATTTATGATTATTTCCGTTAAAATAGCTTTAAATGACGCTCAGCATCCACTTAAGAAGTAATTAACCAGTTACTTTACTTTGCTTTTAGAAAGGGCCCACACTTCAACCACCTATATTTTATCGCTTAATTTTTTATTATGAGTGAAAGCATTTCCTCCCTTTCGCAAAGAGAAAGCTACATACTAACCTGGTTTGATGGTTTTTTGTGGTGGTTAAGCACCGCGGAAAGGGAATTACTGGTGGATTGCGTAGTTGACAGAAACCGTTACCGCATTATTGGAAGTATGGTGCTGGGAACCTGGTCGTTTGCTACCCTTGCATGGACCTACTTTTGGACGACCATTACCAGTAACATTGTTTTATCTGTTTTATTAGGGCTTTTTATGGGTTTCATCATCTTAACCATAGACCGCGCATTAATAAAAGGTATCAATAAATTTAATAAGAAGAAGGTTGCCCCTTTATTGCTGCGAAGTTTGCTTGCCCTTACGCTGGGTACATTTATGGCCCAGCCCGCTATTCTATTTATGTTCGACAAAGAAATTAAACTGCAGTCGTCGCTGGATAATGAAAAGAGAAAAAAAATTAAACAAGCCGAACTCGACTCATTGTACAATTCCCAAAAAAGAGACCTGACCGAAAAAAAGGCGAGCCTGCAATTGCAGTTGATGGATAAATATGCGGAGGTAGCAGCAGCAAGGCAAGCCTATGTTCAGGAAATTGACGGAACCGGCGGCAGCGGCAAGGTGGGTATTAAAAATATTGCCATTGCTAAGAAGAACGAATACGAAAGGCTGGATGAAGACTACCGCTTGTTATCGGCGATGAAACAACCCGGCATTAATGAAATTGACAGCAACCTTTCGAAAATTGACGCCGAAATAAAAAGGGAAAACCAGGTATTTGCCGGCTTTCTAAATGATGGCTTCCTTACCCGGATTGAAGCGTTAAGCAACCTGGTAAAAAATAACCAGGCGCTGCTAACCAGGTACTACCTGATCGTAATAATTTTGATGCTGATTGAACTAATGCCCGTCTTGGCAAAAACTATGATCCCCTCGGGCACTTATGACGAGAAAGTGAAATTGCGGGAAGAAATGGAGAAAGAAATCGCCCAAAGCAACCAGTTAAAAGAGCGGGACCTGAAAGAGCTATACAACCAGTTGGCAAAACAAAACGACGAAGCCTTTATTCATCATTTTTTTGAGGTTAGTAAAGATGAACGCCAACAAAAAATGAAAGACCAGCTTACAAAATGGTCCACCTCCAATGCATCGTTTGACGGGTTTTGGGAAACATTGAAAAAAGACATGCTAACGAAGCAGGAAAACTAGAATCGATCTGCACTGTTGAGCGGAAACATCTTATCATGAAAAATTAAAGCACACGGATAATACCGACAACATGGATTACGCTTATTTTTGCCTCTATTTCTGCTAAATGCGAAAACAGATCTTCAAATCGGGTTATCTAATCGCGTGGTTTCGGATTATACCGCTTTGCCCACGAATTTGGATTTTACGATCTTAATAATAATGCCCTGTTTATTGTTGAAGAACTATAGTTTTCTTTTGTAACTGCCCAAAATTTAATTTGGCCTCCCGCGCCTGAATACCCACCGGCCCAACTATTATAAAATCTACCTGCCTCCCGGAGGACAGTTTTTTCTCAAATACTCCGTATACAAAGTGGATAAATGTTTAAACGTACCCTCTCCTTCAGAAATACTATGCGTACGGTTGGGATAAGGCATAAATTGGAACTGCCTGTTATACTTAATCAGCTCGTTCACCAACATTTCGGCATTATTGTAATGTACATTGTCATCGCCGGTACCATGTATATACAAGAGATTGCCTTTTAAATTTTTTGCATAGGTAATAGGGGAACCATTCACAAAATCCTGCAGATTTTGCTGTGGCAGACCCATAAACCGCTCCTGGTAAATATTGTCGTATGTCAACTGATTACCAACAGCGGCAATAGAAATGCCGGTTTTATAAATTTCAGGGTATTGGAACATTAAATTCAGTGTGGCTGAACCACCACCGCTCCAGCCCCAAACGGCCACTCTATCTTTATCCACATAAGGCCGCTTTAAAACTTCAGAAGCTGCCGAAGCCTGGTCATTAATATTCAATTGTCCTATTTTTCTATAGATAATTTTGCGCCAGGCGGCTCCTTTAGGAGATGGTGTACCGCGATTATCAATTGAAACATAGATATATCCATCGGCCGCCATATTACCGTTGTACAACTGGTTTCTATCGATACCCCACCTGTTTACAACAGTTTGTCCGGCTGGTTCGGTATAAACATAAAAAACGATGGGGTATTTTTTTGTGGAGTCGAATTTTTGCGGAAGAACCATAAATGCATCCATAGAAACTTTATCGGAAGTGGTAATCGTAAAAAACCGGACATTTTTTGACGATGGATCGGCATTTCTCACTTCTTTGGCCACATGGTCGCCACTCAAAGATTTATGATCCAACAGCGATACCCAATCTGTGGCATAGGGTGTAAAATAGTTGCTAAACGTATGCAATGCAAAGCTTCCGGCGGGCGATACATCATACTTGTGCGTTCCACGCTGGCCATCGGGCGACAACTTTTCAGCTTTCGCCTTGCCGGTAAGTAAGGTGCGGTATAAATATTGTTCGGTGGCATTTTCAGGTGAAGCTATAAAATATACATAGCCGCCCGCTTCATCAACGGCGCAAATATCTATTACATCATACTCGCCATTGGTTATTAGTGTTTCGGCTTTACCATCCCGGCTTACACGATATAAATGCCGCCAGCCATCTTTTTCGCTGGCCCACATAAACTCCTTTCCATTATTTAGCCAGTCCCAGCCCCCATAAGAATAATCCTCATCCCACGAGGGTAAGATGTCTATCCAGGCTTTATCTATTTCGGAATAAATGGTTCTTGCTGCTCCTGTGGCAGTGTTACATATCAATAAATCGCTTTGGTTTTGAAGCCGGTTTAAATGCTGAACAATGAGTTCATTATTATTGGCCGCCCATTCCATCCGTGGCAAATACGATTGTAAAATGGGGTCAGTAGGTATGCTCATCCATTTTGTTTTAGCTGTACCAATATTTACCACGCCAATCTTAAATGGCGAGGGCTGTTCGCCGGCAGACGGATATTCTACCGGAACAACGGTGGGATAAACAGAGTCAGTATTATTGATCATCAGGTAATCCTTTACATTTCTGGCATTTATTTGCCAGTAGGCTATCATCTTGCTGTCAGGGCTCCATCTAAAACCGTCGCGACAAAAAAACTCTTCTTCATAAGCCCAATCAAATGTTCCATTGATCAGTTTTCTATTTCCATCAGTAGTTAACTGTGTAATTTTTCCTGTAGCCAGGTCTTCTGTAAACAAATTGTATTCGCTTACGTAAGCCACCTTGTTGCCATCGGGAGAGAATTTAGCAAACATTAGTGACGATTTCGGTCTGCCTTTACCAAGCCTTTTTATCTGTTTATCAGCAGCATTATAAAACCAATAATCTCCCCTTGTCTTGTATCGCCACACCTTTTTGGCATTCGTAAAAATCAATACTTTTCCTGCATCTTCTGTTAGTGAAAAATCCTCTATTTCAAAATCAGCCGCTTTTCTGGCAACAACCAGGCTTTCTTTACGAACGATTGGCTGGGTACTTAAACCCGGCAATGCCGTTTTAATGATATTTCCACCATCAATATTGTAAAATGAATTTCCATCTTTAGACCAATGTATTTTTTGAGCACCTGCAAAAAAAATAATCATCAACAGACTTACACTCAGAAAAAAGTATTTCCTTATCATACAATCGCAATATATGTGTAACAAAATTCAGGTTAGTGTAAATTAAAAAGGTGAAGCCCTTAGCGCTTCACCTTTTTAAAATATTATTTGAAAAATCAAATCATTTCTCCGTGCAGGGCCGGTTTCTTTACCACAGATTCCCGGTGATCATTGTATTTCTTAGCTGCCGCAACAAAATGAACAAACAATGGCGCCGGATTTTCGACAGTGCTTTTCAATTCGGGGTGGTATTGCACACCAATAAAGTAGGGGTGATTAGGCAATTCGATGATTTCTACCAGCCCGGTATCCGGGTTAAATCCGCTCATTACCATACCTGCCTGCTCAAATTTTTCTGTAAAATCGTTA
The DNA here is from genome assembly GCA_038204535.1 of Chitinophagales bacterium. GTDB lineage: Bacteria > Bacteroidota > Bacteroidia > Chitinophagales > Chitinophagaceae > Segetibacter. The sequence continues at coordinate 10,095 of JBBRCW010000031.1, read as the reverse complement.
TTAAACTCGTAACGGTGCCGGTGCCTTTCGGTAATTGAATGAGTGCCATAAACCTGGTATGCCAGCGATCCTTCTTTTATTTCGCATGGATAAGTCCCCAAACGCATGGTACCCCCCATCATTTTCATCTTCTTCTGTTCTTCCATCATGTTGATAACCGGGTGAGCCGTTTTTGCATCCATTTCGGTACTGTGTGCATCTGCAAGCCCTAAAACATTGCGGGCAAATTCAATAACGGCCATTTGCATACCCAGGCAAATACCAAAAAACGGCAAACCGTTTTCGCGGGCATATTGTACAGCTATAATCTTTCCTTCAATGCCTCTATGTCCAAAACCAGGAGCCACCAGTAATCCATCAAGGCCTTGTAACTTCTCCTCTACATTTTCACCAGTTATAAATTCGCTATGCACATTCACTACCTGCACCTTACACTCGTTCATAGCGCCGGCATGTATAAAGCTTTCTAAAATGGACTTATAAGCATCCTGCAGTTCAATATACTTTCCTATCAGGCCTATAGTAACCTTGCTTTTCGGATATTTTAATTTATCCAGAAACCCTTTCCATTTGGTTAATTCGGGTTCAGCATATTCAGTGATCTTTAATTTCTTTAATACGATCTGATCCAGCTTTTCGCGCATCATCAGTAACGGAACCTCGTAAATTGTTGCAGCATCGGCAGCCTCAATGACAGCCTCTTGTTTTACGTTACAAAACTGCGCGATCTTTCTTTTTATTTCGTTGTTTAAAGGTTCCTCTGTGCGGCAAACCAATATGTCGGGATGCACGCCATTTTCACTCATCAACTTAACGCTGTGCTGCGTGGGTTTGGTCTTTAGTTCTTTGGCCGCTTTCAGGTAAGGAATTAAGGTCAGGTGTACTACCAGGCAATCCTCTTCAGGCAATTCCCATTGCAACTGCCTCACCGCCTCAATAAAGGGCAAACTCTCTATATCGCCCACTGTTCCGCCAATTTCGGTCAGCACCACGTCGTACTTATCATCTTTGCCCAGCAAAAGCATCCGGCGCTTAATTTCGTCGGTTATGTGCGGAACTACCTGAACGGTTTTGCCCAGGTAAGCGCCCTCTCTTTCTTTGTTTATGACTGTTTGGTATATTCGGCCGGTAGTTACGTTGTTGGCCTGCGTTGTATAAATATTTAAGAACCGTTCGTAATGCCCCAGGTCAAGATCGGTTTCCGCCCCGTCTTCGGTAACATAACATTCGCCATGCTCGTACGGGTTTAATGTTCCCGGATCTACATTTATGTAAGGATCGAACTTTTGAATGGTTACCCGCAGGCCCCTTGCCTGTAATAATTTTGCCAGCGATGCGGCGATAATGCCCTTACCTAAACTGCTGGTTACCCCACCGGTAACAAAAATAAACTTGGCCATGATAAATGGTTATTTATGGTATAATTCAATTTAATAAATTCCTTGTTGTTGCTTGCCGATTTGCATTATTCAACATTGTTGTGTTATGTTAATTCCGATTAATCGGAACTCACTTTACGGTATATCCATACTCAGCTAAATGAGAACCGTAAAAAAATGCGACAAGCAAATACACACTGCCGTATCTAAACCTGAAATAAATCAGCGGCAAGAGACGAAACTCATTACGGCTTTTCCAATGCTTTATTTAATTTTTCGGTATTGACCTGCGGAGAAAAATGCAGATTTACGTCTCAGAGGTCGCACAAACCTACAGCAAATAATTGTGGCAAAAAAAACTGAAAATATTTATTAACTAAACCTATCCAAAAATGTTAATTTCAAAAAAATTACAGATTAATGAAAAATATCTTTGTCTTGATTATCGCCGTCTTTTTAACCGCAGGGTTGCTGAGTAATCATCTAAAATCAACCGATGCCAAAGTTTTGACTGCGGATTGTTATGTCGCTTGTTTTAATACGGATATCCGCGAACAGTACAGGCTTTTAGCCAGCACAACCGAATTTGCAAGCTGGCACCAGGATCCGCTGCCATATACTTTGGAAAATGCCACCGGTAAAAAAATTGAGTTTCCCACTCCCGATGGAACAAAGGGCATGGCCTATGAGATACCTGCCAACGTAAAAACTGATAACTACCTTTTTGTTATACATGAGTGGTACGGTTTGAACGATTATATAAAAGAAGAGGCCGAAACACTGGCCAAAGAACTGGGCAATGCACATGTAATTGCGCTTGATCTGTACGATGGTAAAGTTGCCAGGGGTGCCGACAGCGCCATGAAATATGTGCAAGCCGTTAAGAACGAGCGATTAGAAAACATTATTAAGGGCGCCATTGCATACGCCGGACCCAAAGCAAAAATTTATACCATTGGTTGGTGTTTTGGTGGAATGTGGAGTTTACAGGCAAGTATTTTGGCGGGCAAACAGGGCGCAGGCGGGGTTATGTTTTATGGCAGGCCCGAAACCAATTTAGAAAAACTTAAAATGATTAATGGCGATATCATAGGATTTTTTGGAAACAAAGACAGGGGCCCATCGCCCGAAATGGTTAACCAGTTCGAAAAAGACATGGCCAGCGCTGGTAAAACACTTATCGCCAATAAGTACGATGCAGGCCACGGTTTTGCCAACCCCAGCAATCCAGGTTTTAATAAAGAAGCCAAAGAAGATGCCCATGAAAAAACCATCGCATTTTTAAAGGCAAGAATGCAATAAAATTTATTTTAAATAGTTATTAATTGCTATGCGATAAATTCGCACGACAAAATAAAAACAGGATAGATCACACGCAGTAATCGTCCGCTAAATATTAATTTCTAACCTGAATGCTTTCTAAAATTTTTCTCGCCTCCTTTACTTGTTTAATTTGCTTCAACGCTTCTTTTTGCCAACCTGGCCCTGATGAGGCTAATAAGTTTGAAAAAATGGCGGTGGAAAAAATTGGGGCTAAAAAAGAGTCCTTTGCTCAGGAAAACCTTCCTTTTAAAAACATAGAAGTAATAGATGCGCGGGCCGATACATCGTTTATTGGTTTCTATGAAGGATCGCTTAAACGAAATTTTAAGCTGAACTTCGAAAACGGCCTTTCAGGTTATGCCACAAATTTCTATCAAAAGAAATATGCATTTCAATCATTAGGAAATGAAACGCCAGCATTATTACTGTGCATCAGAAAATTCTGGGCCTCCCCTTCCATCGACACAACAAAAGATGAAGAAACCGAACCTTCGTGGACAAAAGGGATCATTGTTAAGATTGAGGCTTATACAAATTTTGATAATGAATACTATGCAATCAGCCGTGCTGAATTTTATGATTTTCTCCCATCCATTTACCCAACCACTGTAGAGGAGCATACAAAAAACATCTTAAAGAAGATAGTAAACGAACTCATTTTACATCCCGAAAAATTAGCAAAGGGGAAAAAGCCGATTAGCCGGCAGCAAATTGAAAAATTTAATAAAGAGCCGTTTGTTTTCCGCGTTCTAAAAGATGATGCGTTGGCAAAAGGTGTGTACAATACATTTGAAGAATTTAAAAATAACAACCCGTTTTATAAGAATTACGACCTGCAAAATGGATCGCTCGGCGATATGATTTTTGTAAAAGATAATGAAGGAAAAGAATTTCCGGCACGAAATGTCTGGGGATATAGTGACGGGAAAAATGCGTATATGAAAATGGCTGACAATTACTATCAGCTACAACGATCTGGCAATACTTTTAATTTATTTGGCGCCAAGCAAATAACCAGGCGCAGACGTATTAAAGTAGAAAATGTGTTATTGCTTGGCCTGGCCGCTGGCGGAGTTGGCAGCCAAAATAAAAGAACTACCTACAATATCAATACAAAACCATATCAATTGGATTTGACGAATGGCGAAGTTTATTAATGGACAGCGTAAAATTATGGCCCGTGATTGTTTTTACATTCCGCTCGTAATCTTTTTGTAGCTCGCCACTAATCCACGAATTAACGAAGAACTAAAACCCCGATGTTCCATTTCGTTTAAACCGGCTATAGTACAGCCTTTAGGGGTAGTTACCTTATCAATCTCCTGCTCAGGATGGGTATGTCTTTGCAGTAACAATTCGGCCGCTCCTTTTACCGTTTGGGCAGCAATTACTGAGGCGGTTGCAGCATCAAAGCCAATCTCAATTCCACCCTGAATGTTTGCCCGGATGTAACGCATGGCGAAGGCAGTTCCGCAGGCACCTAAAACAGTAGAGGCATCCATCAGTTTTTCATCAATCGTTACAGATTTGCCCAATTGGTCGAACATGGCAGACACAAAAAAAATATCATCGTTGCTGGCATGCTGATGGCAAATACAGGTCATACTTTGGCTAATGGCTATTGCGGTATTTGGCATGGCTCTAAATACGGGGATGCGCTTTTCGATTATACCATCCAAATCATTAATAAATACCCCTGTAACCACCGAAACCAGCGAATGTTTGCCTTCCACTAACTCATCTTTTATAGAAAGCAAAATTTCCTTTACCTGGAAAGGCTTTACAGCCAATATTATTACGTTGGCAAAGCGAACCGCGTCAATATTATTATCTGAAACTCCAACCCCCTTTTCCATTAAATCTGATAGAGTGGACGTATTTCTTTTTGTTACCATAATATCAGCGGGTGAAATAAAATTGCTGCCGATCAAACCCTCGGCTATAGCCGTTCCCAAGTTACCGCCACCAATGATGGCAATTTTTTTTGAATTCATTGTGTTCAGATAGATGGAATGAAATTAATGAGTTGAAGTTCCTTGATTTTCGAAAATCCTTTGTCGGCCGACACTAAAGGCAAATTATTGGTTATAGCGATTGGTATCTGGAAAAAGCAAATAATCACTCATGTCTCATTTGCTTTTGTATTTCAAGGGGGTCCCCTACAACAGTTGCTTTTCCAAAATATTTCCTTGCGTCAAATAATTTTGGTTTCTTTTTTAATTTTTCTAATAATGCCCTGGTATCTTTTTTTGAAAGCTTTTTATCAATAATTACTGTCATAACCGTACTTTTTCTAAAATTAATACATTTTATCCTTTGCCAAGTAGGTGCGCACATAGTCGCCTACCCCCTCTTCCAAACTATAAAATGGCTGCTCATAACCCGCATCGCGCAGTTTCTCCATATTGGCTTCAGTAAAATATTGATATTTATCCCTGATGTCGAGCGGCATATCAATAAATTCGATTTTTGCGTCTTTGTCCAATCCGGCAAAGGTGGCTTTTACCAGGTCTTCAAAACTTCTTGCTTTGCCAGTACCCAGGTTGTAAAGACCCGATTGAAAACTTTGCGTTTTTTCAGCATCGGTAAAGGTTTCAAACAACCAATACATCACATTCACCACGTCTTTCACATATACAAAATCGCGTAACTGCCGGCCGTCTTCAAATCCCTCTTTATGGCTTTTAAAAAGCTTAACAAAGCCATTGGATTGTATTTGGTTAAACGAATGAAAAATTACACTAGCCATTCGGTTTTTATGGCTTTCGTTGGGACCATACACGTTAAAAAACTTTAACCCGGCCCAATAGGGCGGCTGCTCCGTTTGCTGAAGCGCCCATTTATCAAATTCGTTTTTACTGATGCCGTAAGGGTTTAAAGGCTGAAGTTTACTTACCACCTCATGATCATCGTTATAGCCCAGTTCTCCATCGCCATAGGTAGCGGCAGAAGAAGCATAGATAAGCGGAACCTGGATTTTAGTGCAATAATGCCAGATGGATTTTGAATAATCCACGTTCAACTCCTGGTGTATGGCATAGTCAAACTCGGTAGTGTCGGTACGGGCGCCCAAATGAATAACGCAACTAATAGCGGGCTGATGGGTTTCCAGCCACACAAACAGACTTTGCCTTTCAATAATGGCCTCATATTGTTTGCCCTCCCAGTTTTTTCGCTTTTCTTCTGCCCCAAAATCATCCACCAGCAAAAGATTTTGGTAACCTTTTTCGTTCAAGAATTGCACCATACAGCTGCCAATAAAACCAGCCGCACCGGTAACAATGATAGCCTTTGAGTCTGTTTCGTTAGGCATTTAATGATGTATGATTTGTTTTGATGAATTTATTATTTCAATCTCTAATCAGCCCGATTAGGAAAATCGGTTTCCATGACCATTCGAATCCTGACTTTAAGATTGACCATGTCGTTTTTAATAATCTCCCAAACTAAGCTGCTGTCTATGCCAAAGTATTCATGGACAAATATGTTGCGCATACCAACAATTTGTGCCCATTCGATTACTGCAAACTTTGCCTTAAGACTTTCGGATATATGATTAGCAGCCTCTCCAATTATCTCTAATTGCTTAATGCAGGCAAATCGAATCATGGAGTTATTAATAAAATCAGAAAAATTGACATCTTTTATATAAGTCTCCACCTCGTCAATAGCGTCTAATATATGTTTAAGTCTAAACTCATCTCCTAAATCACTTCGCATAAATCAGGCGCTTTTCTTTTTCGACAATTGGTCTTATATATTTTGAAATTCCGTTTGAAGAAACCAGGTCAACACGGAGGTCCAACAGTTTTTCAAGGTCTAACTTCATTTGAATAAATTGAAGGCCTATTTTTTGATCGTAATCGAGGTCAACCAATATATCAATATCGCTTTGGTAATCAGCATTTCCCCGAACATACGAACCAAATAAGTAAGCTTTCAAAACCGGTTGTGATTTGAAATAATCCTTTATTGCCTCAATTTTATTTTCTGCCAGGTTCATTACCTAAAAATACAATTTCACTTGTTATCAAAATTTTGAAAGAACGCTTTTGTGATTTCCAGTTCTTCCTTACTGCATCATCTTTTCAATCGCCGTGTCATACAACTCTTTCCATTCGGTTATCTTTCCCCAATAATCGCCCTGCATGTCTATGTTGCCGCTGGTTACAATGCCCAGGTACTCATAAGGAATTTTTAGTTGATCGAGTACCGCTGTCAGTTGTTCGGCTTGTTTTAGCGAAGTAGAAATTACTGCCCTGCTCTGTGCTTCGCCAAACCAATAAGCATCTTTTCTAATTTCATTGGCAGTTTGCTGAACATCAAAACCGAGATCGCGGTTAAAGCCGCATTCAAGCAGCGTGGTAATCAACCCGCCTTCGCTAATGTCGTGCACACTGCTTACCAGTTTTTGCAGAATTAATTTCTTTACCGCCAGCTGAAATTCAAATTCCTCATCCAGATCAAAATAAGGCGCGGGTGAAAATTCTACGCCTTTTAGTTTATGAAGGTATTCAGATGAATAAATGTCGTTGCGGCTTTGTCCTATCAAATAAATAATATCGCCTGCCTGTTTAAAGTCCATGGTCATGCGGTTATCCATTTCCTCTAAAACACCTACCATACCGATGGTTGGTGTCGGATAAACAGCGCCATCGGGATTTTGATTATAAAAACTTACGTTACCGCCTGTAACCGGTGTATCAAATTTTCTGCAGGCATCGCCCATACCTTTTACGGCATATACAAACTGGTAATATACTTCCGGATCAAAAGGATTACCAAAATTTAAGCAGTTGGTAATACCCAGCGGTTCGCCACCACTGCAAACAATATTACGGGCAGCTTCGGCAACTGCTATCATACCACCTTTATAAGGGTCGGCAAACACATAACGACTGTTACAATCTACCGTAATAGCAAGAGCCTTTCCGGTTCCCTTTGCCAAAACTATACTGGCATCGCTGGGCGCATTGGTACTGGCATTAGCGGCTCCCACCATGCTGTCGTATTGGGTATATATCCATCGTTTACTGGCGATGTTGGGCAACTGAACCAATTGTTTGGCAATTTCTTTGATATCAGTCGGCTCTGCAATAGACGACGCGTCAAATGCTTTTACCTTTTCAAAATATGCTGGCTCCTTATAATCGCGGTCGTTTTGCGGGGCCCCGCCACCCAGCACCAGGCTTTCTGCATTTAAAACCGCTTCAAGCTCTCCATCCATATAAAATTGCAAATTGCCGGTATCGGTAACGGTACCGATCTGCATACAAGGCAAATCCCACTTATCAAATATTTTTAAAACGCTTTCTTCCTTTCCTTTTTCTATAACTACCAGCATTCTTTCCTGGCTTTCGCTTAAGAGTAGTTCCCAGGCTTTCATATTTTGCTGGCGGGTGGGCACTTTTTCTAAATGGATCTCCATTCCTACGCCCCCTTTGGCACTCATTTCCGCGGTAGAACAAATAATGCCTGCTGCACCCATGTCCTGCATTCCAACCACACCGCCGGTTGTAACAATTTCAAGGCATGCCTCAAGCAGCTTTTTTTCCTGGAAAGGGTCTCCCACCTGCACTGCCGGCAATTCCTCCACGCTATCGGCAGTAATATCGGCCGAAGCAAACGATGCACCGCCCATTCCATCTTTACCAGTTGCGCTTCCCACAATAAAAACCGGGTTACCCACCCCTTCGGCTGTAGCACTGACTGTTTCGCCATTTCTAACTATACCCACGCTCATGGCATTTACCAGGGGATTGGTATGGTATTTCTGTTCAAAATAAGCTTCGCCGCCTACGGTGGGCACACCAAAGCAATTTCCGTAATGGCCAATACCATGTACAACGCCTGAAACCAGGTGCTGGGTTTTAGCTTCCTTTAAGTTTCCAAAACGTAAACTGTTTAAGGTGGCGATTGGCCGGGCGCCCATGGTGAAAATATCCCGATGAATTCCTCCTACCCCTGTTGCAGCCCCCTGAAAAGGCTCTATGGCGCTGGGGTGATTATGACTTTCTATTTTAAAAACTACGCCCCATCCATCGCCAATATCCATTAAACCTGCGTTTTCTTCGCCGGCGGCCACCAGCATTTTCTTGCCGGTCCGCGGAAGTGTCTTCAGCCATTTAATAGAGTTTTTATAGCTGCAGTGTTCGCTCCACATAACGCTATAGGCGCACAACTCCGTAAAATTGGGAGTCCGCCCCATTATCTCCTTTATATGGTCAAATTCACCCGGAGTTAAACGAAGTTGCTGAGCGGTAGATACAGTAATTTCCATGAAAAAAATTGAATGATATAGTTATAAAGGGCTTTTTGTTAAATACCCATATTTGCCGCAAAGGTAATAAAGCAGGTGAAGCAGGCAATAATATTGCGACCTCATTCAAAAACAGAAAAAAGCCGGGCATTCTATCAGAATGACCGGCTTTACTACGACCCTAAAACTTAAAATAATATCAGGCCTTTAGAATTTTTCCGCTACCCGAAGATTTTAAATTTAGTTTGGTGGCAGCACCTTTGTAGTAAATGTTTCCGCTGCCGCTTATTTTGGCATCTATACTTTGCGATGAATTTACCCTGATATCCCCGCTGCCGCTTACCTTGGCAAAAACATCGTTTGTTTTAAAATCGCTGCAATCTATATTTCCGCTGCCACTAATTGCGGCGCTTATATTATTGCAATTGTTTCCACTTAAAACAACATTGCCGCTGCCAGAAATCGCGATATCCAGCTCATTAAAAGAATCCACTCCCATTGCAATGTTTCCCGATCCTGATATTTTCACTTCGGTTTTATCTCTATTGGTAAAACCACCATCACCCTTTATATTTCCGCTGCCGCTAACCACCAGGCTGGTTAGGCGAGTCATACTGGTATATATCGTCAACTTATTCTTACTCTTCAGGTTTACCCTGTTCTTTGTTTTGATGATTAAATTTCCGTTTTCAACAACTGTTTCGATGTATGGCAACAGGTTTTCATCTCCCTCTACCTTTATATTGCCGGAATTTCCATAAGCTACCAGCACGTTCATGGAGCCTTGTAATTGAATACCTGTGTAGCCGGTAGCGCTTCGGGTTTCTTTTTTCAGGTTCCCGTTTCCTTTAATGGTTTCCCAGCTTGCCTGGCTGGCAATACTAACCAGAGACAAGAAAAGTACTGATAGTAACTTCATAATTTTACGTTTTATGATTGAATAATATCTAATTGGAACGGTTAAGCTTTGATTATGTTACACGTTTTTAAATCGTATTGGTAAAAGCGGTCGATAGCGGGTATCAGTGGTTATTTTTGAGTGTCGCTGAGCAGTTCGTTTAAGGAACTCTAACTGATTTTGGATCTGGAAAGTGATAATTTATAGATTTGAAATACAATGTTGTTAAGGTTTAT
>JBBRCW010000030.1:0-31335 GCA_038204535.1 Chitinophagales bacterium | reverse complement strand
CCATGGCGTCTTGCAGTAGAGCGATCAATTCGCTTTGATCCAGCGATTTTAAAACATATACCTGGCAGCGGCTTAACAAAGCTGAATTTACTTCGAAACTGGGGTTTTCGGTAGTGGCGCCGATGAGTGTTATAATCCCTTTTTCCACAGCGCCCAGCAAGGCATCCTGCTGGCCTTTATTAAACCGGTGTATCTCATCAATAAACAAGATTACCCGTTGCTGTTGCTTTGCCTGTTCAATAACCTCTCTCACTTCTTTAACGCCGCTGCTGATAGCGCTTAGTTGGTAAAAGGGCACCTGCAGGGTATGGGCGATTATATTGGCGATGGTGGTTTTGCCAACACCCGGCGGCCCCCATAAAATCATGCTGGGTATCTTACCGCTTTCGATGGCGGTCCGCAAAATGCTGCCTTTTCCGGTCAGGTGTTGCTGCCCGAAAAGGTCATCAAGCGATTGCGGCCTCAATCTTTCGGCAAGGGGTACGGAAGGCGAATTCATTCTGTAAAATACGTGGTATTCTTTTTAAGCAGGGCAAAAGTCCACAAAACGTGCACAAACAAAACAATGCCAAAAACCAACAGAACAACCAGCATGGACATAATATTTTTGAGCGGCATGTCAATGCCCATTTGTTTTAACTGGTCAACCAGCGTTTGAGGTTGCTGCAGAAAAATGGTCATACCCGCAATAATAACCGAGGCATAAATAAGCGATACAATGCCATTCACCCGTATCCAGTCGCGAAGTGATTTCTTTACCGGCTTTTGCTGCTGCAAAACCAGTTTATGAAACTTAAAGCTGAACCAGGCATACATTACAATGCACGATAGCATAAAGGCCGACAGCAAATTTAATGGAGACGATATTAAAAGCGGGATACTAAAAACCAGGACAAATGCCAGGAAGATAGCCGCCGCATTCAATATTATTCCAAGTATTCTATATAAAAAGGTCATAAATGATTATAATATTTCAAAGTCTTTTCTTCAGGAATTCATCGCATTAAATCACTCGCGGAGCCCCAGGTAAATTAAAGGCGAAATAATTTACGAACCAGTCGGTCACCCCCCCTTTGTCAAACTTTCATCGTGACACACTCATGTCGAGCCTGAACCGGTAACTCCTGGCTGCCGTCTGCCTGTTTTCCAGGAGATCCCGAAATAAATTCGGGATGACGGCTCTGACTGGTACCTTTCTTATTTACTTTTTACCTGCATCTTAGATTTAAGATTTTAAATCCAACTTTATCTGCAACTCCTCAAATTGTTTGGCATCAATGGCGCTTGGCGCATCAATCATTACATCGCGGCCGCTGTTGTTTTTTGGAAAAGCAATAAAGTCGCGGATGCTTTCGCTGCCGCCCAGGATGGAACACAACCGGTCGAAACCAAAAGCGATACCACCATGAGGTGGTGCACCATACTCAAAGGCGCCTAACAAAAATCCGAATTTATGCTGCTGTTCTTCTTTATCCATGCCCAGGGCTGCAAACATTTTTTCCTGCAATTCGCGCTGAAAAATCCTGATACTTCCACCGCCAATCTCGTTGCCGTTTAACACCATATCGTACGCATTGGCCTTTATGTTTGCGTAAGGATGATCAAGATATTTATCGGCATTCTCAATTACCGGGTTGTTACTGATCATGGTAGCGATGTCTGACGGTTTTGGCGAGGTAAACGGATGATGCCTGGCTACCCAGCGGTTGCCTTCTTCATCGTATTCAAACAGCGGAAAATCGGTTACCCATAATAATTTAAAAACATCGTCTTTACGCAGGCCCAGGCGTTTGCCCATTTCCATGCGCAGGTCGCTGGCTGCCTTACGGGTACGTTCTTCTTTACCAGCCAAAATCAATATAAGATCGCCGGGCCGGGCATTGCTGTAAGCAGCAAAGGCGCTTAATTGTTCCTGATTATAAAACTTATCAACGCTGCTCTTTAAAGTGCCGTCGGTATTCACTTTAATATTTACCAGGCCTTGCATACCAATTTGCGGACGCCTTACCCAATCGGTCAGTTCATCTATTTGCTTGCGTGTATATTCGGCGGCACCTGGTATTGCAAGGGCGATAACAGTTTCTGCGTTGTCGAAAACAGGGAAAGCCCCCCCGGCCCCCCGAAGGGGGGAGTTGAGGACAATTTCTTGTTTGGATAGAAAGACAGTGGAGGGTACTTTCAGGTTTGCAAGTTGCATTCCAAAACGAATATCGGGCTTGTCAATTCCATACGTCCACATAGCATCTTCCCAGGTAGTGCGTTCCACTTTCTCTGAATAGTCGATGCCTTTTACATCTTTAAAAATGGCTTTAATCAATCCTTCGAACATGTTCAAAATATCTTCCTGCTCAACAAAGGCCATTTCGCAGTCTATTTGTGTAAACTCCGGCTGACGATCGGCACGCAGGTCTTCGTCTCTAAAGCATTTTACAATCTGGTAATACCGATCGTAGCCGCTCACCATCAGCAATTGTTTAAAGGTTTGCGGGCTTTGAGGCAATGCGTAAAATTCGCCGGCATTCATTCGGCTGGGCACTACAAAATCACGGGCGCCTTCTGGGGTCGATTTTATTAAGAAGGGCGTTTCAATATCCATAAAACCCTGCTGGTGCAGGTAGTTACGGGCCGAGCGATTAACGGCATACCTTAGCTCAAGATTTTTCTTTACCGCATTGCGGCGCAGGTCCAAAAACCGGTATTTCATCCTAAGATCATCACCGCCATCGGTATCATCCTGTATGGTAAACGGCGGCACGGCAGACCGGTTTAATATTTTGTATTCGCTTACCAGCAACTCAACATCGCCGGTTGCAATATTGGCATTTTTATTACTGCGTTCGTTCACTGTACCCGTAGCCTGTATCACAAATTCGCGGCCCAGGGGTTGCTGATCCAGTAAACTATTCAGGGTTTCATTAAACAACAACTGGGTAATGCCATAACGATCGCGCAGGTCAACAAAAGTTATAGAGCCAAATTTACGAACGGTCTGCACCCATCCGGCCAGGGTTACTTGTTGGTTTACATCGGCCATTCTTAGCTGGCCACAGGTATGCGTACGATACATCTTTTTAAAAAGGTATTTGGTTTGATAACAAAAACAGAAAAATACCTGGGGATTATTAGCTGTAAACTTGCCCGGCGTATTCTTTCTGCCGAAGTGTGCGACGCAACGATGCTGACCAATTGGCCTAATGCCGGTTACACAATTCTTTTTTCAGCGCGCAAAGATAACTGAATTGACGCCCCCAAAACTTGATGAAAGCAATAAAATCAACCGGGTGTATTTTGCTAATCTAATAACAGGTCCGCTACTTCCTGCCAATTGTTTACGCGGTTGTGGCCTTGCAATAACTGGTTGTGCGGGGCAGTGTACAACAGTTTTTCACCATCAAAATAATCAAGGTTTTTCAGGTAGTCGTCTATCATATAGTCTCCCTTAATCACATTCTTGCTGCCGCAAAAAACGATTTGCTTCCACGATATAAACGGGAAATGATCCTGCAGCCAGGCAAATTTTTCGGGCAGCGATTGCGGAAACTCCAGCGCCGACGAAACTACAAAAACGTCGTAGCGCTTATTTAATGCTTCCATTACTTTTTGGGCATCTTTCATTACGGGTATTTCCCTAAAAAAACCGGGAGTGAATAAAAACTTCCACGCCATATCCTTATCTGGAAAAGCCTCAGGCTCGGGAACACCTATCAGGGTGGCCGGGTCTATTATAATGCCGGTTTCGCGGGTGTACCAACGTTGAAACTGGGCGGAAACGTCGGCCATTACATTGTCCATATCAATGATCAATCTTTTCATAGTTGCAAATTGTTCTGCTAAATTGTGCAATCTTTTGCAATAAATTGCAATTTTTAGCTTTCTTTGTAAAAATTATTGCAACATGTTGAAGGAGGAGCGCTTTGATCATATTCTTCAAAAACTGGAAAGTAACCGTAAAGTTACCCTGTCTCAACTGAGTGCCGAGCTTGATGTTTCGGAAGATACCGTGAGGAGAGACATTGAAGAATTATCGCGCACCAACCGGTTAACCCGGGTACGGGGAGGCGCAATACCGCATTCGCCCAACGCACCCGTTCATGCATTTAAAGACCGAATACATGTATCGGAGAACGATAAAAAAATTATTGCTGAAAAAGCCATTGGCCTGCTTAAACCCGGCCAGGTAATTTTGCTGGATGGCGGCACCACCACTTATACTATGGCCGCCATGCTGCCCCGCGACCTGCAGGTGACCATCGTTACAAACAATATTCCGGTTGCGGCATTGCTGGTTGACCACCCATCGGCTGAGGTCATTCTGGCGGGAGGGAAAGTATTTAAATCGTCGAGGATTACCACCGGCATGGAAGCAATCCGTTTATTCAAAACCATACGGGCCGATATTTATTTTACCGGTATATGTAGCATTCATGAAGAATTTGGCATTACCGGGCCCGACCTTGAAGAATCCGAAGTAAAAAGAGTGATGGTATCATCGGCCAGCCGGGTAATTGCAGTTACCACGCACAACAAGATAGGCACTGCCGAACCATACCATATTTGCGATATTACCAATGTGGAAACCATTATTACCGAGGCCGCACAAGACGGTGAAATTTTTTCGGCTTACCATGCCCTTGGCATCAACATCATGTAAAAAATGAACCTTTCAATATCACTTCCCGCTATTCGTACCCATCGCATTGCCGTGAGCACTTACTTTTTTATCGCGGGTATTACTTTCGCAAGTTGGGCATGCCGCATACCCGACATAAAAACTCATTTACATTTATCTGATGCCGGCCTTGGCTCTGTACTATTTGCTTTGCCTGTGGGTTTAATGGCCAGCCTTCCTTTATCGGGCTGGCTTGTGGGAAAATTCAGCAGCCGGATGGTTTTACAAATTGCATCGGTAGCGTACCCATTAATTTTAGTGGCAATAGGAGCGGTAAACACTACTCTTACACTGGTAATCGTGTTGTTCTTTTTTGGTTTGTTAGGTAATCTTTTTAATATTTCGGTCAACACGCAAGCTGTTGGGGTAGAGGTTAAATACGGCCGATCCATCATGGCTTCGTTTCACGGAGTTTGGAGTTTGGCCGGCTTTACCGGTGCATTATTTGGAACCGCCCTGGTATCATTGCAGGTCAATACCCTTTATCATTTTACGATAATTTTTTGCCTGGTTCTATTACTGGGTTTCATGGTAAACAAGCACACCCTGCGCGCCGATATCGGCAATAAAAACCAACCCATTTTTGTAATGCCCGATAAGGCGCTGTTATTTTTAGGATTAATGGCTTTTGGGTGTATGGTCTGCGAGGGCACCATGTTTGACTGGAGCGGTGTCTATTTTCAAAAAGTGGTAAAAGCACCTGCTCAATACACCACCGTGGGATATGCTGCTTTTATGGGTACCATGGCCGGTGGCAGGTTTATTGGCGATTGGCTTGCAACACGGATTGGCAAAAAACAGCTTTTGCAAATGAGCGGAATTTTAATTGCCGCCGGCCTTTTGCTTGCGATCATTTTTCCCACCCTGATTATTGCCACCGCAGGATTTTTGCTGGTGGGCCTCGGCGTTTCTTCGGTGGTGCCATTGGTTTACAGCGCTGCCGGCAAATCGGGTTCCATGTCGCCGGGTGCATCGCTTGCAGCCGTTTCAACTATTGGTTTTATTGGGTTTCTTTTGGGGCCACCCACTATAGGTTTTATAGCAGAGGCCGCCAGCCTTCGGTGGTCGTTTGCATTAATTGCCCTGCTGGGTTTCAGCACTACCCTTCTTGCGGCCAAAACTAATATCAGATAATTTTCAAATGCTCAAACGTTCGTTTACCATCTAAAGAAGAACAGGTCTTCGTGCAAAAAATTTTCATCGTTTTCAGATAAAAAGCCACTCATTTTTTTTGCGGCTTTCAGTATAAAAATCTTTTGCTTTAATGGCATAGGCTTTACCGGTTTTTCATTAACCACCGATCGTTTTGTTATCGTATTATGCATCGGTATCATAAAAACAGCGGCCGCCAGTATAACTACCAAAATAGGTTTCATCTAAAAAAAAGTAAAAGGGTGATGTGTTGCCTATTGTTCAACCAGCACCTGCCGATAATAACAGATGACGAAGCTCAATAAAAGCAACAGAAATTAGATTCAGCGAATCGAAAAGGGGGGGAATTAAAAAACCTCGGGTGGCTTAACTCTCTGGCGGCAACGGGCTAAAAGAAATTCGAAATGATGGTTCATTTTAAAAGTAGAGCGATGCTCTGTTTAATTCCACATAAAGATAAATGGTTGCCAACATATTGTTAATCGCCTATAAGGACAAACGGATAGTTTGAATTCACAAACGGTAAAGTACCTGTTACAAATGGCAACTATCAGGGATAAAACAGTCTATTGGGTGATAAAAGGAAATTATAGTTAAGCAATACACTTGTTTAAGAACGAAAATTAGCGGTAGAACATACCTGTTCAAAAGACGAGGGCTACACTGACCAACCGTCACAAAATTCAATCCTCGCGGCAATAGCTCTTAATCGCAATTAAATTCCACCTTTTATCAATTGTTGTATTTTGCACCCTTTAACCAGCTTATGCAAAAAGACTTAAGACGAAGAGAAGCGTTAGACTACCACTCAAACGGACGCCCGGGAAAAATTGAGGTTACCCCCACCAAAGAAGCCAAAACACAGCGTGACCTTTCGCTGGCTTATAGCCCCGGCGTTGCCGAGCCATGCCTGGAAATAGAAAAGAATAAAGAAGACGCTTACAAGTACACCGCCAAAGGAAACCTGGTAGGCGTTATAAGCAATGGTACAGCGGTGTTGGGATTAGGGAATATTGGACCCGAAGCCAGCACACCGGTAATGGAAGGCAAGGCAGTGTTATTTAAAATATTTGCTGATATTGATGTTTTTGATATTGAAATAAACGAAACAGACCCCGATAAGTTTGTAGATATTGTAGCTGCTCTTGAACCAACGTTTGGCGGCATTAACCTGGAAGACATTAAGGCCCCGGAGTGTTTTGAAATAGAGACCAAACTAAAAGAAAGGCTGAAGATACCGGTCATGCACGATGATCAGCATGGTACAGCCATCATTAGCAGCGCGGCAATGCTAAATGCTCTTGAGTTGCAAAAAAAGAAAATAGACAAAGTTAAAATAGTGGTGAACGGCGCAGGCGCTGCAGCCATGGCCTGTATTAAATTATACATCGCGCTTGGAGCCCGTTATGAAAATTTTATTGTTTTGGATAAAGACGGTGTTTTACATACCGGCCGAACCGACCTGGATGAAATAAAGAAAAAATTAGCGGTTAGCTCGCCCGATTATACTTTGATAACCGCAATGAAAGATGCAGATGTTTTTCTGGGATTGAGCGTCGGAAATGTGGTAACTGCCGATATGGTTAAATCCATGGCTAAAAACCCCATTGTATTTGCCATGGCCAATCCTAACCCGGAGATTACCTATGATGTTGCCACCGCTGCGCGTAAAGATATTATAATGGCTACCGGCCGAACCGATTTTCCCAACCAGGTAAACAACGTTTTGGGCTTCCCTTATATTTTTAGAGGCGCATTAGATGTAAGAGCTACAAAAATAAATGAGGCCATGAAACTGGCCGCAGTAAAAGCATTGGCAGAACTGGCAAAAACACCCGTTCCGGAAATTGTAAACCTGGCTTATAACGATAAGACCATCACTTTTGGCCCCACCTATATCATTCCTAAACCGCTTGATCCCAGGTTACTTTCGGCAGTTGCCCCAGCGGTTGCAAAAGCAGCCATGGAAAGTGGTGTGGCGCAAAGCCCCATAACCGACTGGACTGCATATGTAAACGATTTAAATAAGCGGTTGGGACTGGATAACCAGTTGATGAGGGTCATCAGCAGTAAAGCGAGGAGTAACCCCAAACGCGTTGTATTTGCAGAAGCAGACAATTTAAAAATCTTAAAGGCCGCTCAAATTGGTTACGACGAAGGGATATGCTATCCCATTTTGCTGGGCAATGTTGAAAAAATAACCAGGATAGCCGAGGAAAATAACATTGACGTTTCTGATATTCCAATTCTGGATCCGCGAAGTGATGAAATGGAAGAAAAACGAAATTTATATTCCACTTTATTCTTTAAGAAACGCCAGCGCAAGGGGGTCAATAATTACGAAAGTAAAAAGCAAATGCGCGACCGCAACTATTTTGGTTGTATGATGGTTGAAACCGGCGACGCCGATGCCATGATCTCGGGGCTGACAAAGAATTACGCGGAAACAATCAGGCCGGCACTGCAGGTTATAGGCACCGAACCAGGCGTTAATAAAATTGCCGGCATGTACCTGTTGATTACTAAACGCGGACCCCTGTTTATGGCCGATACAACCATCAACTTTAACCCAACAGCCGAAGAATTGGCTGATATAACATTACTGGTGGATAAAGAGGTAAGGCAATTTAATGTGGTTCCCCGCATTGCCATGCTCAGCTATTCAAACTTCGGCAGCAGTACGTCGCCCGAGGCTCAATTAGTAGCCAAAGCCAGGGAAATTGTAAAACAACGCAATCCCAATATTATAGTTGATGGAGAAATGCAGGCGAGCATGGCCCTTAATAAAGAAATATTAAAAGATAATTATCCTTTCAGCGAACTGGTTGATCAGGACGTAAACACCCTTATTTTTCCAAACCTTGCCGCAGGCAACGTTGCCTATAACCTTTTAAAAGAGGTAGGCGGCGCCGATGCTATTGGCCCGATTTTGTTAGGCCTGAAGAAGCCTGTACATATTTTACAATTGGGTAGCAGTGTAAGAAGCATTGTAAACATGGCTTTAATTGCCGTGGTTGATGCCCAAATGAAAAGTACATTTGATACAAGGATTGAAGTAAGAAAAACAAGCTGGTGGAAACGAAAAAGAAAAGACCTGATAAATGAATAACACACGGAGCAATCAAATTTATTACTAAGAAATTGTCTAAGGACAGAAAGTAAAATAATCTTTATGTTCTTTTTATGCACTTAAAACCTTTAATGGCATTTGTGATCTTATTTTGGTCGCAAGAAACACAAGAAGCAAACACGAAGTGTACAACGGATAAAAAGGTTCCAATATGCGCTTTCAAATCCTTACAGGTTCTAAGGTTTTCTAAATATTTAGCGGTAATCTTTACAAAAGGTATTTATTTTAAATTGCCTGTCTTAAGGAAAGGATCATAATATAAAACGCAACAAAACAAAATGAGGTTTTTTACAAAGTTTGGCCAGTACCTGCTTATGTTAAAGGGTATGTTTACGCGACCCGAAAACGCAAAAATGTATTGGAAAGAATTCATGCATCAATGTGTGGAAATAGGCATTGGCTCTTTGCCCATTGTTATAATTATTTCGCTTTTTTTAGGAGCGGTAACAACTGTACAGACAGCCTACCAACTTGTTAGCCCCCTGGTGCCCCAGGCCACTATTGCCCAAATTGTTAGAGATAGCGTAATACTTGAATTATCGCCAACGGTATTGAGCATTGTGTTGGCGGGAGTGGTTGGCAGTAAAATTGCCAGCGAACTCGGCAATATGCGTATCAGCGAGCAAATAGATGCCCTTGAAATTATGGGTATTAATACCAAGGCTTACCTGGTGGCACCTAAAATAATAGCGTCGCTTCTTATGGTTCCTTTACTAATTGTGCTATCTGCCGTTTTAGCTATCTGGGGCGGAAGAATGGCAGGCTCGATGTCTGGTATTTTAGCCACCGATATTTTTGATATTGGCTTAAGGCAAAATTTTGATGCTTACAACGTGTTTTTTGCTTTGTCAAAAGCCTACACCTTTGCCTTTATATTAAGCAGTGTGCCAGCTTATTTTGGCTATAATGTTACCGGCGGTGCGCTTGAAATTGGCCGGTCAAGCACAACATCGGTAGTAGTTAGCTGTATCTTAATATTGATTGCCGACTATGCTTTGGCAGCATTACTATTATAATTGCATAATAAATGATTGAAGTAAAACATTTAAAAAAGAGTTTTGGCGAAAAGGTCATATTGCAGGATGTTAACCTTGAATTTGGCACCGGCAAATGTAACCTCATCATAGGCAGTAGCGGCAGCGGCAAAACCGTACTCATGAAATGTATTGTCGGTCTTTTTGCGCCAGATTCAGGCCGGGTTTTATTTGATGGCACCAGCCTTACCGAAATAACAGTTGAAGAAAGAAAACATTTGCGCCAAAAGATCGGAATGCTTTTTCAGGGCTCTGCTCTATTTGACAGTATGACGGTAGCCGACAACATTAAATTTTCGCTCGACATGTTTTCGGATATGCGGCACCGCGAAAAAGTTAAGAAGGTAAATGAAGTACTGGATCGGGTAAATCTTAAAGACGCCAACAAAAAATTTCCGGCAGAAATAAGCGGGGGCATGAAGAAAAGGGTGGGTATTGCCCGTGCAATCGTTTTAAATCCCCAATATTTGTTTTGCGATGAGCCCAATTCGGGCCTCGACCCACAAACTTCGCTGGTGATTGATAAACTAATAAAAGACCTTACAACAGAATATGATATAACGACCGTTATTAATACGCACGATATGAATAGTGTCATGGAAATTGGCGACCATATTGTGTATATGTACCAGGGAGTAAAACAATGGGAAGGAAGCAAGGAGCAGATCATATACAGCAAAGACGAGCGCCTGAATGAATTTATTTTTGCATCAGACTTTTTGCAGGACGCTAAAAATATGCGGATGATTGAGGATAAAAATGGCCAATCGTAATGGTCTTTTGAGTTAAAGGAGTTTATCGGCTTTCACATAGCCTTCAATGTTTTTTCCTTTAAGTGGTTTTGCAAGAGCTATTTTGCACCAATCAAAACTGCAACTAATAATTTTTACAATTTCGCCTTTTGTAAATGACCCGATCGTTAAAAAAAATCCTCCGGGACCGCCTTTTAAACTCACACCGGTTTTTAAGATAATTTCTTTACCAACAAGGTCGTCGTTTTTATCTGCGGCCTTCACAGACTGATTATTGCTTTTTGTATTTAAATTATTTCTAGCCTCCCCTTGAGAAGTCATCTTTTCATTAGCTTTCTCATTAATTGCTTCCGCCTTTTTTGCTTCTTCGTTTTTCTTCGGCTGTGCAGCTAAATCATCTTCCTTTTGCTGTTCGGCTGCTTTACGGAGCGCCTCATTTTTTGCCTCTTCCTCCTTTTTTAGTTGCACTTCCAATGCTTCTTTCCTGGCTTCTTCTTCTTTTCTGTTTTTGGCAGCAATTTCCGCCGATTTTTTTAGCGCCTCTTTGTATTCTTCTTCCTTACGAAGTGCCTCTTTTATTGCTGCTTCATCATCTTTTGTTTTTTCTGCCAGAACATCTTTCTTTTTTTGTTCTGTTTTTCTAAGTTCTTCTTCCTGGCGAAGGGAGTCTTTAGCAGCTTCTTCATTTTTTTTAATCTTTGCTGCCAATTCCGCTTTTTTGGTATCCTCCTCTTCTTTTCTAATTTGCGCGGAGATCTCTGTAGCTTTCTTCATCGCTGCCTTGTATTCCTCTTCCTTACGAAGCGCCTCTTTTTTTGACTCTTCATCCTTTTGGGCTTGTGCCGCTAATTCATTTGCCCTTTTTTGTTCAACTTTCTTAGCTTCTTCAGCTTTGTTTAGGGCTTCCCTAGGTGTTTCTTCCTCTTTGATCTCCTTTTTAAGGCTGGGATTATTTGCAGTCATTTTTTCGGCCTCAGCGGTATTAATCGATTTTTGCCCTTCCGGCTTATCGGCTTTATTTGGGTATTCCCTTTTGGCAGATCCTTTAACTTCGATCACACTTTTCTTGTTAACCTCATCTGCCTGAATCATTATTCTAATTACGTCGGCGGGCAATTGCTGAATAGCAGTTTCATTGGATTTTTCCGAAAATCGTTCGGGGCTGAAACTAATATCAAACGGCCCGCTAATCTGCATTTGCAAAAGGAGATCGTTCTTTTGAGGCACACCATTAATATATACCAGTTTATTAAGCAATACGTTTTCGGGACGGTAACCGAAAGTTGCTCTTACTTCGGGCGTTATAATCAGGCTTAAAGTCTTACCCGTGGCCACATCGTTCATTTTAAAAACGCTGGTATCTTTCTTTTTTGCATAATTAAAAGAAGCTTCTACCACACGGCCATAAACAGTAACATTTTTGCCTAAGTAATCCTGCACACTATCTACTGGTATTACCTGCGTTTTGCCTGCTCCTGACCAAAAAGCAAACCCAATAAGCATAATAATAATTCTAATTTGTTGCATTCTAAAATAATTCGGCTGTTTTACTTTCAAAAAAATAAGGATAATAATTGTCGGTTTTCATAGCTAAAAGAACCGTGTTTCAAAACGCCGATTTTAAACAATAAGTATTCATGTTTATATAAAACGTTTCATTTACCGTTACAATGCCGTATTTGTCCTGAATTTTTGTTTTCTGAAAAACAACATTTCAGTTATAAAAATTAATAACAGGCTGATTCCGGTGGTTGCGATCACTTTCCCCAAAAAATAGATAAAGTTTCCAAATTGTAACCATTCAAGCAATACAAGGTAAAAATTATGTATAAAGGTAAACACTAAAATATACAGACTATATGGCGCCCATCCAAGGCTTTTTATAGATGGTTCGGCATAGTTCAATTCGGCCCCTTCCTGCGAAATAAGCAGGTTTATTAAGAATGGCCGCAAATAGGCAATAAGAACACAAGGCGCCGAATGTAAACCGGGCATTCCCATAAAATAATCAAGTGCCAGTCCTAAAAAAAAGGCTAAAATCAGCAACGTAAACCGCGAGGATGAAAAGGGAAGCCAGAGTATAAACAAAAAATATAAATAGGGTGTAACAAACTGGTGAAGCGGCGGAATCTGGTTCAATATATACACCTGCAGTAAAATAAAGCAGATGAACCGAAGAATATTTTTTACCAGTTGACTCATTATTGATTTTTTACAGGTGCGGCTTCCAGCTTTCGCTGTTCGTACCACTGCACATTTTTTACCACATTTACGTATTGTACATTATAAAAGTTAGTTGCAGTTTTAAGTTTTATGGTGTAAGAATTGCTGCTGGGGTCTGCGGCAATTCCATCAACAGTGCCTACCATAATTTGAGATGGAAAATTTGCGGAATAGTTGCTGGTAACCACAGAATCGCCCTTTGCAACCTTTACACTGCGCGGTATATTTCTAAGCGTTAAGTAACCAGGGTCCTTTCCATCCCACTCAACCGAACCGGTAACATTGCCCTTTTTTAACATAGAACTTACCTTACTGTTACGGTGCAGCAGACTCATGACCCGGCTGTAATTATCGCTAACGTCAATCACGATACCCGCTACCCCATCCGGCCCAATAACAGCCATATCTTTTTCAATGCCCTGGTTTCGGCCACGGTGCAGTGTTAAATAATTTGTTTGAGACGAAATGGTGTTGTTTACAACTTTGGCGGGAAGCCAAACATATTTTCGCTGCCTGCCCAACGTATCTCTTACCAGGCTGTCTAATACCGCCAAACGGGCAGTGTCGGGGCCCTCGAAATTTAAAGTCAGCAAATTTTTTAGCCTCACATTTTCTTCCGCCAGTTGCCGATTGGTTTCCTTTAATTGAAAATATGACTGAACCGAGTTGAATTGCAGATTTATGCGGCCTATTAATTCGTTAGCAATATTTGAATAGGCCGCTTGGTGGGTTTGGCTGCTGTTGACCAATAAAATAAATGAAACGATCTGTAATACCAGAAAGAAAAGAAAATTGAAATATCTTCTAATGAAAATAAAAATATTTTTCATGAAAGCCCCTCCCACCCATCAAAAAACGGAGTACAAAAATTCCTCGATGTATAATTTGAAGCCTTTGCCATATAACCATCATAATACCAGTACCATTGCAAATTGGACAGGCGAAATATTACCGCATAATAAAAGGAAAGCGCTGGTAATTTTTTAAAGCTATTCCTGTACCGCGAACAACGCTCTTAAGGGGATCGTCGGCTACATGCACCGGCAATTTAATTTTTTGACTCAATCTTTTATCTAACCCTCTAAGTAAGGCACCGCCGCCGGTAAGGTATAGGCCCCTGCGATATATATCAGACGCTAATTCGGGCGGAGTAGTTTCAAGCGCCTTTAAAATTGCCTCTTCAATTTTAAAAATACTTTTATCTAAAGCTTCGGCAACTTCCTGGTAGCTTACAATAATTTGTTTTGGAATACCAGTTACGAGGTCGCGGCCGTTAACGGGTATGTCGTCGGGCGGATTGTCCAGATCTTTCATAGCAGCACCTATCTGTATCTTAATTTGCTCTGCTGTACGTTCGCCAATTAACAGGCTGTGGTAACGGCGTAAGGCTTCCATTATATCAGCAGTAAATTCATCACCGGCTATTCGAATACTTTGGTCGCATACTATACCGGCCAGCGCAATTACCGTAATACCAGTGGTACCGCCCCCAATATCAATAATCATATTACCCACCGGTTCTTCTACATCAATACCAATACCTAGTGCTGCCGCCATTGGCTCGTGCAAGAGATACACCTCTTTGGCGCCGGCCTGCTCTGCACTATCCCGCACCGCACGTTTTTCTACTTCAGTTATGCTGGAAGGTATGCAAATCATCATCCTCCAGCTAGGCGGAAACAATGGTTTTTTAGGATAGATCATTTTGATCATTTCCCTGATCATTAATTCTGCCGCATTAAAATCTGCGATCACCCCGTCTTTTAGCGGGCGAATGGTGCGAATGCTTTCATGGGTTTTTTCGTGCATCATTAATGCCCGTTTACCCACTGCCAATACTGTTTTAAGATTATTTCGATCTAAAGCCACTATCGATGGTTCATTTACTACCACCTCCTCATTATGGATGATAAGGGTGTTTGCAGTTCCCAAATCCATCGCAATTTCCTGTGTAAACCAGTTAAAAAGTCCCATTTATAGTTAAGTTCCTTGTATGTTATGTAATGCGTGCAAAGTTGTAAGAAATAATCCGAAATAACAAAGTGGATATATCCCCCGTTTTACATTGTCGCGAAAGTAGATTGAACCATTGATTTTAATCGAATTATTTTAAAAGTCTGACCTTAAAATCTCCTTTAAACAATGTTTACCAAACGCCTTTTTTCAAAATGAATGCCGAAAAAGGTTATTATTAAAATAGACATATTTTTAATTAGGAAAAATACCGGCATTCACCACCTTCCAAATTTCACCAATGTATACCATGCCACTTTAAAAGGATTTATTGGCGTTTCAATAAAATAAAGCTAATTACGCGTGCATAGCTGTTCAAGTGCCATCTCAAGTTTGGGGTAAAGAAATGAAAAACCTTCATCCTGAATTTTTTTGGAACTTACAGTGGTGCTTTTCAGTACCTCAATACTCATTTCGCCCAAAATAAGTTTAAGCATAAATGTGGGAACCGGAACGGGTATATAAAATCGCCCTTTTAGTTTTTTAGCCAGTTCTGTGGTTAAAGTTTCGTTGGTTACCGGGTTTGGCGCCACACCATTATAAACTCCGCTATATGCCGGGTTTTCCAACGCATCTATATACATTTTGCAAATATCATCAATGTGTATCCAGCTAATAACCTGCTCACCATTGCCTAGAATAGCGGCAATTCCAAATTTTACAGGCAATTTAAATTCTTTTAACGCCCCTCCATCATTGCTTAAAACGATGCCGGTTCTTATTGTCACCAGCCTTTTTCCAAGCAACTCAACAGGTTTTATGCTTTCTTCCCATAAGCGGCAGGTTTCGCCTAAAAAAGAATCGTCGGCAGGCATTTCTTCCGTAAAACCAATTGGTTGTTTTGTAGAAGGATTATCTGCGCCATACCAGCCAATTGCTGAGGCGCTTAATACTGTTTTTATTTTATTAGTGTTTTCTTTCAATGTCTTCACCAAAAGATGCCCGCTCTGGATGCGGCTTTCTTTGATCTCTGTTTTTCGCTTGTCGCTCCATCTTTCATCGGCAACACCGGCACCGGCCAGGTGTATAATATGATCGGCCTTTTGCACGGCTGCAACATCAATCTTTCCTTCTTTTACATCCCATTCGGCATACGAAATTCCCTTTTCGGCTTGCTTTTTATTATCGACATTTCGGGTAAGAATAATTACTTCATAACCTTTATTGACAAGTTGCCTGGTTAAAGCCTTGCCTATAAGCCCTGTTCCGCCAGTAATCAGAATTGTAGCCATATTTTAATAGTATATACTGAAGTAACAAACTTTTAAGCCAATGGTTATCGTTCCGAATTGCCTCTAGCTTTATTGAACAACTTTTTCAATCCTGATAAGTTTGCCGTATTCATTGACACCTTCTATAATAACCCTCATAGCTTTTGTAATGTCATTATTATAAAACTCAAACTTAGCAATACGTTTGCCGGCATCGGTAAAAACAAATGGACTCCAGTAAAGTGTGGAACGCAGATCGGAGGTTACGTCTTGCCCCATATCGGAATAATCGGGCGAGTAAAACTGTTTCACCTGGCTGTAGCCGCTAACCAGGCTACGGTCGAGCCCTTTACCTGGAATAACGGGCTGATCGCCTCCTTTTCGGGTGTAAATAGCAATAGCGCCACCGGCACCGCCGCCACTTGCCCCAAAAAACGGAGGCCTGAAAACTTTAATGTAGGCAATATCCGCCACCGAAATAGAAGAAAGCGTTTGAGCATCCACAGGCATTTCGTTTAAAAAGGTAGAAGTGGCACTGCCCCGCCAAAGCAGGCTTACACTGCCGCCGGAGTTATTTATCTGCAGGCCGGCAACCCTGCCTTGTAAATATTGAAAAATATCGGTGAAACCTGATGCGCTTGCATCGTTCACAAAATCAAAGGTGGTGGCATCGCCCCCTGCAAACAACCCGCTGGCATATTTTTCATCTAATTCCTGGGCCTTGCTTTTGCCTTTGGTTTTTACTATTACCTCCTGCAAAACATTCACCTTGGTTGATCCATCGCCAAACCTGTAGATCTGCCGGGCAAAATATTTGGCACGATTGATTACCAGGCTATCAATATTTCCGGGGGGTAATGGAGGCATATTAACCAGTCGCGGGCCTTTAAACAAGCCGTTATCGAATAATAAACTGGTGTTTGCCGCCAGCCTTTTGTCCTTATCAAACTGGTAGTAAACCTTAAGCGTATCGTAGAAAGTAAAGTTTCGCAACGCAAATTCGGTAGTTCCTGTTTTAGGTATCTGGTAAATTCGGGTGCTGGAATCTTTTGCCTGCAAAATAACCGTCATCGTTTCATCGGGGCGAATAGGCGACGACGGATTAACGCCAAAAACTTTTGCTATAATGGATAAAGGCTCATCGGCCAGGTACTTTAAAACAGGTTTTCTGCCCCGGGTAATATTTTGCCAAAAAAAGCGCCGCCAGCCATGCGTAAGCAATACGAGGTCTAAATTGGCTAAAGTAGTATCATTGGTATTTTTAAAATAATAGGCCGGGTTATACACATATCCCTTTATATCGCCGCTTAATAACAGGCCAGAGATTATATTATCGTCTTTAGAAGTTGTACCAATCTCAGCATCGGTAATAGATATCGACATATTGGTTAGCAATGTATCGGCAACGGCAAGTTCAAATATGTTCTTTCCCCTTTTTTCCAAATTTAAAATGGGAGTAGTCAGACTGGCATCGAACTGATAGTTGTTATTATTAACAAAAACGATCCTTTCTGCAAGCGGTTCCCACTTTTGATTAAAAACGGTTATCTGTAATATACCCGTTGGCAACTGTTCAGTAGGTATTGCTCCACTGTTAACATTCGACTCCATTAAGGGCACTTTTGCTTTGTAAACAATATGCTGCGCCATATGGGCTACAATATTTACGGCGCTAAGCCCGGTACTGTCGGTTATACTTCTTTTTACAATAAACACCTTGTTAATGCCAGACGAAGACACGTGTAACACCACGCCGTTTGCTTTGGCAGCAGGCAATGCCATTGAATTTGTCACACCATTTTCGTCGGTATAAAATGCCGTGTATGTTTCGTTTGGTAAAGGTGTCAATACAAAAATTCCCATGCCGTCATGCTGAGAAACAAATGCGGCTACTTCTTCACCTTTACTGTTTTTTATGGTTCCTTTTACGGCCACGGGCATGCCACGGTTTGTATTGGCTTTAAAAGCTACCGTACTCTCAATTTCATGTACCAAGTCTCCGCCTTCTGCAAAAAAAGTTACCTGGGTAGGCTGTGGTGCCGCGGGCTTGGCTGCTGTTTGATCAGTATTACCTATAATATTAATTTCCCTTTTGAAAAGAAAAGCAGTATCAAAATTCATCTGCCAGCTTGTATAGGCTCTAAAACCGAGGTTTGAATTTTGATCGGCCGGAATGTCAAAACTTCCTGCTGCCGACTCTTCCACCATTGGATAGACCTTGCGCTGAACCACCCTTCCTGTTTTATCGATCAGCTCTGCATAAAAATTCCGGCTAAAATAAGATGGTTCAAAACCGTTAAACAAGTATGCTTTAAACCAAATGGTTTCTCCCGGCCTGTAAACGCTTTTATCAAAATGCACATACACTTTTTGCTGGGGATATTGATCAGAATATACGCCCATCATAGAGTCGATACCCTGTGCCGAAAGTTCATTTAAAAAAAAGGAGGAGGAAAAAAATAAAAAAAAGACCGCAAAATTTTTCTTCATAATTGAGAGGTAACTGTTTGTAGTGCTGACGAAATTATGCGAAATTCATTTTGGACAATTATTGAATTGTTAACTTTCACAAATCATATATGCCGGCATATTGCATTGCCGCCAATTGCAACCTGCATTGGCAAATAGGTTTCAGTAAAAAAACACGAAGCGTACAATTCCATTAATTAAAAAAAGGGTTATGAAGTTTTTCATATCCAATGGTTGTTTTTGGGCCATGGCCGGGGTAAACGGTCACATTATCGGGTAACGTAAATAGTTTTTCCCGCACACTTTCCAATAATGCCGCATGATTACCCCCTGGTAGGTCAGTGCGGCCAATACTGTCTCTAAATATAACATCGCCCGCTATAATTAGCGCGTCTTTTTTACTATAAAGGCATATGCTGCCCGGCGAATGGCCCGGCGTTAGAATAATCTCCAGTTCATCATCCCCTAATTTTACCCGATCGCCCTCATTTAAATAATGTAACGGGCCGCTATAATGCTCAAGGTGAATGCCATACATTTTTGCAGCCTGCGGCGCAAATTGCAAAACCTGCTCTTCGTTTGGGTGGATGAACAATTCCAGCGAAAAAGTGGCGGCAATAAGCCGGTTTCCTAATACATGGTCTATATGACAATGCGTATTGATCAACTGAACTACATCTAATTTGTTAACCTGAACGAAATTTAACAAAGCAGTTTCTTCAGCTACGGAGTAGCAGCCCGGATCGATTATTATCGCTTGATTATCCTCGTTATAAATAACATAGGTGTTTTGCTGAAAAGGATTGAATGAAAAAATCTGAACACTAAGCATGACCGTATTTTTAACAGGGTATTTACAATGAATTTATCCTAATTTTAAAAAATTAAAGATCGGATATGCAAGTTAACAGACACTGGAACAGGTTTTTATGTTTTTTTATTTTATGCTCTTTTTCTCTCTCCCTGCAGGCACAGGTTAATGCTGTTGAATTTGGCAAAAATCGCCTTCAGTATAAAAAATACAAATGGAAATTTTATCAATCACCTAACTTCAATTCCTACTTTAACGAGGGAGGCCTTGAAATTGGAAAGTTTGTGGCGCAGGTTGCTGAAGATGAATTAAAAAGCGTTGAAACAGCGGTGGAATATGCATCGCAACGAAGAATAAACATTGTGGTCTATAACGATTATAATGATATGAAGACCAGTAATATTGGTTTGGGCAGCGAGTTTATGAACGCAGGAGGCACAACCAAGTTCGTAAATAATAAAATGGTTGTTTATTTTAATGGCAACCACAATGAACTGAGAAGGCAAATACGCGAGGGTATAGCCAGGGTATTGCTGGATAACCAGTTGTTTGGAGACGATATTGGCGAATTTGCCAGCAACCAGGCATTATTAGACTTACCTGTTTGGCTAACAGATGGCTTTGTAAGTTTTGTAGGCGAAGAGTGGAGTACCGTGTGGGATGATGATCTTAAAAGCGCCATGTTAAGCGGAACCTATAATAATTTTTACCAGTTTGCCTTTGAAAAACCCCTGCTTGCCGGCCATAGCTTTTGGTTTTATATAGCCGAAAAATATAAGAAAGAAAACGTGGCTTACTTTTTATACCTGGCCCGTATTTATAAAAGCTTGAACAGTGCATCGCAGCGTATCACTAAAAAGAAGTTTAAAGAAGTGCTGGCCGACTTTATGCTGTACGAGCAGGACAAGTATTATAAAGATATTCGTCAACGCAGAAATGTTCCCAAAGGTTCGGTGTCGGTTTCTGAAGAAATTAAAAAGAAGGATTTTTACCGGTTTAATGCCAATCCTAATCCCCGCAGTACCATGTATGCGGTTACGGAGTTTCACAAAGGAGTTTATAGCGTAAAGCTGAATGAGAATTATGAAAACATTGCTACGCTATATAAAAGCGGCATAATAAATCTGACCAATACCGTTAACCCCAATTATCCGTTAATGGCATGGGACGGAAAGGGCACCCGCTTAGCGGTTATTTATTGGGAAGCAGGTAAAATAAAAATGTTTGTGTACGATGCCATTGCCAAATTCAAACGTAACAAACAAGTAATTGAAGGGCTCGATCAGATACAGGATGTGCAATTTATGCTGGATGCCAATACCCTTTTATTTAGCGCCGTAAAAAACGGGCATACCGACATTTTTACCTATAAAATTGAAGCAGCCAAGCTGACCCAGCTAACCAACGATGTGTATGACGAACTCGATGCCTCGTTTGTATCTTTTCCTAATAAGACAGGCATTATATTTTCAAGTAACCGCCCCGGCCCCGACGCCTCTTTGGGCGACACCGTTTTGCCCAGCAAGAACAGGTTTAATATATTTCTGCTGGACTATTTAACCGGCAAACAGATTTCGCAGCTAACCAATTTAAAATTTGGCAATGCCCGTTTTCCCATGCAATACAACGTAAACCACTTTACTTATGTGTCGGATGAAAACGGGGTAGGCAATCGCTGGGCAGGCTTTTTTAATACCCAGCGCGAAGGGCTTGACACGCTGTTTTACATTGGAGAAGAAGTATTGCGTAACCCCGACGATAAAGAATTAGACTCTACACTGGTAGCGTGGCAGCGTAACGAGCCAGACAGCATCAGCTTCTTCCAGGTAACCAAAGATTCCACTTACACCTTTCCGTTAACCAATTATCAAAGCACTTTATTGGAAACCAGGATAGCTGGCGACAGGGGTCAGGTAAGCGAAGTTACCCGGCAGGGAGATTATAAATTTTTATACAAATTAAGAGTGGACAGCATTGCCTTGCGTAAACGCAATGTAAATCCCCGGCCTACCGAATACATGAAAAGACTGATGATTGCAAATCGCGCCAAAGAAGGCAGCGCAATCGATTATCAGCAACCTGTGGATTCCGCCGCCAACGTAAATGACTTTTTTCAAAACGAGTTTACAAACGATAAAGATACGGCTGCCAAAACAACTGTCCGCAGTGCAAACAGCCAGGCTGAACCGGTTTTACAACGTTCAAAATTGTATAATTACAGGCTGAAGTTTAATAACGAATACGTGGTGAGTGGTGTATCGAACAATATTCTTATTAACCGCTACCAGCCATATGCAGGTGGTACAGGCCCAATTCAATTAGGCAACGGCTCTAACCTGAACTTTACCTTTAGGGCCAGCGTTAGCGACCTGATGGAAGACATTAAATTCGTAGGCGGTTTCAGGCTGGGCACCAACCTAAAAGACAACGATTACCTGTTTAGTTTTCAAAACCTGCGCAGACGTTTCGATTGGGGATTAACCTACTACCGCACCAGCAACCGTAATTTTTACGCCGAAATTATCAGCGCAGGCGTAACAGGTTTATATAATACGCAGCTTAATACCAGCCTTTACCAATTCAATGGTTCTTATCCTTTAAACGAAGTGCAAAGCTTACGCACTACACTGGCCTACAGGCGCGATCGTACTATTATAAAGGCATTTAACAACGGCACTCAGCAACCCGATGTGGTTGGCCTTGGCTTTCCTGACCAGGTTACACAATACGCTTTAGGTCGTTTTGAATTTGTACACGACAATACCAAAAATCCCACCCAAAATATCTGGTTTGGTTTCCGCGGCAAGATTTATATGGATATTAATTCGCCCCTGAGTGACAAAACGACTAACGGCAATAAAGACACCTATAATTTTGGTTTTGATGTTAGAAACTATGTGCAGATCTATCGCAACTTTATATGGGCTACCCGGGCGGCTGCCGATGTTAGCTGGGGAACCAACAAGCTGATTTATTACGCAGGCGGAGTAGATGGATGGCTGAACCCGCAATTTAATAACCTTAACAAGCCGCTGGATCAAAGCTACGCGTTTCAATCGCTGGCGGTTAATTTAAGGGGCTTTCCGCAAAACGTAGCCAATGGTAATAATGCCTTTGTGATTAATAGCGAACTTAGGCTGCCGGTATTCTCAACCCTTATAAACAAACCGATTAACAATGCCTTCCTTCGAAATTTCCAGTTGATTCAGTTCGCCGACCTGGGCACCGCATGGAATGGCAAATACAATAAATTAGCAAGACCCTCTGTGGTTTTCAGTTCAAGTGACCCTGCCATTACCTTTTTAAAGAGAGCAGGTGGCATAGGTCCATTTGCAGGTGGCTATGGGTTTGGTGCACGCAGCACGCTTTTAGGATATTTCATCAAAGTAGATGCCTCGTGGGAGATGAACGGTATCTTTAAAGACAAGCCCTATTGGTATGTTGCACTTGGCTTCGACTTCTAAATATAAGTATACCAAACAAAAGATAAAATGTGACTAGGATTTTTGGAACCAGGCTGAATTGCTACAAGGAAGCTTATGTTGCGTCGCACTCTTCTACTTTTTTTGCATTATTCAGCTAACCGTAAAGAGTAACTAATTTATACATTGCAAAGTATAAGTACATATTTTAAAATCCGGCTGCATCCTGGCCGGATTTTTTTTTTAGCACACCTGCTTGATAAACACTTGTTGTGCGGTCTTTATGCTTATCAAAAAAAATATTACGACAATATTTTTGTAAGAGTCATTGCAGGAAATTGTACATTCAAAATCAATTATAATCGTTCATTAACCCATTTTTATGCCCAACGATACTTCAGCCGTAAACATCAACCTTAAAGGCATTGCCCAAAACACCTATGATGTAATTGTGATAGGCAGCGGCATAAGCGGTGGCTGGGCCGCCAAAGAATTTTGCGATAAGGGTATGAAAACCCTGCTGCTTGAAAGGGGCCGCGATGTGGTGCATCTTAAAGATTATCCTACTGCCTCCACCCCGCCCTGGGGCTTTGAACACCGCGGCAAAATGCCGCTGAGCATAACCAGCCAAAACCCGGTGGTCAGCCGGTGTTATGCCTATGGCGAGGCCACTAAGCATTTTTTTGTAAAAGATACCGAGCACCCCTACATTCAGGAAAAACCCTTTGACTGGATACGCGGCTACCAGGTGGGCGGCAAAAGCTTGTTATGGGCAAGGCAAACCCAGCGTTGGAGTAAGTACGATTTTGAAGGGCCTGCGCGGGATGGATTTGCGGTTGATTGGCCAATTCGTTACGAAGATTTGGCGCCGTGGTACAGCCACGTAGAAAGGTTTGCCGGCATTAGCGGAAACATGGACGGCGTTGACACCTTGCCTGATGGCGAATTTTTGCCTGCCTGGGAGATGAATTGCGTTGAGCAGTCCATCACCGAGAAGATAAGGGCCACTTATAATGATCGGTTTGTAGTGCAGGGCCGTTGCGCCCACTTAACCAAACCCAATCCTATACATGTAGAACAAGGACGCAACCAATGCCAGGCAAGAAGTTTATGCGACCGGGGCTGCCCGTTTGGTGGATATTTCAGCAGCAATGCATCCACCATACCGTGGGCATTAAAGACCGGCCACCTTACCATAAGGCCAGAGTCAGTAGCCCACTCGCTTATATACGACGAAACAAAAGGAAAGGCCATTGGGGTGAATGTGATAGATACGCTTACCAAAAAATCGACACAGTATTTTGCCAAAGTTATTTTTATAAATGCCTCCTGCCTTAACAGCAATCTTTTGTTGCTCAATTCTACCTCAAAGCGTTTTCCCAATGGTTTTGGAAACGACAATGGCCTGCTGGGCAAATACATTGCTTTTCATAATTATCGTGGTAACGTTAATGCAGCCTACGACGGACCAATGGATAAATACTATTATGGCAGAAGGCCTACGCAGCCTATGATGCCCAACTTTAGAAATGTACACAGGCAGGAAACAGATTTTCTGCGGGGCTATATGGTTTTCTTTGGAGCAGGCAGAGGGGTTGGTCAATCCGATGAAATTGGCGCAGGCTTAAAAGATGCTTTGTCAGAAGCGGGCAATTGGCATGTAAGCGTGATGATGCAGGGCGAAACCATACCAAAAGAAAATAATCATGTACGGCTAAGCACCGATAAAAAAGATGAATGGGATATGCCCCAACTGATTACCTCGGTTGACTATGACGACAATGATGTAAAAAGTTTGAACGACTTTTTAATGGTAGCCTCCGAAATGTTTGATAAGGTTGGCTGTAAGAATATTTCGCAAAACGACAGCCACCAGTCACCGGGTTTGGATATACATGAAATGGGCGGTGTACGCATGGGCAGCAATCCAAAAACTTCGCTGCTCAATAAATGGAATGCTTTTCATAATGCCCCCAATGTTTTTGTAACCGATGGCGCCTGCATGACTTCTACCAGCACCCAAAATCCATCGCTAACGTATATGGCGCTAACTGCCAGGGCAGCCAATTACGCAGTGGATGAATTAAAGAAGGGGAATTTGTAAACTGACGCAAACTACAAAATGAAATCCCAGATAGCTTTGAATAACTTTATTGAAAGCTATACAAAAAATAAAATTATCCTGTCATCCTACATCATGCTGGGGTTTCGGCCTGCTGGGGTCTTGCAAAACACCAGCAGTGGAATTAATAGTAATTTATTTTAAGCAGTTTTTTGGCTACACAAACTGTAGGTGGCCAAAACCGCTGGAATGTATTCAAAAATATTAAACAATAAAGTGCGCAGGCGCTGCAAATCACAAGCAGAAATAAGGGTCGGACCAGGCGAGCGGCTTTCCTGATACCATGAGTTTTCCAGAGTGCCTATTAAAAAGAATTACAGCCAGCGAAATAAAAAAGTGTTGCTGGTTTTATTATGCAGTTATTATCAATAATGAAATTTACAGAACTCAAGACAAGCAAGCCCCAAATCTAAAGGTTTTGGCTTTATATTTCCAGTTCCAAACTTTCAATCATTTCTTTAAGTTCGTTAGGTTTCAGGTTGGCTTTTTCGCCTTTGTCGTAAATGGTAAGCAGATATACCGTTTCCGTTTTAATATACAGGTAAGTGATAACCCTTCCCCCTCCACTTTTTCCTTTTCCCTTGCTGCCTATAGCTAAGCAAATTTTATAGCAGTTGTTGCCGATGAAAGTACCGGCTTCCGGGTTGACGGAAATATCGGTTATAAGTTGGGCGAATTCATTTTTGAGCGAGGGAAACTTTTTAGCCAGCCGTTTAAGTTCTTTCTCAAACCGGTGGGTGGAAATAATATTATAACTCATTTAGAAGTTCGTGTGCCGTTTTCAATTTTAATTTTCCTTGTTTGTGCAGGCGCACCTGGTCGGAAGCTTCTTTGAGGTCATCCCAAAGTTTGACGGAAGCCCCAGTCATAGGCTTTGCCTTTTTTACAAACGACAAGCTTTTTAAAACCTTCATTCCAAAAGAAGCCTCGTTATCGGGAATATCTACTAATACCTTCATAATCTTAATTTTTAACAGGTCATATTTATGGCATTGCACAACGCTTCTTTATGGTTATGCCTGGGTCACCTTCAATGTATTGCACACCAACCAGGGGATCACTACATTCCGCCTTTAGAGGGTGTTCTTCACTTGCTTCTATAGCCGGGCAAAAAAGAAGTTGATGCAGAACACCAACGACTGATTAAAGGTACTATTTTTTGCCATTGCGGGTGTTGCAACAAATGCCTTAAGTGGCCGGGGTCTCCTTTATAGCCTTTGTGCGAAAAGCCAAGGGATTCTCCGACATCGAAATCGTAAAAAGTTAAACCCCCACCGAAGATTTTCCACGCCTGCCAGGTTTTCAATAATCTTAGAACCATTGCTAGCGGTGCGTTTAATGAATTGATTTGAGGTAGCATCGTAAGAACGAGGTTCATGTGAACGTACTCTTCCGATTAAATCATGCAGGCTAATTCTAAATTTTGGCTATTAGCATTTGTTCTTCATGCATCATCATTGTGGCTCCCCCGTCACACTTGTACCGAAACACTTTATTCGTCAACGTTATATTTTGCCGGGATGCCCCAATGGGTTAAAACTTAAACTTATTTTAAGAAATAAAGGAAAAATACTCCTTCGTTAGTTATCCGCGTCCAGGTCATAGTGAACAATCTAGCTATAGAATGGGGAAAGCCACCTTGCGGCAGCATTCCTGATCTGTCTTTGTATCCCTCTAACGAGTATTATTCATCTATCCCCTTTGTTGATAATTGACAATTCACCATTCATCATTCACGATTGACCATTTGATCCTTTACGATTTGTCCTGCCGGGGTCTCCTTCATAGCTTTTGTGCGGCAGCCAAGGGACCCTGGCATAGGAACACGTAAATACCTAAAACCACCGAAGATTTTGGTTAGCATGCGTGATTTGAAAAAATTTACAAGTAAAAAGATTGAAGAAGCGATAAGGCAAAAAGCATTCGAAAGTAGAAAAGACTGCATGCCCCGTCCTGTTTAGGCGGGGGATGTTGTGGATAGCCTGCCCCGATCTTATTTCGGGATTTAAAAGGGCCGGTGAAAAGAACAGCAACAATAAGTACTTTCAATTTTGGCAACAGGATAATCATCCTATTGAGTTGTATGGTTACGAGACATTAAGACAAAAGCTCAATTACTTACATGAAAACGCCGTAAGAGCCGGTATTGTCTATGAAATATGGCATTACAAGTATAGCAGTGCGATTGATTATTGTACCATGAGACAGGCAAAATAGATTTGGAATTAGTTTAAATTCTGCCGGACGCAGTCCTGGTTTTTCTTTTCCATTTAAGTGCCCTTCGGAACACTTAAACGAGCGGGGAAGGTTTGGTAGGTTTTTTATTGTAGCAGTATTGGTGGGCATAGAAACGCCATCGCTCTTTTACCGCCCTGCATATCTGCGCCAGTTGGGGGGTAAATGCGCCAGTAGGGTCTAGTTGGACCAGTAACAATATATCTGTGCCAGTCGGAATTTAGGAAGCTCCTACAAGCCGTAATGTTCGCCTAACATATCCCAACAGTTCCGTCGTATTAATTACTGGTGATTGTCTAGTTCCTTGAGGATGATGAAACTTACAGCTATAATCATTTATTTCATCAAGCTCTTCGTAGATATCAAACAATGGATGTTTAGCTCCCTCTGTTTTAATTTGACTCAACATTTCACCAAGCATATGAGTGTCAGTAAATCTGGTCATACATCTGTTTCTGCAATATCCTTCCATTAAAGGTCTAATCTTTTGGACTACATCTTCAGCTTTTACCGAATTTGTATCTGTCGAATACATTTGAAGTGTGTCGATCATTTTATGCAAACCCGATTTGAGGAATTTATCGAGATCCATTTCATCAATGTATGTATTATCAGTACCGATGGGCGTCAAGTGAAATGCCCTCAAGGTTTCTCCATGAATTTTTTCCTGCACTTGTTTCAGAAAATTTGCATCGTGCGACAAGACAATGACCTGCTCACATTGCTTGGATAGCTTAGCAATCTGGATAGCCGTCTGGTTTTTCCTGAAACTATCTTGGCTGTTAAATGGATCATCAAGAATTGCTATTTTATTTGCCTTTTTGGGATCATGTTCCAACTGAGCTAAGAAGAATGCAAGGGCCAGTGTACTTTTATCTCCGGAACTCAATGTATTTGAGAAGGATGGCTGGTTTTTTGCAGTCTTTCCGTCTCCGAGCTTCACTAGCGTATCATTAATCCGAATCTGAAAATTGGCATTCACACCACCGACATAATTTTGCTTCACTTCCCCAATCTGGAAACCTGCATTGAACAGGTCAAGA
Source organism: Chitinophagales bacterium (assembly GCA_038204535.1). Taxonomy (GTDB): domain Bacteria; phylum Bacteroidota; class Bacteroidia; order Chitinophagales; family Chitinophagaceae; genus Segetibacter. The sequence goes on along the minus strand of JBBRCW010000030.1, from coordinate 3,049 downwards.
TAATTATTGATAGAGTACTGATATTTTTCGATGGTTTCTTCTCCATACTTATCAAGCTTCTCTTTTAATATTTCCTTATCGTTCTCAATCTCATTCTTCTTATTTTGTAACTGCTTTAGCTCTGCACATTGAGTAGAAAATGGTTCCTCAAACCGTTTCTTTAATATCGAGAACCTAGCTAAATTATTTTCCAACGCTTCAATGTTTGCCTTTCCAGAACTTTCCTTTCTCTGCTGGATTTGGCTGTTGATCTGCGCTACCGTTTCGTTATAATCATGTATAACCGGAAAAAAGTCGCTGTATTTTTTAATAGCTCCTTTACAGTCCTCGGAAAGTGACAAGGCCTCAAGTGGATTCTGAACTTTCAGGCGCAGTATTTGAAGAACTTGTTCGCTAACTTCAATAAATAAAGGTTTTATTGCTTCTACATCAATTACAGGAGGGCTTTCATAAGTACAATAGCGTTTCCAAAACAGGTCTGTGTTCTTATTCTCCTCAATGGAAGAAAGGATGGGGATAACAGCTTCAGGTCCAAATGCAGCAGAAAATGATTTGCCTTTCTGTGTAATTTCCTCCTTCAGTTCTGCGTACTCATTTCCAAATAGTGTCCTATATGTTTGGATAAGATCGTTGCTGGTGGTGTCCTGCCCACAATAGGGACATTCCTTCTCTGGGTTGTATTCAAGCCCCTTAGAAATCCATCCCTGACCAGATTTACCCATATCATGCTTTGCGATATGGGCTTTGACTTTTGCTTCCACTTCAGCAGACAGTCCATCAAGATTTTTGGCTAGAATCAATTCGATATCATTTGGTATCTCCGGCAATTGAATCGCCGAGAATGCACGGTGTACTGCTATTGTTGAAGATTCTTTACCTGCAGTTAATTCCCGATTTGCTGTTTCAATTAGCTCATCAATATGAGGATTAGACTGGTAAGTTTGAAAATACTGAAGAGTAATCCCTTTTGGTAAATGAACAGAAATACTGTTACTTAATGCGCTGATGTTTTTAGTCATTTCAGTCGCTTGTTTCTTTACATCTTCATATTGCTCAGCAATCAGAACACCTTCCTTTCCAATAATTATTTTATATAGATTCTTCCTTTGTTCTGTTCCAACAATGTTTCCATCAAATACATTTTCAGAGATGAAGTCGTGATCGAATATGACAATATTCGGAAGAGTCTCTGTCCACGTCAAGTCACGAAAATGAATCTGGCCTGTATCTGTTTGTATTTGAATTGAAGGAATACCACCAGTACCCAGCGTAGTTCTTCCAATTAGGTGGTCCGGTTCCCCATCAAGAAGAGATCTCAGAATTGCACAAAGAGTTGTCTTACCACGGCCATTTTCACCATAATAAAGGTTTACCTTCTTTAGTTCGACATCTCCTTTGGCAGAATAGTTTTTGATTCTACCAGCATTCTTTCTAGATATGATTTTCTTGATCCCCATTTATTTAATAATAAACCTTAAAGTACTAATAATTAGTGAATCAGATGTCTTCGCTACGAAAAAAGTTCTCCAATGATATGCTGTTTAAAGGACAGCAACGCAACGATTAATCCATGTAAAACTGAAGCTTGTATCAAAGTAATATTGCTTCGTTCTTTCATCCTGTAGGGTCTCCTTCACAGGAACTGTGCGTAAGCCAAGGGACCCCGGCATGGGACACGTAAATGCAAGACCGACCGAAGATTTTGGATATTTTCGCCCTGCTGGGGTTTCCTTCAAAGTTTTGTGCGCCAGCCAAGGGACTCCGGCATAGGAACGTAAATACCAAAACCCCACCGAAGATTTTCCGCGCCTGCCAGATTTGAATATGATTATTTTCCGTCCTGCCTGGGTTCTCCTTCATAGCCTTTGCGCGCCAGCCAAGGGACCACGGCATTTGAAACGTAAACACCTAAACCGACCGAAGATTTTCCACACCCGCCCGGATTGAATACGATTACTTTATCAAAGACCACCTGGGCAATGTGCGCATGGTGCTGACCGAAGAACGTAAGACACTTTATTATCCTGCTGCTACACTTGAATGCACCTTTACGGCTACGAGCCCACAGGCCAACATCATGGTCAATTACCAAATGCAGTTTTATACAATTGATTATTCTAAAGGTGTTAATGGGCGGCTGGCAGAACCAGCCGCAAAAAATGCCCGATCCAAACCTTCGCAGAAGCCCCATCAACAAAAAACGAAAAGAGACAATAACCAAAAGAACACTCTTGCTGTCGCTTGATTAAAACGTCTTAACTTCAATCCACAAATTCGATAAAATGTTTACAAATCTTAAACAGGAACTAATTGATAAAATTTCTGCAACAGAAGATGAAGATCTTTTGCTGTTACTAAAAACCGATTACGATTATTTTACCCGGGAAGGTAACAGTGATGTAACTGATGAGCTTTCGCAGGAAGACAGAGATGAACTTATTAATCTGGTAAGTGAGCCATTTGGCAATGATTCTATCTCCCAAAAGGAACTTGATGAAGCAATCAGGCAATGGCGTACCAGATAATCTACAAAAAGCGCTTCAGTCAAAAGTTTTTTAAGCTACCCGATTATCTAAAAAAGAATTGGGGCGAAAGCGTTGCTGAAAATTTTATTGATCAACTCCAATAGCGACTTTCTACCTTTTCAAAGCAACCTTACATAGGTGCAGCATCATTAAAAATCAAAACTGTAAAAAATTTCCTGGTCACAAAACACAACCGGGTTTTTTACCGGATTAAAGGCAACCAGATTGAGATAATCAACATGTATGATACAAGGAGTAATCCAAAGAACAACAAATACATGTAATCATTTCACTTTCTATCAATAATTGCTTTTGATCGCCTTGCTCAATCCTAAAAAAAATTATTTCAATATTTATTGCAAAGAATGATGTGAGATGCAGGTGATGCTGAAAACAATATACAATGACGCTTTTTTAATTATTTGAAATTCAAGCTATATATAGATGTTCTTTCCTGGGATTCCTCCTTCGTCGGAATGACACCAGCATTTCATTATAAAGGTTCAATTAAATGGTCGTCTTAC
>JBBRCW010000029.1:0-31689 GCA_038204535.1 Chitinophagales bacterium | reverse complement strand
GCCGTCATGCCGAATTTATTTCGGCATCCCCTGGAAAACATCCTAGCCAAATCCAGGAGATTACGGGCCAAGCCCGGAATGACGTCATCAAGATCCCCCGGCTTGTCCGACGATGGAGGAGTCCCTGTTTGAAACAGAGTCCTCAATGCAAAAAAGGATCCCTCCTTCGTCGCATTGGCGTCAACTTAATTTGTTTTTTTGATCCGAAAAACAGGTTTTTATTCTGCTCCGGTTGCCCACCCGGATGACGCCACTGGGACGGGGTGTTATTTTAATTCCGGTTTATCGGAACTCGCTTGTACCGAATATTTTTATGACGGCTATTTCCGCACAAGCTGCTGAATATCGGTTTCTATTAATTCCCAAGCAATCTTTTCGTTTCAAACCAATGTAAAAGTTTTAGCTAGATTGTTGATTTTGTGGAATGGAATCAGGATGTCTAAATTTATGGGATTGAATTAACCACAAAAATTCAGACATGTTTTTCCTCTATCTGTTATTGGACATATGAATCGAGCCTACGGCTCTCAAAAATTTCTATTTCGCTTTTTCCCCGGGTTAAAACCCGGGGCTACCATATTGATCGAGCCTACGGCTCGGCGTTAATTCTACCTCCGGATTAAAATGGGGGCTATTATATGGATCTCCTATGGCTCTTCTATTTCTGTTTCTATTTTGACCGCCTATTTGCAGATGCGTAGCATCGACCCATGTGGTAGCAACGGATTTCAATCCGTTGGTAAAAGTGTAAACGCGATTTTCGAGATGCGTAGCATCGGCACATTTTGGAAGCGCTGGAAATAACCCTCGAAAACAAAATTCTAAAAGTTCCCTTGGTCGGTAATTTACAATGACGCTTTTACATGTTTCTGAAATTGAAGGTCCAATTAGTTGTTCTATTGAAGGATTTCCACAAGAGTAACACCTCTAAACTCAACAGTATTACCTGCAATTAGTTGTTCTATTGAAGGATTTCCACCCGATCAATTTCTAATTCTTTTTTTACAACTCATTCGCGTCAAACTATTGCCTGGTAAAGGTTTTAGCGAAATTATTGAATTCTTAAGTTGACGCCTATGCTCCTTCGTCGGGATGACAGAAATTGAAGATTCTTTCAATAAAGTTCCGCTGCCGATATGGAAGATAATATGCCTGAGCTCGCACTGCTGAACCGCCCCATCTCCTTCAGGAGAAGGGGAAGGGGGATGAGGTTTACAAGAGAGTTCCGCTCTCGATTAGGAAGATAAAATGCCTGAGATCGCACCGCCGTACCGCCCCCTTCTCCTTTGGAGAAAGGGGAAAGGGGGATGAGGCCAAATTTCCACCCAATTTTTCCCAATAATCTCCCTAATCTTGCAAATCCCGGTTCTACCGGCTATTGCTTATGCACGAAATAACCCTCCTTCAATGGATACTTGCTTTTCTGGCGGCCCTTTTTGTGGGTCTTAACAAAGCAGGAATTTCAGGTATAGATGTCATCATGGTAACCCTGCTCATTTTTATTTTTGGCGCCAGGGCTTCTACAGGAATATTAATGCCCTTACTAATGGTGGGCGATTTTATGGCCGTTTGGTATTATCATCGCCACGCCCAATGGGGCTTTCTTTTTAAACTGCTGCCCTGGATGACTGCCGGGGTGCTCGCCGGTGTTTACCTGGGAAAAGACCTGCCTGAACACACCTTCAGGCAATGGATGTCTGGCATCATAATGGCCACCACTATTTTTATGTTTTGGTGGAACACGCGAAAGAAAATTATTATACCCGACAACAAAGCCTTTTCCGGTTTTATGGGCTTTTTTGCAGGTTTTACCACCATGGTCGGTAATCTTGCCGGGGCATTTTCAAATATATATTTTCTGGCGATGCGCCTTCCAAAACAGCAATTTATTGGAACCGCCAGCTGGTTATTCTGCATCATCAACCTCATCAAACTTCCCTTTCACATTTTTGTGTGGAAGACGATCACCCTAGAAACCTTTTGGATAGACCTGAAATTGATACCAGCTATTGCCATCGGATTTGCGATTGGTGTCAGCCTTTTGAAAAAGACACCGGATAAACTATTCAGGCAACTGATACTGGTATTAACCGCAGTGGGTGCGATGGTGTTGTTTTTACGATAAGAAAAACAATTCTAAAACAGGCCGTATTTTCAGATACAAAAAGGTAACTGGAAACAAGCTAACAGGTTCAAGTAGTGTTCATAAATCTTTTCATCGCTATTATTTCAATAAATTTAGCAGACGTCCTTGATCGATGGTTCAACAATCCCCTTGGGCCAAACGGTCAGTGCAGTAATGAATAAGGACGGTATTCGAAAACAATAATAGCAATTGAAATATGCAGGATAACAATGACAACGCTAACTTCCGCAACATAGGCGCTTTTGCATGCCGGACAACTTTTGTTGCAGGTATCATTTATGCCATTACAACCGTGCTGGGATTTCTTTCGCTTAATTCCAACGACGAGCCAATTAGAGACCCCTGGTTTGCAGCCATGGAAATACTCACCATTTTAATCGCGTTTTTAATGGTAATCAGTATGGCGGCTGTTCATTATTATGCAGCTCAAGGGTATAAGATTTTTAGTCTCGCTGCACTTTTATTTATGATGATGATGGTCGGCATTACGTCAAGTGTTCACTTTGTGTTGCTGACAGCAGGCCGATCAATCGATGCTGCCGTATTCAACAATTTTCCGTGGCTTTTTTCCTTTAAATGGCCCTCGGTTGTATATGCATTAGACGTTCTTGCATGGGACTGGTTCTTTGCCCTTTCGATGTTTTTGGCGGCACCTGTTTTTAATACCGGCAAGTTAGAAAAAATGGTAAGAATGCTTATGGTGGTCTGCGGATGCCTTAGCCTGGCAGGGTTAGCCGGGGCGCCACTAAAAAATATGCAGGTTAGAAATATTGGTATTGTTGGCTATGCTATTATAGCGCCATTTGCGTTTTTGCTTATAGCAAAAGTTCTTCGGCATAAGGTTTAACGGACTGGCATTTTCCGCTACAGACGCCGGGGCATGTTCTTCTTTACATTTTTAAGAGTCAGTGGATACTTTCCGCTATATGAACCCGAAATTGTTCATTGGCCTGGTTTACTGCGTCTCCTCCCTTTTAAGGTATAATAAGCAATTACGGCGCTGCAAAGCATGAGCACCGACCCCAATAAAAAAGGAGCGCCCGCAAAATGCACGGGAGCGCCGGGCCTGGTAAAGTAGGCAAATAAATTAGTCATCAGTAATGGCCCCACAATGCTGGTGGCGCTCATTAAACTGGCTAAGGCCCCCTGTAATTCGCCCTGTTCGTTGGCCGGCACCTTGCCCGAGATAATACTTTGCAAAGCGGGCCCGGCAATGCCTCCCAAACAATAGGGAATTAAAAAAACAAACATCATCCACGATTCACTAGCAAAAGCAAACAACAATAACCCTGCTGCATACAACGACAGCCCAATATATATACTTCGTTCATTGCCTATTTTTGGGTTGATATAACGAATGAGGCCGCCCTGCACCAGCGCCACTAATAAACCCACCACTCCCAGAGAATATCCGATGGTCGATTCGCTCCAGCTAAATTTTTCTATATTGATAAAGGTCCAGGTGCTTTGTACCGCATGCGCCGATATATATACAAGTATCATAGAAAACACCAGCCCGCCAACCGACGGATATTTTTTCAACTGCAGCAAAGAGCCCATAGGGTTGGCCCGTTTCCAGCTAAAAGGCCTGCGGTTTGCTGCATCCAAAGACTCGGGTAAAACAAAATAACCATATGCAGTATTCAAAAGAGTTAAACCCGCTGCCACCAAAAAAGGCACCCTTGATCCGTATTCGCCCAGCACGCCGCCCATAACCGGCCCCAAAATAAAGCCTAATCCAAAGGCAGCACCTATCATCCCAAAATTTTGTGCGCGGTTTTCGTTGGTGCTTATATCGGCAATATAGGCAGTTGCAGTGGTGATGCTTGCGCCGGTGATTCCTGCTATTACCCTGCCCGCAAACAGCCAGCCTATAGTGGGTGCAAAGGCCAAAAAAAGATAATCTATCCCAAAGCCTAAGAGCGATAACAACAACACGGGCCTTCTGCCAAATTTGTCGCTCAGGTTACCCAGCACCGGCGCAAATACAAACTGCATAAAGGCATAGGCAAAGGTTAACCAGCCTCCCCATTGCGAGGCCTGGCTTATATCGCCATGTATCAACTCCTGAATTAATTTGGGAAATACCGGTATGATCAGTCCCAGGCCCGTAACATCTAACAACAGCGTAATAAAAATAAAACCTATAGCAGCCTTTCGCGAATTCGCCATACCCTCGTAATGTTTTTATAAAGTGCAAAGAACCATGATTTTTGCCACAGAACCGATGCTGTATAAGAAAACCAGCTACTCCAACACCACCGTTCATCAAAGGTTCTGGTTATATAATCAATCACTAAACAAAAACAAAATCCTGGCAGGCAATTCTATCGCATTTTTTTTTAGATTGAGCAACTATACGCACATGCCGCGATCAACCGGCAGATCTTATTAACCAGGTAAACCCAGCGATTACTGAAACTATTTCACCCCTCAATATTTCAAGCTACAGGGAACTAAATATTCAACAAAGCGCAAGTCCGCATACCTTGGTCAATTTAATTACATTCGCATAATCAATTCAAAAATCTATTACATGCAAACCATCAACACAGCTATTTGCTCCTTTGGTATGTCGGGGGTTGTTTTTCATGCACCATTTATACATTATCATCCGGGGTTTAATTTATATGGGGTTTGGGAACGAACAAAAAACCTGGCGCATCAAAAATATCCCGGCATAAAAACCTTTCGTTCGCTGGAGGAAATTTTAGCCGACGACGCGGTTAAACTGGTTATCATAAATACACCCAATTATACACACTTCGATTTTACCAAAAAGGCCCTATCGGCCAATAAACATGTAATAGTAGAAAAACCTTTTACCAATACAGTGGCCGAAGGAGAGGCGTTGATTGAGCTCGCCAACAAGAAAGGCCTTAAATTATCAGTTTTTCATAACCGCCGTTTCGACAGCGATTTCAGAACAGTACAACAGGTAGTTACGCAAAAACTATTAGGCGATATCATTGAAGTTGAAATACACTTTGACCGGTTTAAACAGGAACTGAGTCCAAAAATTCACAAAGAAACGCCGGGTCCCGGTACCGGTGTGCTGTTCGACCTCGGCTCTCACCTTACCGACCAGGCGCTTACTTTATTTGGTATGCCCGAGGCGGTTTTTGCCGACATTAGAACAGTGCGTCCGCAATCGCAGATTGATGACTATTTTGATGTGACCCTTTTCTATCCTTCGTTAAGGGTAAAACTCAAATCGAGCTTGCTGGTTCGCGAAGCGTTGCCTGGTTTTATTTTACATGGAACCAAAGGTTCTTTCTTAAAAAACCGGACCGATGTGCAGGAGGTTTCGTTACAGCGCGGCGATACCCCGGCCACACATGGCTACGGTATTGAACCGGTATCCGAACAAGGCCTGCTGCACACCGAAGAAGAAGATGGCAATATTATACGCGAACATATACCAACCCTGGCTGGTAATTATTTGGATTATTTTGAAGAAATGTACCAGGCCATAACGAATGATCAGCCGGTACCGGTGAGCGGAGAAGATGCCATAAAGGTGATTAAAATCATTGAGGCTGCCTATGAAAGCAACAAATCGAAAAAAGTGATTTCTGTCTGATAAGAATATAAGAGTTAATAAATAGCGGCATCACGAAATTAATTTAAATCTTTTACATTTGAAGCGTGGCAAATTGAGTACTTTAATGCGTAAAAATCTAAAGATTTGGATGGCAATTCCTTCTATATTGAGTTTCTTTTTAACGACGAGCAGCAGCTTGCAGAAATAACCCCTTATAAAAAGGAAGGCGATATTTTATATTTTGATGTTTCCATTCAGAACCACTACCAATTCTCGCTGACGGCCGTTCCAACTTCGGAAAAACCCGAATGGAAAATCGTCTTAAAAAATTCCGACAACGAAATCGACCCGGACCTGGCACAAATAATAGGCGAACAGATCGACCTGCATTACCAGTTATAATTTATCAGCATTAGTTGTTTTCTGCTAATCTATCTATTGAATAAGATATTGAAGCCGCATTTCATTTACCCTGCTGCTTCAGCATTGAGAATGGTGATGCTCTTATTGCAGGCTTCGGGCAAAATCCCCTTCGACTTAAGCCTGTTTATCAGATTCATTATTTATCCCTGGCGTAGAGGCCACGGTTTACAAAAAATAGAGAGACCAGGTTGAATGCAAATAAAATAACCCATCCTGTTTATTCATCCCATCATTTCGATGGCTCAAATAAAACCAATTTAACCAAATGGTGCAAGAATTAAAAAGCAATATGCTGTAGCTTTCACTTTTCAACTGCACACCTCACATTTAACCAATAAAGAATGAAGCGATTTTATTTTTTTATAGTGGTCATGCTTTTTGCGGGCAGTCTGCATGCGCAATCCATCCGGTATCAATTTTCGGCTCCCAATGCCGCGCATCACGAGGCCGAAATAAGTTTAACCGTTGATAAATTACCCGCCGGCCCCGCCTACTTTAGCATGAGCAGGTCATCACCCGGAAGATACGCAAAACATGAATTTGGAAAAAATGTGTACAATGTAAATGCGGTGGACGAGACCGGCAAACCGCTACAGGTTGAAAAAGCCGATGCGGATATATACACCGTTTTAAAGCACAAAGGAAAAGTAACGCTTACCTATACTTTATACGCCAATTATGCCGATGGCACTTACTCATTGGTTGACAGAACCGGCTATCACCTGAATATGCCCGCGACTTTTATGTGGGTGAAAGGCCTAGAAAAAGCCCCCATCTACCTGCATTTTGTAATGGATAAAAACTGGAAAACTGCCACCCAGTTAAAACAAGACGGTGATGTTCAAACTTTTTTTGCCCCCGATCTTCAATATTTTATGGACAGCCCCGTCATTGTCGGCAACCTACAGTTCAGGCAATGGACGGTCACCAATCCCGATAAAAAACAAACCATTTTTAAAGTTGCCCTGGCGGGCGAAACTACGACTGCCGTATTTGACTTGTTTGCCAAAAAGGTGGAGCGAATGGTAAATGAAGCAAAGGCGGTTTTTGGCGAAGTACCTGCATACGAATACGGCAGTTACACTTTTCTCGCAAGTATCAATCCCTATGTTAAGGGAGATGGGATGGAGCACCGCAATTCGACCATGATTACATTGCCGGTAAATTTTGATGGAAGCAACGGCCTGCTGGGTGTTTTTTCGCATGAATTTTTTCACTGCTGGAATGTGGAAAGAATTCGGCCGGCAGATATTGAGCCTTTTAATTTTTCAAAAAGTAATATGAGCGAAGGCCTCTGGCTTGCAGAGGGATTTACACAATACTACGGAAACCTGATTTTAAGACGGGCAAACCTGCAAACAGCGGATGATTTTTTGAATAAAATGTCTGGCCTGGTAAACACCAAAATGAATACACCTGGGGCGCAAAATTATTCGCCGATCGAAAATAGCCAGCGGGCTGTTTTTGTGGATGCAGGCGTGTCTATTGATCAAAATAATTATCAAAACATGTACACATCGTATTATACCTATGGCGGCGCCCTGGCACTTGCGCTAGACCTAAGTATCCGAAGCCAGTTTAAACAGGTTTCGCTCGATGATTTTATGCGTCAATTATGGTTACGCTTTGGCAAGACAGGAAAACCCTATACCGTTAACGACCTGCAACCTGCATTGGCCGCCATTACCAATACCGCTTTTGCAGCCAACTTTTTTGAAAAGTACATTTTTGGTCACGAAGCTTTTGATTATGCCACTGCATTAACAAATGCCGGTATTGGATTAAAGAAAGTATCACCAAATAAAGCATGGCCTGGCAAGATCAGTTTTACCGGCACATCCGGCGGTTTAACGATCAGCGGTAATACCATTATAAATTCTCCTATTTATAAAACTGGTGCAGACATTGGCGATGTGATTGTTTCGCTGGATGGAAAAAGCATTGCAACCCGCAGCGACTTTAACGGCATTATCAACGCACATAAACCCGGCGATAATATACACATAAGGTATAGCCATAGAGGCGTAATGGTAGATTCAACGCTGTTGTTATCAGAAGATCCTGAGGTAATACTGCAGGCCGAAAATGACGCACTTACCAGCCAGCAAAAACAATTTGAAACATTGTGGCTGGCATCGAAAGCTGGGGACCAATAAAATGCAAAGGGTGCCTGAAGCAGTTTAACAGCAACAGGCACCCCTGAATTATCTGATCGCTTAATTTATGCGGTTTGATTGCTTTCTATTTTTACAATCAATTTTTTTAAGAAAGGCAACACCTCAGCCTGGCTTGGAATATTGTAACCAGCCGCTGTAGGGCCATTACCCACTTTTACTGTGTAAGCGTTTTTATCCAGTGCCTTAAACATATCTTCATCGGTGGTATCGTCGCCAATGCAGAACACAAAATCGGGATCAAAATGGTTAAGCACCTTCAGAGCGGTGGTGCCTTTATCTACACCGGTCAGCCTTACTTCAAGCACTTTATTTCCATCAATAACCTGCACGGGCGTATTGGCGGTAAGCTGCAGCAAGTTGTTCAGTAATTCTCTCGACCTTGTAAAGCCAAGGCCAGGATGTGTATTACGATAGTGCCAGGTGAGGCTATTGGCTTTCTCTTCCATTAACGATCCAATGCAACGGGTAACATAAGATTGCAGCATCGGCCTTATCTTGTCCTTCCATTCAGGAGAAATAGCGGTTTGGGTCTGCCATTGCTGCCCTTTATATCTGATAAAAACACCGTGCTCTGCAACAAAATTTACATCCAGGTGGCCCAGCCATTTTTGAAGTGTTTCCGCTTCTCTGCCGCTTATTATTACCACCTCGTTTTTTGGGTCGGCGGTCAAATGTTTTAAGAATTCAACAAGTTCGGGCGCAGGGCTGGCGTGCGAAGGAATCCTGGTAAAAGCTGCCAGTGTTCCATCGTAATCTAAAAGGATAACGCGGCTTTTGGCCCGGGCATAATCTTTTACAATTTTGTCAGTTACCTTGTCATCTACCAATTTAACTTTCATTTTTTCCTGTTGAAGTTTAAGGGAATTCAATTGGTCAAGAAAATCATCTACCCAGTGTTCAACATCATAATCCGCTATTCTTTTCTGCATCACTTTCATGCGGCTTTTCTGTTCGTTTAATCCCATTGTCAATGCCTCGTCTATGGCATCGGCCATCTCTTCGGTATCGGTTGGGTTTACCAGGATTGCTTCATTCAATTCGCTTGCTGCACCTGCCAGCTCACTTAAAATCAACATGCCGCCTTCCTTGCTGCTGGCAACAAATTCTTTGGCCACAAGGTTCATACCATCGCGTAACGGGGTAATTAAACCTACATCGGCTACGCTATACAAAGCACAAAGCTCATTAAAAGGAATGTGATTAAACCGATAAATAAGCGGTTGCCATTGTATGGTTGAAAACTTTCCATTTATTGTGCTTACTTTCTCTTCAATCATCTTCTTTCTTTCCATATAGGTCGGGATTACGTCGCGGGATGGAATGATGTTGAAAATAAATACCACCTTCTCCCGCCATTCGGGATACCGCTCTAAAAAGTTTTCATAACCCTGTAAGCGATAGTTCAACCCTTTGGTGTAATCCAGCCTGTCCACTGAAAAAATGATTTTCTTATCGCCGAAATTATTCTTTAGATCATTATGGTATGCCATCACCTCCTTGCTTTCCACACCATTCTTAAACTTTTTAAAATCAATACCTATGGGAAACAAATCGATCTTAACTAACCGATTTTTATATAACACTGTATTATAATGATTATCTACTCCCAACAGCATTTTAACGGATTGTGTAAAATGTTGCGCATAATCATAAGTATGAAATCCAACCAGGTCGGCGCCCAGCAGCCCTTGTAAAATATCCCTTTTCCACTTGCCGGGCAGCATCCTGAATATTTCGTACGAAGGAAACGGAATATGCAAAAAGAAACCAATAGTTGCCCCAGGTAATAACTTTCGCAGCATAGCCGGCAATATCATTAACTGGTAATCATGTACCCAGATAACATCGCCGGGTTTCATAACCTCGGCTATATTATCGGCAAATTGCTGGTTAACTTTATAATAAGCCTGGTAATGCTCCTTTGAATAGCTGGTTAATGATGGAAAATAATGAAACAACGGCCAGATTGTAGAATTTGACAGCCCATTGTAATAATTATTGTAAAGTTCTTCTTCAAGAAAAATGGGCTTTATATCAAAGTCTAAACCCTGCCTGCCTGATTCTGTTTTCTTCCAATCTTCCCTGGTGAAGTCAGCACTTCCAATCCATATTTTTTCTGTGAAATTTTTTGACCCCTCCGACTCGCTTTCAAAAAAACTCTTTAATGCAGACACAAGTCCGCCAGAACTTTGTCTTAGTCTAATAGTATCGTCAATATTCTCTATTGAATAAGGTAACCTGTTAGAAATAATAATTAGTCTTGCCATGTAAATAGTACTTTAAAATCTGGTATTCAAAAATTACGCCTTGTTAAAATAACAGACCTGATAATAGTAATTTCGATCGCTGATGGCAACGCGGAAACTGTATTGCCGCGCCAAAAAACGGTAAAATACCGTGGGTAAATAATATAAAACTGTAAAGCATCCGGCGACGAATACAGGCGCAAATGTACGTTTTGTTGAGTAAACAATTTTAATATGATGCCCGAAAGCTGTTTAATTAATTATTATGATGGTCCAATTTAATTGTAACACAATCATTAAAATAATGCATGACCATCACTTTTAATTAAGGTAAATACACACAATCCGTTAGGTTTCTTTTCGTGTATTGAAACCCATTTGCCTAATTCGCTGTAAATTTATATTTGTTAAAAAATTTATACCTTAATCATTTTATTATAATCAATAGCACGAAATCGGATTATTTATTTTAAATCCCCGTAGCTTAGCAAATAATTTACTAATTAAACCACCATTTAAATTTATGGAAGCAAACATTGTAATTAAAGCCGAGGACTTAACACCGGACTTTGCTGATGGCATTTGTAAAGTTTTTTCGAAAAATGCCACGCTGCATATTAAAGTTGAATATGAATTAAATGGCGCAAGTGCCCCGGAAGCCAAACGCAGAGGTCCCAAGCCAAAAGCTGCAGCTAAAGCGTACACCGGAAAGAAACGTGGCAGAAAAGTAGCCGCAGAAAGCACAGAGGCTCCACAGCCAAAAAAGCGTGGGCCCAAACCAAAAAACGTCGCTTAAATTTCTCATCTAAACAAAGATTGACCTTGCCTTACCTTCATAAATAAACCTTACACCGGTTTATTTATGAAGGGGCAATTTTCGCATCTGCTTTCTATGTCCGCCATCCGATGTCTGTTAAAAACAACCGCATCCTCCTAAAACTTTCTTGCCGGATACTTGCCAACAGGTCTCTCAAAACCGCCCTATAGAATATAAAGGCAACTTTAAAAATCCACAACCATTAGAATTAGAAGCTATCTGAATTTGTAATCGGACATCATCGGCACACTGCTCATTTTTTTGTCTGGTGGCTTCCATTTGGGTTTTTTGGTCGTTTGTTCCCAAAAAATCACTTTTATAACGTCTTCTTGAATAAAGTCTGTATCATTGAAATAATTGACATTCAACGCCGGATAGCTTTTCATTTGCTCACCTGGCTTTTATTCTTGGTAACGAGAACGAAACACCAACCCATGCTTTTACACAAGGCATTTAATCGAACTAAAATGTAAAAAGATCGGTTAATAATCAGGCAATAATTATTAATTGAAAGGAAAACGTGAAATTCGTGCCTTTTTAAAGGATTTACTTTTTATGCGAAATAGAAAATTACAGGTTTGGCTGCCATTGCTTTTTTCCATTGTAATGGTATTGGGTATGGTGGTGGGGTACAAAATAAGGCAAGATACCAGCATGCCCGGCTTCTTTAAATTATCACATAAATCCGTTTTACAAGAAGTGCTCGACCTGGTTGATCTAAAATATGTGGATAATGTGGTGACGGATACATTAGGCAACAGTGCAATTCCCAATATATTAAATAAACTGGATCCTCATTCGGTATATATACCTGCAAGCGAGTTAATGCAGGTAAACGACGACTTACGGGGTAATTTTAGCGGTATTGGTATAGAATTCCAGATTTTTTACGATACGCTAAATGTTTTAAATGTGTTACCGGGCGGCCCATCAGAAAAGGCAGGCTTAATGGTGGGCGATAAAATTATTTATGTAAACGATACCGTCAAGGTATCCGGCAAAAACATAAAACCAGATGATATAAGAAAATACCTGCGCGGCGAAAGAGGAAGCAATGTAAAAGTTTCTGTGTTGCGCGATGGTAAAATGAAGCCCTTCACTATAGAAAGAGGTACCATACCGGTGGCATCGGTTGATGCAGCTTACATGATAGACAGCCAGACCGGATTTATTCATTTGAACCGATTTTCTGAAAGCACTTACCGCGAATTTATGCAGGCAATGGAAAAACTGCAGGCGCAAAAAATGAAAAAGTTAATCCTTGACCTTCGGGGTAATGGCGGAGGGCTATTGAGCCAGGCAGTCAATATAGCCGACGAATTTTTGGATGGGGATAAACTGATTGTCTATACCCAGGGCAGCCATGTACCCAAAGCTGAATACCGGGCAAGAAAAGAAGGATTGTTTGAAACAGGCGCCCTGGTGGTTTTGGTGGACGAAACTTCTGCCAGTGCCAGCGAGGTTTTAAGCGGAGCGCTGCAAGACTGGGACCGCGCAACCATTATTGGCAGAAGAACTTTCGGTAAAGGCCTGGTTCAAGAGCAATTTGGTTTAAGCAACGGGTCGGCCTTACGCCTTACAGTAGCACGTTACTATACGCCGCTGGGCCGAAACATTCAAAAATCGTACAGCAATGGGTACGTTGAATACGAAGACGAGATTACCAACCGGTTTAATAACGGCGAGGTAATAAAAGAAGATACCGCGGTTAAAAAAGGCAAAGCTTTTAAGACAAAAAAAGGAAAAATGGTTTATGGCGGCGGCGGCATAACGCCTGATTTATTTATTGCTTTCGATACCACTTCAATGGATAAGGTGATGGTGAAATTATATACCAGAGGCACCTTAAATAACTTCATTTACACTTATTACATTCGACACAAAGACGAGCTGAAGGAATTTAAAAACCCGGCAGAGCTAGGAAATGGTTTTAAAACGTCGGAGCAGGAATGGCAGGAGCTGACCAATTTCGCAACCAGGGATTCCATCGACCTGAATAAAATAAGCCCCCGCGATAAAGAATATTTGCAAAAGCGCATTCCATCGTTACTGGCCCGCCAGATGTGGCGGTACGAAGGTTTTTACGAAGTGATGAACAAAACCGATGAATTTGTTCAAAAAGCGCTGGAGGTGATGAAGTAGTTTGTAAAACAATTGTTTCAATTGGACGTTTTTTTGAGCCGTAAAGACACTAAGGCGCAAAGAAGCACGAAGGTTTTTGAGCCAGAAAGTCGCGAAGACACAAAGGAACACTAAGGTTTGTAAACAACAGAGACATCCCGATTGCGATTGGGGGTAAGGAGAAACACGGCGTTTTTTCAGTCAATTGCCAGCGACCATCTGTTAACCTTTCTTTTGAACCATACCCTTCTTTCACCTGTCGGGCTTTTTGTACCTTCGCAAAAAATATACATTGCTATGTGGCTGAATAACATTTTGGAAACGATTGGTAACACTCCTCTTATAAAATTAAACTCCATTACCAAAGACCTGCCCTGTACCGTATTAGCGAAGGTTGAATATTTTAATCCGGGCAACTCCATAAAAGACCGGATGGCAGTAAAAATGATTGAGTTAGCCGAAAAAGAAGGATTGTTAAAACCCGGCGGAACCATTATTGAAGGCACCAGCGGCAACACCGGTATGGGCCTTGCCCTGGCAGCAATCGTAAAAGGATACAAGTGCATATTTACCACCACCGATAAGCAAAGCAAGGAGAAGGCTGACATATTAAAAGCTGTTGGCGCAGAGGTGATCGTTTGCCCCACCAACGTAGAGCCCGAAGATCCGATGAGTTATTATTCAGTATCAAAACGACTGGCTACCGAAGTGCCGAATAGCTGGTACGTAAACCAGTACGACAACCTGGCCAACCGGCTGGCACATTATGAGCAAACCGGCCCCGAGATCTGGCAACAAACCGAAGGCAAGATCACACATCTGGTGGTAGCCACGGGTACAGGCGGCACTATAACCGGCACCGGACAATACTTAAAGGAAATGAACCCGGATATAAAGGTTTGGGCTATCGACTCATACGGCTCGCTGCTGACCAAGTATTTTGAAACCGGCGAGATTGATATGAAGGAAGTACATCCCTACATTACCGAAGGCATAGGCGAAGATTTTGTACCGGCCAATTACGATATGGGCGTAATTGACCATTTTGAAAAGGTGACCGATAAAGACGGCGCAGTCATGGCCCGCAGGATTGCCAAAGAAGAAGGAATGTTTATTGGATACAGTGCCGGCAGTGCCTTAAAAGGATTAATGCAGCTAAAAGATCGCCTTAAAAAAGATGACCTGGTAGTGATTGTGTTTCACGATCATGGCAGCCGCTATGTAGGCAAGGTGTACAACGACCAGTGGATGATGGAGCGCGGCTTCCTTGACGTAAAGACATTTAAAGACATTGTAAGCGGCCGGGCCGCCAAAAGATTGGTGACCATTGACCCCACCAAAACCGTTGGTGATGCCGTAGAGTTAATGAAGAAATACGACATTGAACAAATACCTGTTATGAACGGCGAAGGCCTGATTGGCGCCGTAAGCGAAGGCGGACTATTTCAGAAAATCTTCAGCAATCCCGAAATAAAAAATGAGACCGTAAAAAGTGTGATGGAACCCGCCTACCCTATTGTATCGTTCGATACACCGGTTGAACGATTAGGCGGCTTAATTACCAAAGGCAATGGTGCCGTAATGGCCAAAGATGACAGCGGCAAATACCACATTGTAACCAAGTACGATGTGTTGCAGAGTTTGGCCAAATAGAAATACAATATTGATTATTGAACCGGGTTGAGGGGTGGCTGCGCAACTTGGGTTGCGCCTGCCCCGCATTGTGCGCTATCGTGTAGACATATTAGTAAAGTCTTTTTTGCTCCATTCGGAGCATCCTGTTTATTGAAAAATACATCGTTAAGTCGGATTAAAGTTCCGTAGGTGCTTCCTGTTTTGATGAATTTAGGCGGCTCCTATGAAGCCTGTATACCCAATGGATCTTATATTCTATTAACAGGCAGCTCCTACCGGGCTATTTTGAGAATTATTATATGATCACATTGGTTGATTGCGAGCTTACTCCCATCAAAAAATATGACTTGGAAAGCAAATGTTTTCTACACGACCCCTCTGGCATTTTGGGGCGTTTAAGAAGTAGGATCAGCAGCCTGTTTTTTCTAAGTTGCTTATGCTTTGGTTTGATTAATGCGTAACAGTAAAAGTAACTCCCGGGCTTACACTAAAATTTACGCCTGGGGTCAAAACAAGACTTCTACAAATTGAATTGCTGTTAACCAATACAGTTCCGCTTTTGATGATTACATCTGTATTATCATCGGGTACTGAACCGCAACTCCAGTTAGCTGAATTTGCCCAAAGGTTGTTGTTGGCACCTGTCCATGTATTTACAAATTGAAGAGCAGTAGCTTCGTCATTTACGCCATCAACCATGCATCGATACTGGTATCCATAAAAACCTGATGGCATATTGGAAAGTGTAAGTGTAGGGGTGCCTGTGCCGCTGTAATTACTATTGTTTCCAATATTTGTAAAGCCACTCCCGGTATTTATCTGCCATTGATATACGGTGCCATTTATATTAGTGGTTAATGTACCATTGCCATTGGGGCAAAGTTGCAATTTGGGTATTTCACCTACCTGGTTTCTAAATATCGAAATGGAATTGTAGGGAAAATTTGCAACGGCCACATCGGCTTTTCCATCGCCATCTATGTCGCAACTGCTAACGGCTATGGGTTGCGATGCCGTTTCAAAGTCAACTTTGGGCAAAAAATTAATGACCCCACCGATTGAATTGTTTTGGAACAAGGATAAACTTCCTGAAAACAAATTTATAAGAAGAAGATCAGTTTTGCCATCTCCATTAATGTCTGAGGTCACCAGGTTATAGGGATAATCTCCTGTTGCATAATTCAGCGGCGTCGAAAATGCTATACCCCCGCTTAAAGTCACATTTTTAAACACCGAAACGTTGTTATGAACACGGCTAATTACCGCAAGGTCGGCTTTCCCATCATTATCAAAATCTGCTGCTATTAACGTTCCCAATTCATTGTCAGCCGAAATGTTAATGGGCGTGTTAAATAGAATTTCGCCTGGTGAACTTACGTTTTTAAAAATTGATATGGTATTGTTATTAAAGTTTGACACTGCCATATCCATCTTTCCATCACCATCAAAATCAGCAGCTACAACACTTCTCGGCTCCTGTTCAGCCATAAAGTAAACCGGATTGTCAAAAGAAATTTCAGAAGGGTTACTGGTGTTTCTAACCACAGACACCTTGTTTGATGTTCCTAGGGCTGCCGCTAAATCAGGCTTGCCGTCGCTGTCAAAATCTGCAACTACAACCCTTTCGTACGAAAATCCACCGAGTGTGTCCTTGTCCATAATAGAAAAATTTAAGTTTCCCGGGGAGCTTAGATTTTTATAGATATTAAAAGAACTTGAATAATAGTGGACAACTATTTCTGGTTTTCCATCGCCATTTAAGTCTAAAATATTCACCTTGGTTGGCTGTCCCTGCGTATATAATTCTGTTTGAGGGAAAAGGATAATTAAACCAGGAACACTGCCATTTTTATACACCGAAACGGAGTTAATGTAAAAATTAGAAACAACTACCTCAGCCTTACCATCACCGTCCAAATCACCAAAGGCGACATCAAAAGGGTTGGTATAATAAGGGCTCGGGTAGGTTGCAGAAAAAATATCTGTTTTCTTACTTAAAGCGCCTGCCTTTAAGGTGTCAGAAGCATGAAATGTAACATTGAACGGGATAGTTGTAAAGGCAGTCGCATTGCTGGTAGTTACCGAGATGGGTGAGTAAGTTGCACCTGCAGGCACTTTTACTTTTAATTGCAGATTAGCGGCTTCCAAAACCTGGCCCCTCACCGCTCCAAAAAATACGATGTTTTCATCTTTGTTATTGCTAAAGCCCACGCCATTTATTATTACAGTAGTATCAACAGGTCCCTGATGGGGATTAAAAGAATTAATAGAAATGCCATTATAAAAGCCGGCTTTCGTTCCTGTTCCATATGGGTTTATAACCTTGATGGCGCCACCACATGCACCCTGCACTACTGCCTGAATGGAAGTGGACGATATGATTGAAAAAGATGCAGCCTGCACTTCCCCAAAATAGACAGCCGATGTGCTATCAAAGTTGTTTCCAGATATTGTTATGGTTGATCCCGGAACGCCATTTGCCGGGGTAAATGAATTAACAACAGGTGGAGGAATATAAGTAAATCCATTTGCTGTGGCAGTGCCGCCGACAGTAATAATTTCTACATTGCCACTTGCCCCATTGCCTACATAAGCTTCAATTTCGCCTGGAGAAAGTAGCGAAAAGGATGCTGCGTTAATGCCCCCGAATCTTACACCCGAAACGCTTTCAAAATTACTTCCTGAAATGGTAATTTTAAAACCGGTACCAGCGACAACCGGTGTAAACGAATTAATAATTGGAACGGGAACATATACAAAACCTCCTAAGCTTGCGTTTCCATTTCCCGTTACAATTTGAACATTGCCCGATGCCCCGCTTCCTACTATTGCCTTAACAGTCGTTGCCGAAACGATTGTAAAGGTGGCAGCAGCCACGCCTCCAAACGATACGCTGGATGTACCGATTAAATTCGTTCCTGTGATGGTTATCTCTGTTCCCGTTCCCGCAGAAGTTGGACTAAAGGTTGTAATGCCTAAAGTGTTGGGATCGTAAGTTAAATTTCTCCGCACCGAAATGGAATTATCCCCAAAATTTACCACCGCGAGGTCAATCAAACCGTCGCCCTCAAAATCGCAAAGACCATTACCAAAAGGGTTACTTACGGTTATATAATTAATTTCAGGTTCAAAATTGATGTTTGCAGTATTACTTGAATTTCGTAATAAAGCAACTTTTTTGGTCGAAAAACTATTAACTGCAAGGTCCGGTTTGCCGTCTCCATCAATATCACCCATCGAAACAAAATAATTATCAAGGCCAGTGGAATGATCGCTTCTTGCAAATGTTAACGACCCCGCAGAACTGCTATTTTGCAAAACAGTAACCGACCTGTTGCAGGCTACTGCCAACTCGGGTTTGCCATTATTATCCAGGTCGCCGACGGCCATGTAATTAGGGCTGCTTCCGCAAGCAATGTTTATTTTAGCAGCAAAAGAGATGGCACTACCAGTGCTGGTATTTTGATAAATGGAAACATTTGCGTATCCGTCTATAACTGCTATTTCAGGTTTTCGGTCACCATCAAGATCAGATAATATCGCATTTTGAGGATTGCCTCCGGTGGTCAGATCTATTTTTGCCGCAAATGACATAGTACCATTGGTTGTCGTATTTCTTAATACTGAAACTGTATTGGCAGAATTGTTTGTTACAACTATGTCTGGTTTGCCATCGCCATCCACATCGCCAATACGGGCGTCTAACGGTCCCGCACCAACAGTAAAATCCGCTTTTGCGGCGAATGAAATAGTACCCGGAGTGCTTATATTTATAAAAACAGAAACTGTTCCCGAATTGTAATTGGGAACCAACGCATCTGGCTTGCCATCACCGTCAATATCGCCCATAAATACCATTTGGGGTAACGACCCCACTGCGAAATTCACTCTTGGCGAAAAAGCTAAAGTGCCTGAAATGCTGGTGTTTCTATATACAGAAAGCGTATTAGAATAGGCATTCACCGAAACCATATCGGGTTTACCATCGCCATCCACATCGCTGGCGAAAACTGTTGTTGGGCCGCTGCCGGTACTAACATTTAAGGGTGAAGATAAGGACCCCGGCTGGAAGGCGGCACCACCGCCCCCCGGCGAAGTAACTACAAAGGGCAGCAATGAATAGCCGGTTAAACCACCGGTTGTTACATTTATAGGTTCGTAAGTAGCACCTACAGGTACCGTCACCGTCATGTAGCTTGTAGCCGATGCAGTAACGACGGCCCTGACCGCGCCAAAGAATACAACATTATTAGCTGGGATTGGATTAAAGTTATTTCCCAAAATGGTTACCGTGCTTCCCACCGTTCCGCTGGCAGGCGAAAAAGATGTTATAACTGGCTGAGAAAATAACGACAGCGAAAATATTATTGAAATGAATAGCAGAAAGCATTTGTAAATGCATTTACGTAAAAAGGTATTGATCATAAAGTAGATAAACGGTAAAACATAAAATTTCTATATTACGAACACTTTATTTATTATGTGATTTTTTTTTGCCGGCATTTAAAACATAAAAGTTCAGCAATTTTTAGCCGCTAAATATTCTAGTTAGTTAACCCAACTATCTACCACTTACGCAGTTGCGATTTTTCAAAAATGTAACCAGGTGTAATAATCTTTTTTGTATCATTCACCTCGTACCATGGACCAAGCGACAGGTTACCGGGGTTTTTAACAATATGAATATTCTGGGCAGGCATAAACCCCTGCCCCAGCATATAAATTATTTTACTGTTTGCTGTATTTTTTGCAACATCTAAAACAATCATCGCATGGCCAGGCGAACCGCCTTTAACTAGCATGTCGCCGGGCAAAATACTGCTAAAATCATTTTTCGTGGTTGTTTGCAGTTGAAGGGTATATGTACTGCAATAACGAAACACACATTCTAAAAATTGCATTAAACATGGGTGCGTATAACACGAATTATCAATATGACTTTGAAAAGTTGTCATCGATCTTCCTCTCAACGCATATCGCTGTCCCTTTGCAAACTCTTTAAAATTAAAAACAGTTTTATCGCTTGCTATAAAATTTATTTGTTCGTAGGCCGAGATTGAAAACAGGTACTCCGCCTTCAATCTCATAATTGCATCCGCACATTGTTGCAGGTCTCTTTGGCCTGTTGAAATATCTAAAACCGCATAATGCCCAAACTGGTTTGCGATGGGTCTTTTATTGTACATGCAGACGATGTTTTGCCTTCGCAGCAATATTTTTCTCAGCCAGGCAGCATACGATTGGTCATTAACCTGCAACCGATTATAACCTGCCGGTAATGGAATTTTACCAACTGATGTAATGGAAGGATCGAAATGAGGATTAAAAACTGGAATTCCGGCCCCTGGCACCTTGAAAGCGCTATCCTGTTTAGCCGGGTCCTTCTGGTATCTGCAAACAAAAAGAAATAGAAAACAAATCATTACAAAAGATGAAATCCAGATTTTCATTAAAGCAATTTATCGAGGGACGCGCTTTTAATCTGTTTCCACAAATTGTATGAAAATTCTTTTCCAATAATAATTTTTTTTTCGAAAGGCTTATGCTGTCAATTATTAATAAATTTTGGACAAATCTTTAGGGCTTCATTATGTCTGTCGCAAACGCACAACGCTGACCGCATAAGGCGCATTGGAGTCAACTTAATTGGTTTTTTGGATCGAAAAGCAGGTTTTTATTCTGACCCGGTTGCCCGCCCGGATGAACATTCGTTCGGACAGGTGTCATTTTAATTCCAGATTATCGAAACTCGCTTTTGCCGAATATTTTTATGGCAGCTTTATCTGCACTTTTTGCCGGATATCGGTTTCTATTAATGCTAACCAATCTTTTCGTTTCAAACCATTGACTGGTCAAGGTTTTAGCAAAATCATTGATTTTGTTACATGGAATCAGGAGTTCTAAATTTATGGGATTGAATTAACCACAAAAATTCATGCATGTTTTTCCTCTTTCTGTTATTGGACATATGAATCGAGCCTACGGCTCTCACAAATTTTTATTTCGCTTTTTCCTCGGGTTAAAACCCGAGGCTACCATATTGATCGAGCCTACGGCTCGGCGTTAATTCTACCTTTATTTGCCTGTGGCAGGAACCAGATTATAAAAGTAATCCGGCTGTTAGATCTAACATTTCTCTCATTATATTTTTCGCCGGATTAACACGGGGCTAATAAATGGATTATCCTATGGCTCTTTTATTTCCGTCTTTATTTTGACCGCAAATTTGCAGATGCGTAGCATCGACACATGTGGTAGCAACGGATTTCAATCCGTTGGCGAAAGTGGCAACGCGATTTTTGAGATGCGTAGCATCGGCACATTTTGGAAACGCTGGTAATAAACCGCGAAAACCAAATTCTAAAAGTTCCCTTGGTCGGTAATTTACATCGACGCTTTTACATATGTCTGAAAATGATGGTCCAATTAAATGTTCTTTTAAAGGATTCCTTCCCGATCATTATTGCATTGGCGTCAATTTAATTTGTTTTTTTAACGAACAGCAGGTTTTTATTCTGCTCCGGTTGCCCGCCCGGATGAACATCCATTCGGACGGGCCCGCCCAGCTGACGCCCCGCCAGAATGACTTCGTCGGGCTGGCGTCCGGACGGGTGTCATTTTAATTCCGGTTTATCGAAACTCCCTTATACTGCATATTTTTATTGCATTCTTTTCGCTCCAAACCATTACCTGGCAAAGGTTTAAGCAAGAATGCCAAAGTCTTAATTTGACGCCAATGGCCTGGTGCGGCGCAAGCATTTGGTCTTTCACTAAAAATTCGAAAACATTTACCCACCTGTTTTTTAAATTAATGCATGACCGTCAAATTATAACCCGCACCCACTGTAAAATTCGCCCCTGGGTTTACATAAATACTTCGGCAGCTTGCATTTGAATTTAGAACCGGAGAACCTGCATTGACCACCACATCCGTATTGGCATCGGGCAACACACCGCAACTACAGTTACCGGCATTCTCCCAGGTGTTGTTAACCGCACCCGTGCAGGTGTTAACAAAAAGGTCAGGGTAACTGCATAGCTATTGTTTCCTTCAACTGCACACCGGTATTGATAGCCATACCACGCCGTAGGTGCATTAATTATTTGCAGCTTAGCCAGGCTGGTACCAATGTATTTGCTGTTATTTTTGCGCATGCTTTCTTTTAAAGACCAGATGGATCAAGAAATATTAATGAAAACGGTTCCCAAACGCATCATCTCTCTTGTACCCTCGCAAACCGAATTATTGTATTATTTGGGTTTGGATATTGAAGTAATCGGTATCACAAAATTTTGCGTACATCCAAACGAATGGTTTAGAAACAAACAAAGAGTTGGTGGCACCAAAAATGTGGATATTGAAAAGATAAAAGCATTGCAGCCCGACCTGGTTATTGCCAATAAAGAAGAAAATGTAAAGGAGCAAATAGAGGCCATCCAGCAGTTTGCATCCGTGTGGGTTTCGGATGTGAACGGCCTGGAGGATGCCCTGGCGATGATTATTTCTGTTGGAGAACTTGTGAACCGGCAAGTTGAAGCACTTAAATTAAATGGCAGGATAGAAGAAGCATTTGCTAATTTAAAGGTGTCGGCAGAGCGCATTGTTCATAAGTTTCCAAAAAATGATCTTACTGCCAGCCAGCACCCATTTCAAATTCAACACTCCGGATATCCCATTCGCACCGCCTATCTAATTTGGAAAGACCCTTATATGGTGGCAGGCGGCAACACTTTTATAAATGATATGCTTAAACTTTGCGGGTTGCAAAATGTATTCGGAAGGTTCGCCCGCTATCCCCCGGTAACCCTTGCACAATTAGCGTACTTAAACTGCAAACTGGTATTGCTATCTTCAGAGCCCTACCCTTTTAAACAACAACACATTGATGCATTGCATCAGCAATTGCCGGGCAGCCTGATAATATTAGTGGATGGAGAAATGTTTAGCTGGTACGGCAGCAGGCTTTTAAAGTCAGCATCCTATTTTGAACAACTAATTAACGAAATCGCTTTTACTTTGCCGCAATCCTAATTAGCCGATGCACTATCGATGTCGTTTACCCAGGCTTTTTTGATTGTAACGCAAAGGCGCAAAGAAATGCAACGCCGGGACAATAAGAAGAATAGGGCAAACATTGCGTCTTTGTTCTTTATGTCTCTTTACTTGTCCGACTGGCGTTAACCGGGCGGGCGTGATTTTTTTTATCGACATTGAATGTCCTATTAACTTCAAGGCTGTTTCGGTCGTTTCGGCTAACCGCCATCGGTTATCGTACCACAAATTATTGTTACAAACCCACCGTGTTTATACCATTGTTATTAACTTGAGGCAACAAGCAGTTACATGAAAATGACATTTACACAGGTTTCCGAAGAAGCCAGGCTTAGTAAAGATGATGCCCCTTCAAGAAAGAAACAGTTTTATCCAATCAATCCCTCACTCAGGGGATACTTAAAACATCATGCCCGCGAAGTTAAGTTACCGGTCAGTTACGCCGACCTTTACCGCATCACTTACTCGGTGCCTTTGCTGGACAAGTTTGGCAAAGATACCATGTGGGAAAAGGTGGTGTATGATATGCGTGAATGGGAATACATTCGCGATGGGTTACTGACTATCTACGCCATTCTTAAAACAGAAGGCAACATGAGCTTTACCAAACACCTGGATGTGGCCCGAATTGACTTTTGCGCTTTTGGCAATTCAAATCCTTTTCGTATTCGCATTGTAAATAAATACAATGACAATTACGACCACTTTTACATTAAGACCGCCGATGCCAGCCGTATTTATGGGCTGGAACTGGAGCATATATTATCGCCCAACCGCATTACTTATTTTACCCAAAACGATACACTGGTCGAAGAACATATTCCCGGCATACCGGGTGATATGTTTATACAAACACACCTGAACGAACCATTGACCAACCGTTTGCGTTTTGCCAAGGAGTTTGTGAAATTTAATGAACGATGTTTTCTGCGGCTGCTGGGCGATATGCGCAGCTATAATTTTGTGGTGGATATTACACCCGACATAGAGGATTTTCAATACCGCATACGGGCAATTGATTTTGATCAACAATCGTACGAAGGCAGAAAAAACCTATACCTGCCCCAGTATTTTAAAGAAAACCGGCAACTGGTGGAACTGGCTCTAAAATTAATTGACAAAGATTCTATTGAACAGTACCAAACCGAAGAGCGCACCATGATGGCATTCAGAGTGGCAGAGTCAAAGTATAGACTAATGGAATTATTCAATATTATGTGCCGCGATAATATTGCACCCATTGAAAAAGTAAACCAGTTAAAAAGAGAGTTAGGCGAGTATTTTGGCAACAATAAGTTTTTACGGTGTGAGTCAATGGGCGATATCGTAAAAACAAACCTGAAACAAACCATCCTAAAAAACCTGTTTATGATACAAAAAGAACGAAAAAATTCTATGGATTAAATGCCTGAATCGAATGGGCAGTAAAACTCATTTCATCAACCATAAATTGATAATACAATGCCAGAAAAACAAACACAGCAAATATTGGGTGATAAAGCAGACTTTCTTTTAAACCATACCTGCACCACAATTGATAAAAGCACGCTTCATTTGCCCTCGCCCGCCCACCTGGATAATATTTGGCTAAACAGCAACCGCAGCAACCAGGTACTTAAAAACCTGCAGCACCTGCTTAACCATGGCAGGCTGGGCGGCACAGGATACTGCAGTATTTTTCCGGTTGACCAGGGCATAGAACACAGCGGCGGATCGGCCTTTGCCCCCAACCCAATTTATTTTGATCCGGAGAATATCATAAAACTGGCCATGGAAGCTGGCTGCAACGGCGTGGCATCCACATTTGGTGTGTTGGGTATTATGAGCCGAAAATATGCCCATAAAATTCCTTTTATTGTCAAGATAAACCACAACGAATTATTGAGCATACCAAACAGGTTCGACCAAACTATGTATGGAACCGTAAAAAGTGCCTGGAACATGGGAGCCACCGCTATAGGCGCTACCGTTTACTGGGGCAGCGAAGAAAGCAGCCGCCAGTTAAAAGAAGTGGCCGAAGCATTTGAAATGGCGCACGAAATGGGTATGGCAACTATCTTATGGTGCTATTTGCGCAATAACAGCTTTAAAGTGGATGGGGTGGACTATCATGCTGCAGCCGATCTTACCGGGCAGGCAAATCATTTAGGCGTAACCATTCAGGCCGACATTATTAAACAAAAATTACCTGTAAACAATGGTGGCTACCTGGCAACCAAAAAGGGCAAAACAAGCCCGCTGGTTTACGAAAAACTTACCTCCGCCCACCCCATAGACCTTACCCGGTATCAGTTATTAAATTGTTACAATGGCCGTGTAGGCCTTATAAACAGCGGCGGCGAAAGTAAAGGTGAAAGCGATCTGCAAGATTCCGTATTTACAGCGGTAGTCAATAAAAGGGCTGGCGGAATGGGCCTGATCCTGGGCCGCAAAGCCTTTCAAAGGCCTTTTGAAAGCGGCGTAGAATTGATCAATGCCGTACAGAATGTTTACCTCGATGAGCACATAACCGTGGCATAATCTCCTTCTTAAACAATATTCTATTTTTAATCAGTACTTGTTAAAGCACTTATTTTGCCTCATAAAGTTTAAAAGATTTTAAGGTGGCAATCTTTTTTTCTACAACGTGCAAATAATGTATCGGGTTTAATAATCTTTGCAGTCGGGGCCGATAGCACAGGCAAAGGTGTAAACATTGGTTTCGGAGGCCTTCACTAACAAATAAAAATATGTTTATCTTCGATCCCCCAATAAAATGAGTATGAAAAAAGAAGAGGATTTTGAATCAAACCTGGCCGGCGATGAAGGAAAAGCAGGAGAAGTAAAACCGCAGCGTTGGTTCAGGCGTATAAAAAAGGGAATTACAACCTCAACCGCCGACAAAAAGGAAACACCCGAAGGCCTTTGGACAAAATGCCCCGAGTGTAATTTCATTTGCACCACATCCGACTTAAAAGATGCATTATACGTTTGTCCAAAATGCAATTATCACCATCGCATTGGCAGCGAAGAATACTTCGAAATATTATTTGACAATAACGAATACGACGAACTCTTCGACAATATAAGAAGCAAAGACTTTCTGGAGTTTGTTGATTTGAAGCCTTACTCAAAAAGACTGGAAGATATTTGGGCAAAAACCGATCTGACAGACAGTATGCGGGTAGCGGTTGGTAAAGTTGAAAACTTTGAAATGGTGATTGCCTGTATGGATTTTGAATTTATAGGCGGCAGCCTGGGCAGTGTTATGGGCGAAAAATTTAGCCGGGCAGTCGATTTTTGTATTGCGCACAAATTGCCTTTTATGGTGATAAGCAAAAGTGGCGGCGCCCGTATGATGGAAAGCGCCTTCAGTTTGATGCAATTAGGCAAGACCTGCGGAAAACTTTCCCAGCTAACCGATGCCAAACTTCCTTATATTTCTTATTTAACCGATCCAACCTTTGGTGGTATCTCAGCCAGTTTTGGTATGCTGGGCGACCTGAATATTGCAGAACCTGGCGCTTTAATCGGCTTTGCCGGGCCACGGGTTATTAAAGAAACTATCAAAAAAGACCTTCCACCCGGATTTCAGCGCAGTGAATTTTTACTCGAACACGGTTTCCTGGATATGATCATTGACCGTAAAGAACTTAAAAAGAAAACGGCTGCTCTTATTTTGACCTTTAATAATTAGGCCTTGCAGTTAAGAAGTAAAGCTGATTGCTATAACGGAAGCTCAAAATGCCCTCCAGACAAAAAATCATGGTTTTAACTGCTGCAAACGATATAAAGTATTGTAGACAAATTAACGCCGTTTAGCATCCTGCCTTATTTTTGGCTGCAAGAAATTGGATTTCTTTATAAAAGGGGGTGTATTTCAAACTGTCGCAGGTGATAAGTGTTCGTCATGGCGAGAGATTAATTTTCGGTTCCCAATATAGTTCTTTGAAGAAGACACAGCATAAAGCCTCTAATTTCAAAGTTCTTTTTTAATAAAATCGATTATTAATTCAAAATCTTCTTTATATTAAGCGTTATAAATAAGGCCCTTCGTAAAAATGCGTACTTTATTTGAATGAATATTTAGGTCGGCATGTTTTCACGCAAAGCCGCCAAGAGCTTCACGCAAATATGTGTAAGTGTATTAATTTGTATATTTCATAAATTTTCCTTTGCGTCCTTTGCGTGGGTTTTCCTTTGCGTCTTTGCGTGAAATATCGGCTGTACGTATAATTACGGTGAACCATAAATCAATCAGACTTAAAATTTGTCATCGCAGCCTTGCGAAGCCCGCCTGAACGGAAAGGGCAGGCAATCCCCAGCCTATTTGTCAACCTGCCTTAATAGTGGGATTGCTTTCCCGAATAGAAATCGGGACAAGCTGTTCTTCCTCCGCCTTCGGACACGGCACGGCAGCGATGACGAGTAAATTGAAACCACTAAACCAGCAAATAAGCAGCGACAAATTGAAATTCATCCTTATAAAAGGCTGCTCTATTCTGCCCGAAAATTAACCCCTATTTTTGCCGTTGACAGTTTATAAATTATGGCGACAAAAGAAATCAGGAACAGGCAGGCGTATTTTGAATATTTCATCGAGGACAAGTTTGATGCCGGCATGGTGCTGCTGGGTACAGAGGTAAAGAGCATAAGAGAAGGTAAGGTAAGTTTTAGCGACAGTTTTTGTTTGTTCTTTAAGAATGAATTGTGGATCAGGGGCATGTATATTGCCGAATATTCGTTGGGTACAAGCAATAACCATATTGCGGTTCATGATCGTAAGCTATTGCTTACCAAGAGAGAATTAAAAAAAATTCAGAACAAAATGAAGGATGTGGGGTTCACCATCATCCCACTACGCATTTATTTTAATGATAAGAGCCTTGCCAAAATTGAAATTGGGATAGGCAAGGGTAAAAAGCTGCACGACAAACGCGATACTATCCGCAAAAAAGAAACCGATAGAGAAATTAAACGGTATTTAAAGTAAGCCGACCGGCATTCGTGATAATTGTATAACCTGCAGGTGAAACGCATGGCACGAAAATAGATGCATGTTGCAACTATTTATCTTTAAATAGATTCTTATAATAGTTATGCGAAGGCAGGTTTACAATCAAAATTCTAAAAAACGACCATTGTTGATACTTCGGGTTTATCTTATTTTAATGCTTCTATTACCAGGCAGTTTTGCCTCGTTTTCGCAAAATGTTACAGGTAACTATTATGGTATTGGCAATATAATAAAAGATGGCAACTACAGCCAATATCTGACTGAATTAATACTGGTTCAAAAAGGTAAAAAGATAACGGGAGAATTCAATTACTACTTTAAAAGCACCTTTATTCCGTCGCGGGTTTCCGGTGCCTTTAATAATGATACACGACTGCTCGAATTGGATATTTTTCCGCTTCTTAATTACAAGGCGGTCAGCAGCAATGGCGCCGATTGCCCTATGAGGGGCTTTTTTATGCTAACATTGTCGAAGATTGAAACCATCCTGACCGGCCATTTCGAATCGGTGGATGCTTACAAATACACCTGTCCTTCTATTTTCATACGCCTGAAAAAAGAGGAAGCTACGCCAGATGAACAGGGATTAATGGATGTTGCACGGTCTGAAACAAACAAATTATTACAAGACCTGGCCAGCAATTCAATTGCAGAACCTGTTTTACCCCCTCAGGAAATCCACCACCCAAGAGCACCATTCAAGGTAGATTCGATGCCCGAGCCACAAACGCAGGCCAATTACCAAACAACATCAATGCGTATTTTGGAAGAGGCGAAAACAGAAGCTAAAAAGAAAAATGAAGAAGCACTGGCCATTGAAGAAAGATCATCGGAGAAAAAGATATTTTCCGCTTCAAGAAAGCGAAAAAGTATAAAAGCTGCAGAAGTTGCCGCCAAACAACCTGACAAGAATACTTCAACAGATTTACAAAAGAGTGACCAGTCAAAAAAATCAGAAACATTGCCAATGCAAACTGCTGTAATTGCTGTAGACAAGTCTGCAAAGCAAGATGAGCCGGTTATAATAAAGCCCGCAATGCCCGGCTTGCCGAAACAAGTGGCCGTTGCCTATGCAAAGCCTATAACAGTCCCGAAAATTAAAGTTGAAACGGTCATTAAAAAACCGGCTGACGAAACACCTACGCAAAACACTTCAGTTGCTCCACCACCTGTTTCAAGAGAATTATTAAAAACGGTGGCAAGCGAAAAAGATCGTAATGCAGTGGAAAAACCGGCTAAAGCCGCTGCCAACTTGCCCACCGAAGCTGATCAATTAATAATAAAAAAGTTGCTGAAAAGATCATTTGAAGAGAGCCCCGTTATTGAAGTTGATGCCGATAGCCTGGTGATAGCTTTATACGATAATGGCGAAGTAGATGGAGATACAGTAGCCCTTTTTCATAATCGTTTCTTAATTCAAGGCAACCTTGGACTAAGCAACAAACCGATCAATATCACCATTCCTATTGACACAACCATTCACGAAATAAGTATGTATGCCGAAAACCTGGGTACTATGCCGCCCAATACCGCCATATGTATTATAATGGCGGGTAATAAACGCTTCGAGCTGGTTTTGGAAAGTAATTACATACGCAATGGTACTATCCGCTTCAGAAAAAAAACAACAGCGCAGTTAGAAAAAGAAAAATTATTCCTACGCTAAAAAGGCAGGTTTTTGATAAATGAAAATGGCGCCTCGCAGCGCTATTCCTGTTTTATATTTATTCTGATTTTCTATCAGAATAACGTAGGTTGTCCGTCATCGGTCTTCACGTCCCATTCCATTTCCACCGTCTTATTAAAATCAACCAATTTATTTCCGATGGCTTTCCAACCCATGACTTCCACAAAACCTCCTATTTTAATTTTTTGAGTTTTGGCCATTGCACCACGTCCGGTGTGCAGTAACAGCACGGGGTCGTCTTCTGTAGTCACCGCTTCTAACCGGTTACCCTTTCCCTCCTTAATAAACAAAAATTTACTTTTAGTGGTCGAAGTTTCTATCTTAAAACGCTTTACATTAAACTGCAGTTTTTCATTATCCAGGTAAACGGCCGTTATAGGTTTCTCCGGATCAAACTTTTCTATCAGTACAATACTTTCGGGCTCAAAGCGCTGGGTAAGCTCTGTATCGGTCAGTTCATAGTTGCCATCTTTGGTTATCACCAAAATCTTGTCTTCCTCAAAAGTGCCCAGGTACTCCCCTTTTTCATCGGTGTTTAACCGGCCAAATTTACTGTCGAACCAAAGCTTTCTGCCAGACAAAGTACTGCGTCCCACTTCTTTAAACTTAACCGATTTTATGGGATATTTGGTTACCTGGTTTCCATTGCTGCCCCTACCTTTTATATCCAGCTCCTCAAAATAAAAATCGAATTCCTTCTTTTTTGCAGTGCAATTGGGGCTCAAAACAATTTTGACTACTTCAGCTTCGCCATTGTGATTACTGGTAAAATAATGCACCCGGCTTTTATCTCCTCCTTTGGTTAAATCAAATTCGCGATCGCGGTTTATGCCGGTTACATTAAAACGCTTACAGTAGCTTACCCCACTGGGCCCATCAACATAAATCATATTATAGGTGGTGCGGTCATCGCTTTTTTGAAAAACTTCTGCATGAATAATGTCTTTACCAATAAAGACTTTATCCGCCACTTTTACCACCTTCATTTTACCGGCCTTGGTAAATACAATCACATCATCCAGGTCACTACACTCAGCAATCAGTTCATCCTTCTTTAAGCTCAAGCCAATAAAGCCTTCGGCCCGGTTCATATAAACCTTGGTGTTGGCAATAGCGACCGATTTTGCGGTAATGGTATCGAAAGGCCTTATTTCGGTCTTGCGCTCCCTTCCCTTGCCATATTTCTTCAGCAGGTTCTCGTAATAAGCCACCGCATAATCTGTCAGGTTATCCAGGTCGAACAAAACCTGCTTAATATCATCCTCCAGGTTTTTTATTTGTTCATTCAGTTCATCAATATCCAATTTGTAAATACGCCTAACTGGTTTTTCGGTCAGTTTCACAATATCTTCGCGGGTAATATCGCGCCGCAATTTCTTTTTAAAAGGATTGAAAGCCACATCTATTGCCTGCAGCACTTTTTCCCAGGTTTCGTGTTTTTTCTCTAATTCTTTATAGATCTTTTCTTCAAAAAATATTTTCTCCAGCGAAGTATAGTGCCATTTTTCATTAAGCTCCCCCAGTTTTATTTCCAGCTCCCGTTGTAAAAGTGCTTTGGTATTACCGGCGCTGGTGCGCAATAATTCTGTAACCGTTAAAAACAGCGGTTTCTGTTCAACAATTACACAGGCATTGGGCGATATGCTCACCTCGCAGTCGGTAAAGGCGTACAAGGCATCTATGGTAATATCGGTTGAAATACCTGTTGCCAGTTCAATAATAATTTCCACTTCGGCGGCGGTCGTATCGGTTACCTTTTTTATTTTTATTTTGCCGGCTTCGTTGGCTTTAACAATACTGTCGCACAGCGACGACACGGTTACACCATAAGGTACATTACGTAT
>JBBRCW010000028.1:0-31720 GCA_038204535.1 Chitinophagales bacterium | reverse complement strand
ATTCTTTCCAGGGTTTTCTTTTCGCCGCACAGGCTTAAAAATGCCTGGCGTTCAAGGTCCAGAAGGTATTGTTCGCTTACCAGCGTAGGTTCGCTCAGATCGCCGCCACACATAACGTAGGCCAGTTTGCGGGCAACCAATGCATCGTGGTCGGTAGCGTAACCGGCGCGCCACATAGCGTTGATGCCGGTGTATAAAGCCCCCAATGCCGAACGGCCCAAAACCTTAATGTCGGTGCGCTGCACAGGAGTTACATATCCCTGGTCGTACAATTCAATTACACTCTTTTTAGCCTCTATAATCCGTCGCTCCTGGTTCATTACTACTTCATCGCGGCCTTTTCTTAAAATGCCCAGGTCATATGCTTCAAGTGCGCTGGTAGCAACCTTGGCGGTTGCAATATTCATAAAGCGGCTGTTAAGCGTAATAGTTTCCGGCTCATCTTCATGCATATCATCGGCTGCACGCAGTGTAAATTCTTTGGTGCCGCCGCCGCCGGGTATCAGGCCAACGCCCAGTTCCACCAGGCCAATATAGGTTTCTGCCGCGGCGCATATTTTATCGGAATGCAGGTTTATTTCGCAGCCGCCGCCCAGGCTTAAACCATGCGGGGCCACTACCACCGGTGTGGCAGAATACCGCACCCGCATCATGGTATTTTGAAACAGGCGGATTGCCATATCCAGTTCATCATATTCCTGTTCAATCGCGTACATGAAGATCATGCCCACATTGGCACCTGCACTAAAATTGGCGCCATCGTTCGCAATCACAAGACCCTTAAATTGTTTTTCGGCAATGGCAATCGATTGCTGAATGCCTTCCAATACTTCGCCGCCTATGCTGTTCATTTTAGTATTCCACTGCAGGCCGGCCACTTCATCGCCTATGTCGTAAAGGGTACACGCACTGTTCTTCCAAAGTATTTTATCGCGATAGTTCTTTAATACAATAAACGATTCGGCGCCGGGCACGGGTTTGTAAGTCTTGGAAGCAATGTCGTAGTACATCCGCTTACCATTCTCTACGCTATAAAAAGTTTTGATACCAGCTTCAATCATTTCGTTCACCCAGGGGGCTACGCTAAAACCGGCTTCTTGCATTTGCGTAACTGTTTCCGCAACGCCCAAAACATCCCAGGTTTCAAATGCGCCAATCTCCCAGCCAAAGCCGGCCTTCATGGCATCATCTACCCTATACACTTCGTCGCTTATTTCGGGTATGCGGTGCGAAATGTAAGCGAATAAATGATTATGAAATTCCCGGTAAAACGCACCGGCCTTGTCTTTTGCCGCTGACAACATTTTTATTCTTGCCTTTAGGTCTTCCACCGGTTTGGCTGCTTCAACACTGGCGAATTTTGGTTTTACCCGGGGGCCATATTCAAGCGTTGATAAATCAAGCACCTGAATTTCTTTCTCCCCCTTTTCGTTACGGGTGGCCATCTTTTTAAAAAATCCCTGGCCGGTTTTATCGCCCAGCCATTTATTTTCAACCACTGTTTCGAGCCACGAAGGGATGATAAATATGTCTTTTGCCTCATCGTTGGGGCAATTGTCGGCAACGCCTTTGGCCACCTTTACCAGCGTATCAATGCCCACTACATCAGCTGTACGAAACGTTGCCGATTTTGGACGTCCAATGATCGGTCCTGTCAACGCATCTACTTCATCAATGGTCAGCCCAAGTTTATCAACCAAACCAAAAATAGCCATGATGCTAAATACGCCAACGCGGTTTGCTATAAACGCCGGGGTGTCTTTGGCCAGTACGGTTGTTTTGCCCAGGTACAGATCGCCATAGTGCATTAGAAAATCAACCACTTCGGGGTCGGTGTATTTTGTAGGAATGATCTCCAGCAGGCGCAGGTAACGCGGCGGATTAAAAAAGTGTGTGCCGCAAAAATGCTTTTTAAAGTCATCGCTTCGGCCTTCGGCCATCAGGTGTATTGGTATGCCCGAAGTATTGGAAGTTACAAGTGTTCCGGGTTTTCGGTATTTTTCTACCTCGGTAAAAATGGACTGCTTAATATCAAGCCGTTCAATTACCACTTCTATCACCCAGTCGTAACCGGCGATATCTTTCATGTTATCGGTAAAATTACCTGTGGATATACGCTTTACTACGTCTTTATGATACACCGGCGATGGGTTGCTTTTTAGAGCTGCCGCCAACGCGTCGTTCACTATCTTGTTTGGGTCTGCGGTCTTTTGTTCGGTGCCGTCTTCGGGTGGTGCGGGGGCAATGTCTAACAACAGCACCTGCAAACCAATGCCTGCAAAATGACAGGCAATGCGGCTGCCCATTACGCCGCTTCCTAGTACGGCTACTTTTTTAATGATTCTTTTCATTTGACAATTATCTTTTAAGCTATGTAGATTTATTTTGAACCCGGCAGCAACGCTGTAATGTGCTTATTTGGCGCCTGCCCCGCCACTGCGCATTGACGTCAACTTAATTTGTTTTTTTTTGAACGAACAGCAGGCCTTTATTCTGCTCCGGTTGTGTCATTTTAATTCCGGTTTATCGGAACTCCCTTGTACCGCATATTTTTATGACGCCTTTTCCGCACCATTTTCCACCAATCTGTTTCTATCAATTCTTAAGCAATCTTATCGTTTCAAACCTTGGCCTGGTAAAGGTCTGAGCTTAAATTGTTGATGTCTTAGTTGCCTGCAGTGCGGTCGCACTCTGTACGACAGCACTGCAGGCAACGAATTGAGAAAATTAGTTAGCTAAACAACTATTTTGTGAAGGTAATTATTTTGAAACATGTACCATTAAAAAGTGTGATAAAATTATGGGAAGGTATGTGGAGCTCCCACGTGAATATTGTTGTTGTGGGTTGTTCTGCCGTGCAAAGAAAGTAATCCCACTTACTTTGGCGACCATGACAAGCCAATCCATATTCATTTAAAAAAGTAAAAGGCCGCCCTTTTTTAAAGGCGGCCCAACTTGTCTTTAAGATATTTGTCTATTACATGCCAGGCAATGCCTTTCTTTTGTACTGCATCATATAATCTACCTTACCATCTTTATTAATTCTCCATGTTTCCTGCAGATGGCTTGAATCGACGACGTTTTTATTATCCGTCATTGTTTCGGTGCCCCAGACCAGCACCCAGTCTTCGTTGGTAGCGGTTGCTTTTACCGACATTATTGCTGCTACCCTGCTTTCAACAGACTTGTACATACCGCGGTAAGCTTTGGTGCTGTTTACAATGCTATCTCTGGTGCCGCTCAACCTAACATCTGATAGATCGAGGACAATGGTATCAGCAAAGTTTTCTTTGGCTTTGTCCAACTCGTTATTGTCAAAGTCTTTCCAAAGGCCCAATACCATCTGGCTGTTTTTAGGGTCGCCCATTTCAAACTTAGACGAATAAGAAATGGGATAAGGATAGGTAACATCGGCCGAAGCTGCCATTTTGCTGCTTTCGTCTGTAGCGCCTTCTTTTGTTTGCGATGAATTGCATGCAACAAAACAAGTAACTGCAAAAAGTAAAACGATCGTTCTCATAAATAAAAATGTTTAGAGTTAAAAGATAAAAATCTACTAAATCTAAACAAAGTAATCGGTGTTGTAAAAGGGCAGGCTTAACTAACCCCGCTTCCGGCGTTTATATTTTCTTCCGGATTTATGAAATGCAGCTTTCCGCTTTTGTCTTCGGCCATTAAGATCATTCCATTACTTTCTATTCCCCTCATTTTGCGCGGTGCCAGGTTTACTACTACAGTCACCTGTTTACCCACAATTTCTTCTGGCTTAAAATGCTGCGCAATACCCGATACGATGGTGCGGGTTTCAAAACCCAGATCAATCTGTAGCTTTAACAGCTTATCGGCCTTTTCCACCTTTTCGGCCGTAACAATGGTACCCACCTTTAAATCGATTTTTGCAAAATCGTCGAAAACGATCCCGGGCTTTACCAATGGTTTGTCAGGCACTGCAGCTTCTGCAGATTTTTCTGGGGTTACCTCAATGGCCCCGCCATTAGATACTGGTGTATTTTCTGTTTGTTTGTTTTCTTCCACTTGTTTGCTTTTGTCTTTTAGCTTTTGTAATTGAATTTCTATTTCGGTATCCTCTATTTTTCTGAACAAAAACTGCGGTTCTCTCAGGCTGTAACCAACGCTTAGTAATTTGGTTTTACCGGCATTTTCCCAATCCAGCATTTTGTTCACCACCTTCATCATATAACAAAGTTTGCGTGCAGTAACAGGTAAAAACGGGTTGATTAAAATAGCCAGGTTGGCCGTAAGTTGTAAACAAATGTGCAGGCAGTTGTCTATATTTTTTTGCAGTCGTTCAATTTCTTTTTCAATCGCTGCCCGTTCATCTCCTCCGGTTACATTTTCCTTTTGCGTGGTTAATTCTTTTAGTTTCTTATCCAGTATCCAGGGCTCCTTATCCTGCATATACTTGTTGCCTTTGCGGGCCAGGTCAATAACTTCATACTGCGCATCTCTAAACTTGTATAGTTCTACCAGGTTCTGCACTTTGGAGGCTTGTCTGTCAAATTCGACCAGCATGGTATCGTCCGCTATCTCCATTTCGGATGTATGCAACGACGGCACTTTTCCTTTGCACAGCTTATGCATTAATACAAAAGCCCGGTTTACAAAATTCCCAAAAATGCTGACCAGTTCGCTGTTGTTGGCATCCTGAAACCCCTTCCATGTAAACTCGCTGTCTTTGGTTTCGGGGCTTATGGTGGTCAGGTAATAGCGCAATACATCGGCCATACTTTCACCACCGACTGGCTGTTTTATCCAGTCGTTAATATATTCCTCCATTTCAATGCTCCATCCGCGGCTGGTGCTCATTTTATCACCTTCCAGGTTCATAAACTCGTTGGCGGGTACATTGGT
The DNA here is from genome assembly GCA_038204535.1 of Chitinophagales bacterium. Lineage (GTDB taxonomy): Bacteria > Bacteroidota > Bacteroidia > Chitinophagales > Chitinophagaceae > Segetibacter. The sequence goes on along the minus strand of JBBRCW010000028.1, from coordinate 26,848 downwards.
GGGCAAAATATTGCCATGCAATTTCAGCATCACCGGAAAAATGATGCAATGGAAAACGATATTGTCTTTGCCAATAAAATGAACCAGCTTGGTGTCTTTATCATACCAGTACGGGTGCCAGTCTTTTTTATTATCAATGGCCCATTGTTTGGTAGCGCTTACATATCCTATTGGCGCATCAAACCAAACGTAAAGAACCTTTCCAGCCCCCCCGCCCCCCGAAGGGGGGAGTTTGGAACCAGCGCTACTGATCGCAGAATGTCCGTTTGCTGAATTCTTATTTTCAGCAATTTTTTTGATTATGCTTTTCAGGGTTTGTTCTGTTTCAAATTGAACCTGGTTATTAGTAAACCTTAATACAGTGAAACCGTATTTTTCTAACCACTGGGTTCTCTCCTGATCGCTTTGTTTGTTTTCAGGAAGCTGGTGAATTAATCCGTCTATTTCTATCACCAACTTTTCATTCAGGCATACAAAATCGGCGATGTAATTTCCAATAATGTGTTGTCTCCTAAATTTATATCCGTCTAACTGCTTACCTCGTATTAACTGCCAGAGTATATTTTCTGCCTCGGTGGGATTACTTCTTTGTTCTTTAACGAAGTTTTTCAAAAGTCCATATGTCATTGGGTCTGCCTGCTCAAATCCATAGTGTTCTCCTTCTTCTTCTACAGTAAAATCAGCCTCATCACTTTCACTTAAGTAATCGGCAGTGTCTTTTCCTAACTCCCCCCTTTGGGGGGTCGGGGGGGCCGGGTCTGGAACTTTGATGCCCCAATCCAAATCTCTCGTTACTGCTCTTGCCTGTAAGCCGGCATCTATCCAGCTCTTACACTGTCCCAAAACATTGGGCTTCCAGTTGCTGCCATGTTCTTTCAATATCCATTCACGCAAAAAATCTTCGTGGCGGTCTAAGGGCAAAAACCAGTGTTTGGTTAGTTTTTTTATGGGACTGTTGCCGCTTAACGTGCTGCGTGGATTGATGAGCTGGTCCGGGCTTAATGTTGAACCACATTTTTCGCATTGGTCGCCAAAGGCATTGGTGTGGCCGCAAACCGGGCAAGTGCCGGCAATATACCGGTCAGCCAAAAAAGTGTTAGCCTCCACATCAAAAAACTGTTCAGTCTCTTTTTCCTCCAGGTCGCCGTTGTTATTCAGATAGGTAAAAAACTCCTGTGCGGTTTCGTGGTGCAGCGGGTCTGAGGTGCGGTGGTAAATATCAAACTGAATATTCAGATCGGCAAAGTTCGATTTTAATATCTCGTGGTATTTATTAACGATGGCGCGGGGAGTAGTTCCTTCCTTCATGGCCTGTATAGTGATGGCCGCACCATGTTCATCGCTTCCGCAGGCAAACACCACATCGCGTTTTTGAGCACGCAGGTAACGAACGTATATATCTGCAGGAAGGTAAGCGCCTGCCAGGTGACCGACATGCTTTAAGCCATTGGCGTACGGCAAAGCGGCGGTGATCATATATCTTTTTGGTAAGGTCATTATCGGGTATCTTCTTTTATTCTTTTCATCAAAATTTTTTGCATTACAATTAGCAAAGCACGATTTTGTACTTGTTATTGGCCGAAGCTTAAATCACAACTGCCTATTGATCATTCTTGCGCTAATTTAAAATGGGGTGTAAAAATAACCAAACCCTGCTGGTTGGTAAAATGAAGTTATTTGTTAGATCCAATGGGAATGAATTCCAGGGGTTACCGCAATAACAAAAACCACCTTTTAACAGGTTTTTTTACAGTTTTGAAACCACCTTGAATTAATTGAGGTACTGATTGAGGGTGGGCCTTTTACATTCAGTTATTTCTGTGCGGGTATTAATAATTATCGAAACCACGGGGCGGCGATGGATTGGCCATGAGGTTGGTGTTTTGCGCATCTCTCGGCGGTCTTCCGCCTTTTGAAGCCTTGGCGGGAAAGAGCAGGTTATTTTTTGAAACGTATATTTTATATGCGGTAAATTCAGTATTCTCAAATTGAACAGGAGAGAATATGACTGTTTGGAACCCTTCTTTTAATATTTTTTTGAGTTTTCTAATTCCTCCCCTTGTAACAACCAAATCCCCAAAATAAGTCCGTTTCAAAACCGTGTCACCTTTAGCATACCCATCTTCCGGATCCTGCGGGCCGTTGACAAGGCTAAGATTATAGTTTGGCCTAAACTTCCGGCCGTGCAATCCATGAGCTTTCCATCCGCGAAGGCTTATGTTGTTGTTGTCATCTATGTAATATTGAAATATATACTTTCCCTTTCTGGTTTCTGTTATATCGTTGGCGCTCAGGTATAGGTTATTGTCAATACCGCCTATTCTTAAACTTTTGTCTCCCGGGCCATTATTGTTATTGATTTGTGCAGAAGCAAATAAACTGATAAAGGTAGCCAAAACCATTATTGGTATCTTTTGTACATTTTGCATAGCGAACTATTTTATTATTTGAAAAACTTAACAGTTAAACAGTTTTATAGTAAGAAAGATAATATGTATATTTCCTAAATGCAACACCACATGGGTAATATTCTTGAAATTTCTTTTGATTTTCGTTTGGTAAATTGAATCTTATGAATATTCAGCTTACCATACTGCAGAGTTTCCATAAAATATTACTTGACTATTCTGAAGTTTGGGCGCTATTTATACCGTTGTTGGCTTTATATAAAAACCGGCAGCAACCAAAGTTTCTGCAACCGGTGATCTTGTATATATGGATCGCGTTTATTATAGACGTAGCCATCGACATCATCATGACCCGAAATGACTTAAAGATACTGCCCAGAATAAGTAATAACTGGCTTTATAATGTTCACTCAATGGTCAGGTATGTTTGCTTCAGTTATTTTTTTGTTTCGCTTGATCTTGTTTATTATCGTAAGATTTTAAAAGCCTTGCCCATATTTTCAGTTTTTCTGATAGTAATAAATTTTGCTTTTGTACCGGGAGAAGACCTTTTAAATTTTGATAAACTAAGCGGAAACCTGTTTACAATAGAAGCATATTTTTTACTTATTGGCTGTATGATTTATTATTTGTCGAGAATAAAAGAAGACAAAGCGGTACTAACCAGTGGTAAAGATTTTTGGGTTGTCACCGGAATAAGTTTGTATGTAGTCATCAATTTTTTTGTTTTTCTTTTTTACGATGCCGCTTATCATCTTATGTTAAAAGGGGGAGACGACCTGGTCAATTACATGTGGAACTTCCATAATTATGCTTTTATAATTCTTTGTTTATTTTTAGCCAAAGCCTTCTATGTTAAAGACGCTGTTAGATATAGACCCGCATAATCTGTACCGCCTTGTGATCGGGATCTCCGCTATGGTCATCCTGTTTGTAAGCTTTCTTATTTCGTTTGTTACCAGCAACCGAAAGAAGCTTCAATACCATAAGGATCTGGCCGCAGCCAACGAGCGGGAACAAAAAATACTAACTGAGCAAAACGAAATCTTAGAAGAAAAGGTAAGAAAGCGCACAGCCGAACTGGAACAACAAAAAGAGGCATTGCAGGAAACCCTGAACGATTTAAAGGCCGCACAATTACAATTGGTGCAGCGCGAAAAAATGGCCAGCCTCGGAGAGCTTACTGCAGGTATCGCTCACGAAATTCAGAACCCCTTAAATTTTGTAAATAATTTTTCTGAGATCAATAAAGAATTACTTGCTGAGATTAATGAGCAACTTGAAAAAGAATCATTGTCGCCCGATGGTAAAATAAATATTGATGCTGTTGTAAAAAACATTTCGCAAAACCTGGAGAAAATAAGCCAGCATGGAAAGCGGGCTGATGGTATTGTAAAAGGAATGCTGCTGCATAGCCGGGCCAGTGCCGGCGACAGGCAGCCGGCCGATATTAATGCGCTTTGCGATGAATACCTCCGTTTGTCGTACCACGGATTACGGGCCAAAGACAAATCTTTCAATGCGGCCTTCGAAGCTCACCTCGATCCCGCTATCCAAAAAATAAATATTGTAACGCAGGATATAGGAAGGGTATTGATCAACCTGTTTAACAATGCATTTTATTCGGTTAATGAAAAGAAGAAAAAACTGGGCGAAGGGTTTGAACCAATGGTGACTGTTACAACAAGCAAACTGGGCAATAAAGTTCAAATTATTGTCAGAGACAATGGTTTCGGAATACCGGATAAAATTCTTAATAAAATTTATCATCCGTTTTTTACCACCAAGCCTACCGGCCAGGGAACAGGTTTGGGGCTGTCATTAAGCTATGACATTATAAAGGCCCACCAGGGCGAATTAAAGGTTAATACGGTTGAAGGCGAGTTTGCTGAATTTGTGATTACGTTGTAAAATATGGCGGCTATGGAAGCTGCAATTATGAAACAGCATACCCTGTCGCACCATTTTCTCCATTACAACCAACATATTTTATAACTATGCAGGCCGACATTTTATTTGTAAGTATTATTGCCCAATGACTATCATACCACCCTATTTAAAAAAAGGCGACACCATTGGTATTGTTTGTCCTGCGGGATATATGCCTTATGAAAATGCTGTTGTTTGCATAACAACGCTACAGCAATGGGGTTATAAGGTTAAGCCTGGTAAGACGCTCGGCAATCAGCATTATTATTTTTCGGGTACGGATGAGGAACGGTTAATGGACCTGCAGCAAATGATGGACGACGAAACGGTGCAGGCCATTTTATGTGCCCGGGGCGGCTATGGCATGGGCAGGATAATCGATCAGCTGAATTTTAAAAAGTTTAAAATAAGGCCTAAGTGGATAGTAGGTTTTAGTGATATAACGGTGCTTCATTGCCACCTGTTGCGCAGGTATAATATTGCTGGTTTGCATGCGCCTATGGCGGGTGCTTTTAACAATGGAGAACAGGAGAACGAATACATTGTTTCGCTAAGAAAAGCATTGGCGGGAAGAAAGGCAAAATACCTGGCGGACCCCCATCCATTTAATCATGAAGGAAAAGTTACCGCGCCATTGGTGGGGGGTAACCTTTCATTGATAGCCCACCTTGCGGGCACTCCATCTGATCTACGTACTAAAGGTTGTATCCTTTTTATAGAAGATATTGGAGAATACATTTACAATATTGACCGTATGCTTTACCAATTGAAACGGGCCGGCAAATTGGATGGCTTAGCCGGGCTAATTATTGGCCGGTTCGGCGACATGAAGGACACCACGATCCCTTTTGGCTGCAGTGTTTATGAAGCCATTCAGGCGTTGGTAAAAGATTATAGCTACCCTGTGTGTTTTCATTTCCCCGTAAGCCACGAAAAAGAAAATTATGCTTTAAAAACCGGGGTGGCATACGAACTGAATGTGAGTAAAAGAAAAGTCCGGTTAACAGAAAAGTAGAAACAATTTTTTTTATGGCTGCTGCAAATCGGTTTAAATAACAAGACTCTACGAATTTTCATTTCCGAAATAAGGTTTTCAGAGGGCGAAACTTTTCAAAACTCATTACCTTCTATGTGTGCCTTACTATGATTACTGTATACCTATCTGCCTGCCCCGCCGAATGGCGTGGGGTGCAAAATCCAAAACCACATAGGCACAATAGAGAAACATAGGTTTCACATAGACATATTAACCAACGCATAAAATCCTCTTTGGTTCTGCCCTGATTTTTTTCAATTGCATTGCTATTTCTACATCAAACCAAAAAAAAGAACAGAGATGGACTTTTAAATGGTGCAAAAGTTTTAAACCGGCAAAATGGATTACATTAAATTGTGATAGCTAAAATCTATAGGTATGACCTTTGTGCAGTTGGAATATATAGTTGCTGTTGATACTTACCGGCACTTTGCTACCGCAGCGGAACATTGTTTTGTTACGCAACCAACACTTAGCATGCAGATAAAGAAAATGGAAAAAGAGCTGGGTGTCAGAATATTTGACCGAAGCAAACAGCCGGTTGTTACGACTGAATTGGGCCGCCAGCTTATTGAACAGGCGAAGAAGGTTTTATCCGAAAAAAATATGCTCGACGAACTGGTGCAGATAAAGAAGGGTATTTTGACAGGAGAATTAAAAATTGGGATCATACCGACTCTGGCGCCTTATTTACTGCCCTTATTTATTCAGCAATTCACAAAATTACATCCAAAGGTTAAGCTGGTAGTAAGCGAAATGAACACAGACCTGATCATTGCCCGGTTAAAAGAAAGCCGTATAGATGTTGGCATACTGGTTACTCCGCTAAATGAACCCGGCATAAAAGAATATGTATTGTTTTATGAGGAATTGGTTGCCTATGTTTCGAAAAATAACCAGGCCTTTACCAAAAGTTATATTTTGCCAAACGACATCGATCCTCATAAATTGTGGTTGCTGGAAGAAGGCCATTGTTTTAGATCGCAAATATTAAACCTGTGCGAATTGCGGAAAGCCGGCCGCGAAGATGACAATTTTGAATATGAAGCCGGCAGTTTTGAAACATTGCGCCGAATGGTTGAATTAAACGACGGCATTACAGTTCTGCCGCAGCTTGCTACCATAGATTTGAACGCAAAACAATTGCAATTAGTCAGAAAGTTTAAAGCGCCTGCCCCCATGCGGGAAGTAAGTTTAGTTGTACACCGCGATTTTGTAAAAAAAAGGCTGATTGATGTGCTTAAAACAGAGATACTTACATGCCTTCCCGATAAAATTAGATTGAATAGCTCCGATAATGTGGTAGCCCCCTTAATCCCCCGAAGGGGGAGTTTAGCAGCCCCCTAAGTCCCCCGAAGGGGGAGTTAAGAACCATAGCACCTCGTTTGCTCTGTAGTCGACGAAATTCCGCAAGCAAATTCTCCAGGAGATCCTGAAATAAAAGCCTTTTTAGTTTTTTGAAGGGGGAGTTTAGAACCATAGCAAAAGTCCCCCCGAGTCCCAATTCCCACCAGGATGATGTTGAAGACAACGGCCCCCTTAGGCCGCCGAAGGGGGAATTTTAAACTATAGCGTCTCATCGCCCTCCTTAATTGACGACATTCTGCAAGCACATTCTCCAGAAGATTCTTTAATAAATTTGAGGATTAAGGCTCTGATTTACGCCTCTCAGAAAATTGTTCAAGAAACTGCCCGAATTATGCAAAGTCCCCCTTCGGGGGATTTAGGGGGCCGGGGCCGCCGCAAGCCACGCCATTGCCGCCATTCCGGTTTCAATGGCCTTTTCATCAATATTAAAATAGGGGGTATGTACGTTGTGTACAATGCCAGCAGTTTCGTTCCGCACGCCCAACCTATAAAAACAACCGGGTATTACGTGGGTATAATAACCGAAGTCTTCGGCACCCATTCTTAGTTCGGTTTCTTCAATGTTATCATCGCCTAACAACTCTTTGGCTAACCTGCTGGCTCTGTGGGTAAGTGCAGCATCATTATCTACAAAAGGATAACCCACATCAATGAGTACATCGGCTTCGGCGCCCATGGCTTCTACAAGGCCGATGGTTTGTTTTTTAATTAGCTCATGCGCCTGGTAGCGCCAATTTTCGTCCATTGCCCTAAAGGTGCCCATCAATTTTACTTCGCTGGGTATAACGTTTGTGGTAAACCCGCCGTTGATAGCGCAGATAGATAAAACCGAAGGGGAGATGGGATTGTTATTTCTGCTGATAATCTGTTGCAGGCTAACAATCAGATTAGCAGCAATAAGTATAGTGTCGGCTGTTAGGTGGGGTGCGGCCGCATGCCCGCCTTTACTCTTAATGGTAATAAATATTTCGTCGGCACTGGCCATAGACCGGCCTTCTCTAAAACTAAGTTTGCCCACGGGAAGACCGGGGTGCACATGCAGGCCAAAAATACCCTGTGGCCTCGGATTTTCAAGTGCGCCGTCGCGTATCATATAGCTGGCACCGCCGGGGTTACGTTCTTCACCCGGCTGAAAAATAAGTTTAACCGTGCCCTCCCAGTCGTCTTTTGTTTCATTTAAGATTTTTGCTGCACCCAGTAAGCAGGTCGTATGTACATCGTGACCGCAGGCGTGCATTATTCCTTCGTTTACCGAACGGTAGGTAATGTCGTTTTCTTCTTTAATGGGTAGCGCGTCCAGGTCGGCTCGCAAAGCTATTACCTTTTTTGAAGGGTTTTTACCGGCAATTTGTCCAACTACCCCAGTGGTTGCCATTATTTGAAAGGGAATGCCCCATTCAGTCAGTTTATCTTGAACAAATTTTGAAGTCTCAAATTCTTTATAGCTTAGTTCGGGATGTGCATGCAGGTGCCTTCTGATGGTTATAAACTCGGTGAGGTAATTGCCGGCAAGGGTTTTAATTTTTTCTTTAAGCATGTTATATAGATAGCCTTGCAAAGAAAAGACCTTTAATCCACACCGTATAAGTCTTCTTCTGGTGGTTTGTTTTCAACATTATCCGACACCAGGTATATGCCGCGGCTGGGATAGAGGTTTGAGATCATTTTACGATATGGTTCGGCATCGTTTTTTGACAAAAAATTACCCATCCGAACTTTAAAATAAGGAGCCTTATACATTAAGTATGCCTTTTGATCAGGAAACCTTCTTAGCATTTCACCCTTTACATTATTGGCTTCATCCCTGCTTTGGGTGTTGATGACTTGTATGCGGTACCCGGTTACATGCGTGGTATTTCTGACTAACGCACGGTGATTAATCTCAATTTGTTTTTGGGAGAGAATGTCTAAGCGGGGGTCTTTTTTGACTACTACGGAGCCGAGTGTATCGTTAACCATCAAAGGTTGTGCCTGTCCCAAACCGGCAAATAGTAAGCAAAAAGCGAGTAAAAGTATTTTCATGATCGTTTTAAATAGTTTGAATATTTACAATGAAGTGTTCCGTTTTTAATAGCTTGTTTTGCCGGCTGGTGGTTGTTGATTAACAATGGCCACTCCTGCACTACAGCCCAGTCTTATTGCACCGGCATCAATCAATTGCTGAGCAAACGCATAATCGCGTATTCCGCCCGATGCTTTTATTTGAATATGTGCAGGCAAGTGTTTACGCATAAGTTCCACCGCATGTACCGATGCCCCTTTTTCGGCATAACCGGTGGATGTCTTTACAAAATCAACTTCCGAAATACCATATAAGGTACAGCATTTTATTATTTCGTCGTCGGTCAGCACCCCGCTCTCAATAATCACTTTAATTACCTTTTTTTTAGCTTTTATAACCGGCATTATGTTATTTATTTCATTTGCCACATAGTCCCAGTCGTTATTTTTAATCGCCATATAGTTGATAACTACATCTAATTCATCGGCGCCATCTACAATAGCAAGCAATATTTCTGCCAGTTTTGCCTCCACCGCGCTGTAACCAAAAGGAAAGCCAATAACGGTGGCCACTTTGACCGGGCTATTCTGCACAATGCTCTTTGCCTTTTTTACAAAAAGCGGTGGCACACAAACAGCAGCAAAGCCATAGGTAATAGCCTCATTACACAAATGTTCTATCTCGCTTAACAAGCTTGTTGGTTTTAACAGGGTATGGTCTATATACTGGTTTAATGGCATGAAGTGGTATTTTGGGCAAAATTAGTTTAAAGGGGGTTTCTGTGTCGTTTTAAACAACGGCTTTACATTTCTTTAATAGCCATCATTAAACGATCGTTACAAAAAGGTAAATAATTTATAAGATTTATAATTTTAGAGAATATTGGCAAACCCTTACCATCCGAAAGGACGTAAAAAATGTTTATTGCAGTTACATATCATGACTTTTATGAAAAAGAATGCCTTAATCACCGCTTCCTTTATTTTGCTCATATTTTCTGCTTGTAAGAAAGATATAAGCCCTACGGAAAATAATAACAATCCAAACACCTCGTTAACGCCCCAAATCGATCTTTTTAAAGATTCGGTTTATTTATTTACAAAAGAAATTTATTTGTGGAATGATCTTTTGCCATCATACGATCAGTTTAACCCGCGGCAATATGGCGGGGCAACACTGCAGGAAGCTGGCACCAATGTAATGAATTCGGTTAAAAAACTACAGCCCCTTGACCGGTTTAGTTTTGTAACGACTAAGGCAAAATCCGATGGGTTACAAAGCGGGCAGAATGCTGAGGTGGGTTTTTTTATTAAAGCTGCTTCCATTGATAAGGCCGAACCAATCGATTCGGTGCATTGGTTTGTTACTTATGTTTATAATCAATCAGAGGCAGGTTTGGCCGGTGTGCAAAGGGGTTGGTTTATCAATAAATTAAATGGCACAGCCATAGGGTATGATCAGCAAAGTTTAAGCCTGTTAAACAATGTTTTTTTTAGTTCAAACAGCACCGCATCGTTTGAATTTGTTAAGCCTGATGGAACCACCGCTACCGCCAATTTATCTAAAACCAGTTTTACCGCAAACTCAGTTTTGCATCAAAGTGTTTTAGATGTCTCTGGTAAAAAGGTGGGCTACCTGGTGTTTAACCAGTTTTTTGGTGAGTCTTCAAGGGTTGAACTGACCAATGTCTTTAATAGTTTCAAATCGGCTGGAGTAAACGAACTGGTGGTTGATTTGAGGTATAACCCTGGCGGATCCACACAAACCCAGGATGCCCTGGCCAACCTGATCGCTCCGTCTGCTGCCACCAACCAGATCATGTATAAATATGTATTTAATAAGAACCTGCAAAATGGCAGCTACCCCTTGTTAAAAACAAAGCCCGGGTATAACAACGCGTCTTTCTCGCAAACCAATAACACTCAAAAGTTTAGCAATACGGGTGGCCTTGCATTAAACCGTGTATTTTTTATTGTTTCCAAATCATCGGCAAGCGCCAGCGAGTTGCTGATTAATAACCTGAAACCTTACATGGATGTAAAGCTGATCGGCGATACAACCTACGGCAAACCGGTCGGTTTTTTTCCTGTTGATATATTCGACCTCTCCATTTATCCAATCTCTTTTAAAACCGTGAACAGCGCTGGAAATGCGGATTATTATAAAGGCTTTGCTCCGGATAAAAGCGCGCCTGATGGAGTCACCTATAATTGGGGTGATAAATCGGAGCCATCTCTGGCAAGTGCCCTGAAGTATATTTCAACAGGTTCTTTCCGATCGGCTCTTCCGCAAAATGAAAACGATTACCAGCGGCAGATGCGGGTGCAAAAAACCTTAGAGCCCCTTACTCTTAAATTGGAAGAACAAAAATTTTCGGGAATGTTTGTTGAAAAGTAGAAGCGGAGAGTTGATAATATATGCAGCCGTCTCAATTTTTTGGGGCGGTTTTTTTTTACGGAACAATATGGGGTGACGTATATGCATTTAGTGGTTTTATTTTGGAAACAAAGAACAAGACGGTATAGCAAAGTACGCAGCGAATAAAATGCTGGTGATATAAGTTGACAACTTAAACAGCAACTTAGTAAGGATCTGGTAACTACTAAAGATGACATTGATAGACTTTCGCTTTAGGCACCGTAATTAAAAATCCCGGCCTCGAGCCGGGATTTTTAAATTATTGACAAATATTAGTTCTTTGGTTTTTGTTTTGCCTTACAGCAGCCTTTTTTACAATGCGCCTTTTGTTTTTTCGCTGGTTCCTTCGCCCCGCTTTGTAATTTTTCGAAAGGTGCGTTTAACTGATTTTGTTCCATTTTTTTGCGAAGCTGACCCGCTTCGTTTATTTCCGTTTTTTCAACCGGTTCAAATTTATTGATGGTATCCTTTTTTTGCGCCTGTACAGAAACAGCGGAGGCAAATAAAAAACCGGCAATAAGAAATATATTTTTCATGGCTTTTTGTTTTAAGACGCTCTGCCAATGCAATGGTTAAACCAAAGATTGTTAAAACCTTCGGAAAAGAATGGCTTATACGAAAGATTTAATTAGGCTAATTGTTTAAAGCCTGGTACACCAGCACCTTAAAATTTTCTTCTATGCTATGTTTTTTGCCCCAAATCTGGGTGTATAATTGTGCGACTATTTTTTCTTTTGGATCTACCCAATAAGTGGTTCCAAAAGCGCCGCCCCACCCAAAAACACCTACCGACTGCGGTAATTTTGCAGCGGATTTTTCGGTAGCTAAACTAAATCCCAATCCAAATTTTTCGTTGCCCAGGTTAAGATCGCCGATCTGGTTGGTCGTCATCATGCGAACGGTATTAGGCGCAAGAATTCTTTTGCCATTGTAAATGCCACCATTCAATAGCATTTGAAGAAAAATGGCATAATCCGTTATGGAAGATGTGAGGCCAGCCCCGCCCGATAAGTAGGTGCCCCTTTCTGCCGGGTAGTTGGGTTTCAAATCTCTTCCCTGGAACTGATAACCCTGGTTCATTGGGTGAACGCCCATATCATCTTCTATTGTTAAGGTGGTAAGGCGCGGATGCAGGTCTTTGGGCAAATAAAACCAGGTGTCTTTCATAGCCAGGGGTTCAAAAATGCGGGACTTGAAGAACTGGTCGAGTTTCATACCCGAAACAACTTCTATCAGGTAACCCAGCAGGTCAGTGTTTAAACCGTAGGTAAACTTTTTACCGGGCTGGTGCATTAATGGCAAGGTGCCCAGTTTCTTCATGGCATCGCCAATGATGAAGCCATTCTGGACGGCTATACCCGCCGTAATATTATTTTTGGCATAAATGGCATTTGCTGCTGGTGAACCTATTTGTGCATAGCCTATCCCCGATGTATGGGTGAGCAAATCGCGAATGGTGATGGGGCGATCCGCTTTTACCGTTGTATAAGAAGAATCAGCCTCATTAAATTTATCTACCACCAGTATGTTGGCAAATTCGGGGATGTATTTGGCCACCGAATCATCCAGCATCAGTTTGCCTTCTTCGTATAAGCTCATAATGCCCACACTGGTTACCGCCTTTGTTTGCGATGCAAGCCTGAACAACTGATCGGTATGCAGCATCGACTTTCTTTCAATATCGTTGTACCCGAAAGCTTTGTTATATACCACTTTGCCGTTACGGGTAATAAGGATCAGCGCACTGTTCATCCAGTTTTTGCCTATCCATTGCTCGATATTGTTGTCGAGCCTTTTTAATCTTTCAGAAGAAAAGCCCTCGGCTTCGGGGGTTGATTTGGGAAGCGTGGATTGACTAAAAAGCTGAAGGTGTAAGAACACGACAAACAGAAAAATAGAAAGCGTTTTATTCATGAATTTAGTTTATGATGAATTGAAATTATTAAGTAAAAATTTTGGTGATTCAAGTCAATACAATTGAGAACAACTAGTTTTGCCTTTTTGTCTTTCGCTTGCCGGTTTTTGTTGTATTCGGTTGAACCCGACACAAAGATTTTTTTGTTATTTCTAAATCACTATGATTGAACCTCTGAAGATTTTCAATTGCTTTTTTTAAATGTCGTATTGCCTTTTCAGGTTGGCCCTTTCCAATATAAACCATACCTACCTGGTGGTAGGTGTCGTCCAAATGATATTCATTACCAGTTTTTTCATGCCATTCTATGGCTTTGTTAAAATTCGTTAAGGCTTCCTCCCATCTGCGTTGTTTTTGGTAAACCATGCCTACGTGATGATAAGTATCACCCAATTCGTATTCATTGCCAGTTTTTACCTTCCAATTTATAGCGTTGTTGTAATAAGTTAAGGCTTCCTTCCACCGCTTCTGTTCTTCATAAAACATTCCTATTTGGTGGTAGGTGCGGCCCATTGCGTATTCATTTCCTGTTTTTATATTCCATTTAATGGCCTTATTGTAATTTAATAGAGCTTTCTCCCAGCGGCATTGTTTTTCATATAACATCGCTATCTGGAGGTAAGTGCCGCCCAAAGAGTATTCATTTCCCAAATTTTCCTTCTTTTCAATGGCTTTGTTGAAATTCGCTAAGGCTTCAACCCACCTTAGTTGAGCCGCATACGTTATCCCTATCTGGTGGTAAGTTTCGCCCAATTCGGTCTCATTACCCGTTTTTATTTCCCATTCAATGGCATTGCTGTAATTCGCTAATGCTTCCTCCCAAAGGTTTTGTGCTTCATATACCATGCCCATTTGATGGTAGGTACCTCCCATATTATATTCATCCCCCATTTTTTCATACCATTTAATTGCTTTATTGTAATTACTTAAGGCTTCATCCGAACGACGCATTTCAAAATACGAACATCCCAATTGATGAAAAATATTACCAACCGAATCAAGAGCAAAATTTTCTGCGAATTTTAATGAAGATTCAAAGTATTCAATTGATTTTACATATTGGTGAACGGCCCGATAATAATCTCCCAGGTAAAAATTTATTTCTGCGGTTTTACTTGTGTTTGGCAACGCTCTCTCCGCAAAGCTCTTCGCTTTCAATAACGACTCTTCCGCCTCTTGCCAAAGCAAGGCTTCCATATATTCTCTCCCTAAGACCAGAAGGGCATCAATTTTCTCATTGATAACTTTCTCTTGGTCTGGGATTTTCTTCGTTCAGCCGGTCAAGCAGATTCTCCAATTTTTCTATTCGATCCAATCTTTCTTTATTCACGCCTTTTGTTTGTAAAGGCTGTTTGTATGGAATTTCGCTGGTTATATCTTCAGGTAAATTATCTATAAATTCGTACCGGTCGACCGCCCAACTCATTAGGTCACCGGCCTTATAAAACAGTTCATTGTAGAAATAAGGTGTCACCCAAACAAAAGTAATAAACGGGTAGTCGTGAAAAAGGCGCTCTCTTTCAAAATTCAGTTCTTCAGCCAGCTTCGACTTTTTTAATTGCTGTCCGTCAGACACAAATAAGCTGGAGGAAATGCCGGTAAAATGCACCGCATAGCTAAGCGGAGCGCTGCTTTTTACTTCTTCGGAAACAAATTGGTTGATGGCATCGCGGAGTGAATACACGAGGTGCGGAGTAAGATCGACTTCTATATGGCGGTAACGCTTTGTGCCACTTTCAATTTCTTTAAATATAATTTTGCGAAGTTTTTCGGTGTTGCAGCAAATAAAATATACGGTGGGGGTAAGCCGGTTATTAAGGGAAACCAGCAGTTTTTTTAGCTTTTTATCGTGTGTTGAGTTAATCACATAAATAGTTTTGTGTGCCTTCAATAAAAGGCTGTACCAGCGGATTTATAACGGCACTTCCGTTTTGGACCAGTAGCACCAGGCTAAAAAGCATTTCCTTTACCTTCTCGTTACCAAAGTCAAAATCCGCTTGAGATGAACGCAAAATTTCTTTGTGTTCCTTATCAAGACGCTGGTACAAAAAAAGACCCATGTCGTAAAGTGTATCTTTTAAAGTGTTGCGGTTTACCAAATTAAAACTGCTGTTCAGTAAAGCATTGTAAGAAAGTTCCAGCAGTAGCCTTATGCTTCCGCCCGATTTTTTTGCAATACAATCGAGCATGCCCGGCTCAAAAAAAGTATTTTCATCAATTCTTTTGGTGACGATTGATTTAAACGCTGCAATATTTCCATCGTTAAGTTTAACCATGGGCAAAATTTGATGATTAAAATAAGCCTGTCCCGCATGAATATCATACAAACCCAAAACCGGCGAAGCAAAAATGAAGCAGGAATTGATCTGGTTAAATATGGGTGCATCCTTAATAAAAACTTTCTTTGCTAATTCATAATCCAGTTTTTCTGTTCCGTCAACCACAAATAAGAAACCATTGTAGCCCTTTTCCTTCAGTTCAAACTGAAGAGAGGCTAACTCAACATTCAGGTTTTGAATGATGTCGCTAATATTCGCCTTTATTTTTCGGCCGATGATGTCGGTGTCTTCAGATTGGGCTGTAATTACCGATTTAAGAAAAGTTCGAAGTTTAAAGATGTAAGCATTTATTCCAGCCCCGGCTTCTGAACCAATGGAAGTATTATAGGATGTCAGGTTTTTTGTCTCCTTGCTTTGTTCATCCATCCAAAGGTTGGTTATCCGTCTGAAATTCTTTTCGGAAAAAGGAATATTATTATCAGCAAGTGTTTGCATTAGTTCGATTACCAGCAACTGGTAAATATCTTCAGGCTCTACCGCCGATAACTTTACCAATTGTACTTCTATGTTGATGTAAACCGGCAAATAAATACTTTTCAGGTTATGGATCATACGCTGTAGTTCGACCGATTTGCCCGAACCCCTGTGACCTGTGAGGAGAATTTTTGCAAACGCATTATTCTTGTTAAACAATTGCCCGTTTTTTACCCCTAATTGCGTATAGATGTGATTCAGATATTTTTTACCCCTCACGTTATCCAGGTTCACGTACAAATTTGAATCAAAAATTTCCGGTTCTGTATTGGGATTCAATACATGCAGTGCTTCACCAAAATCGGTAACCGGGTATTTAAACTGGAGGCTCATGTTTCTAAGTTAAATAATTCTTTCACACTATAGGTACGAAATTGCAATTGCAAGTAAATGCCCGTTAAAGATATATGGGAAAACACAAAAAAAGCCGGTCGTTTTTATTGACCGGCTTTTTTCTTATTGTTACAATTTAGGCATCCTTGCCATGACATTGTTTGTATTTTTTACCACTGCCGCAGGGGCAGGGATCGTTGCGGCCAATCTTTGGGCCTACCACAATCGGCTGCTGTTTAACGACCGTTTCCGAAGGATCGAAATAATCGTTTTCGTTCGCGGCATAATCCTGCCCGGCGGCGTCTATTTCCGCTTTATTAATCTGCATTTTGCTCATGTCGGTTTTTTGTTCGCGGCCTTCGCGTATTTGCTGCTGAGGCCTTCTGTCATCTTCTTCCACGGGTATCGAGCTATGCGATAAAAACGTTACGATCTCTTTATTCACTTCCTCATCCATCTTTTTAAACAAACCAAAAGCTTCCATTTTATAAATTACCAACGGGTCTTTTTGTTCGTACGAGGCGGTCTGCACACTTTGCTTAAGGTCGTCCATTGCCCTTAAATGCTCCTTCCATGCATCGTCAATTAAACCCAACGCCACACTTCTTTCTAAAGCGTTGGCCAACTCTTTACCATTTGTTTGTATGGTTTTTTCAAGGTTAGCCAATATTTGCATTATCCTTCTGCCGTCAGTAAAAGGCACCACCACGTTGTTGATGTGGGCGCCCTGCTGCTGCCTGATATTTTTAAATACCGGCAAAGCATTTTCGCTGATGTTCATTTTATGTAGATGGTAGTGGCTGGATGCCTCGTGGTACAGCCTATCGGTCAATTGCTGGCTATTGCCTTTTGATAATTCTTCTTCGGTAATGCTGGTGTCTAAACCAAAGTTTATGATCACCGCCAGGCGGAAACCTTCAAAATCGCTTTGTTCTTTAAACGATGTAATTAACCCTTCGGCTACCAGGTAATATGCATTATCCAAATCGAGTGCAAGCCTGTCTCCAAACAAGGCGTGATTGCGTTTGGAATAGATAACGGTACGCTGCTTGTTCATTACGTCGTCGTATTCTAACAGGCGTTTCCGAATGCCGAAGTTGTTTTCTTCCACTTTACGCTGCGCCCTTTCAATGCTCTTGGTAATCATACTATGCTGAATAACCTCTCCCTCTTTGTAACCGGCAAAATCCATCACCTTGGCAATACGTTCGCTACCGAACATACGCATCAGGTCGTCTTCAAGCGATACAAAAAACATTGACGAACCCGGATCGCCCTGGCGACCGGCACGGCCGCGTAACTGGCGGTCAACACGGCGGCTTTCGTGACGTTCGGTACCTAATATGGCCAAACCGCCGGCATCTTTAACACCGGGCCCCAGTTTAATATCAGTACCACGACCGGCCATGTTGGTTGCGATGGTAACAGCTCCGGGTAATCCTGCTTCGGCAACCACCTGGGCTTCCCTGGCATGCTGTTTTGCGTTTAGTACGTTGTGCGGAATCTGTTTTTGCTTCAGCATACGGCTAAGTAACTCTGAAACCTCTACGCTGGTAGTACCAACCAGCGACGGACGGCCGGCATTGCGCAGTTCCTCTATTTTTTCAATTACGGCCTTATATTTCTCCCGCTTGGTTTTAAAGATCATGTCCTGCTCGTCGTTTCGAATAACCTGAACATTGGTGGGTACATTTACCACATCCAGTTTGTAAATATCCCAAAGCTCCGCAGCTTCGGTTTCGGCTGTACCCGTCATACCGGCCAGCTTGTGATACATTCTAAAATAGTTTTGCAGGGTAACCGTGGCATAGGTTTGCGTGGCAGCTTCAATCTTCACATTTTCCTTTGCTTCAATCGCCTGGTGCAGGCCGTCGCTGTATCGGCGGCCATCTAAAATACGGCCGGTTTGCTCATCTACAATTTTAACGGCGCCATCCATCACCACATATTCCACATCTTTATCAAAAAGGGTATAAGCTTTTAATAACTGCTGGGCTGTATGTATGCGTTCGGCCTTTAACGAATAATCGTTTAGCAAGGCTTCTTTCTGGTGCAGTTTTTCTTCGGTAGAAAGCTGGCTGTTGGTTTCAATATTATTAAGGGCTATGCTGATATCGGGCAGAATAAAGAATTGCGGATCTTCGCCCGATTTAGTGATCATTGTGATACCTGCATCGGTCAACTCAACTGAATTGTTTTTTTCGTCGATATAAAACAACAATTCCTCGTCCACTTTGGGCATTTCGCGGCTCTGGTCAGCCATGTAATAGTTTTCGGTTTTTTGCAGCTTGGTGCGAATACCCGGTTCGCTCAAAAATTTAATGAGTGCATTATTTTTAGGTAATCCCCTGTAGGCACGCATTAAGGCCAATCCGCCATCTTTAGGATCATCGTTTCCTTCGGCAATTTTTTTCTTTGCCTCGTTTAAAAACTGGTTGGTCATTCTTTTTTGTGACTCTACCAACTGATGAATGCGGGGTTTTAACGCCTCATATTCCTGCTGATCGCCCCTTGGTACCGGTCCGCTAATGATCAACGGAGTTCGGGCATCATCTATCAATACACTGTCCACCTCATCCACCATAGCAAAATGGTGTTTACGTTGCACCATTTCGTCGGGGGTGTGCACCATGTTATCGCGCAGGTAATCAAAACCAAACTCGTTGTTGGTACCGTAAGTTATATCGGCCAGGTATGCCTGTCGGCGGTTTTCGGTATTGGGCTGGTGTTTATCTATACAATCAACGGTTATACCCAGCCATTCAAAAATAGGCCCGTTCCACTCACTATCCCGGCGTGCCAGGTAATCGTTCACAGTTACAATATGTACGCCTTCGCCTGCAAGCGCATTTAAATATGCCGGCAGCGTTGATACCAGCGTTTTACCTTCACCCGTTGCCATTTCGGCTATTTTACCCTGGTGCAATACCGATCCGCCTATTAGCTGCACGTCGTAATGCACCATGTTCCACGAAACAAGAGTTCCACCGGCAAGCCAGGCGTTTTTATAAATTACCTTTTCGCCATCAATCTTTATATGCTCCTTTTTCAAGCTCAATTCCCTGTCAAGATCAGTAGCGGTCGCTTCAACAAATTCGTTTTCAGTAAGGCGGCGGGCTGTTTCTTTTACCACGGCAAATGCCTCGGGTTGTATTTCGGCTAAGATCTCTTCTATTTTGGCATCGCGATCTTTCTTTAATTTATCTATCTGCTGGTAAATGGTATCTCTTGCGCTAATCTCTTCAATAGGTAATGTTTCGGCTTCCGATTTTTTTTCCTCTATCGTTGTGTCTATTTCCTCCAGATGCTGCTTAATACGCATTTTAAATTCAGCGGTCTTTCCCCTCAATTCGTCATTAGAAAAACGCTGATATTCCGAAAAAAACTGGTTAACCTTTTCGACGATGGGCATTAATAGCTTTACGTCTTTTTGCGACTTATTGCCGCCAAATATTTTTGAAAGTAAACTCAACATATAGGCTTAATTCTGTATTAGATACTGTTAAAAGATTTTGATAAAGTCAAATTTAATGCTACAGTATAATCTGTAGCCAATTTGGCAGGCTGACAAAGGTAACGATTGGCTTGGAGATGAAAGAAGGCGCCAGAAATGATGTTGTTAATATTTTAATTATTCTGCTTATTTTACTACGAAATACATTTATAACCCAATAGGATTGAGTGCCTCAAAAAGAAAAAAATGAATAAAGCGGCTTAATGTAGAGGGTGAAATGAAGGGGAGAAAAACAATTTAATATCAATTGAAAAAATTCAAACTAAAAAGCGGTGCGGCGCAAATTTTTGGAGGCGGAAGAATAAGGTTGTTAGAATGAACAGCACTGAAACAGGCCAGGTCGCCAGCACCCGTATATATGCAAATAAAAACGAAACCTGAAGGCTGGCGTCAGCCGCCCAATTTAGTTTTATAAGATTTTACAGATATATTTTTTCAATCTAAAACGTACCCATGCCCTCATTCCCAAAACCCAAGTTCGACTACAAATTTGTTCTTTCCAGAGAAATTAAAGCACTGAGAAAGTACCGCGATTCAAAACCCTCGTTAAAAATCCCTACCAGTACAGCAAATAATTTGTTGCTTGCCACCTGGAACATTGCAAACCTGGGTGCCCAGGACCGCGAGCCTGCGCATCTAAAAATGATTGCAGAAATAATTTCGTGGTTTGATGTAGTAGCTATACAGGAAATAAAAGACAATAGCCTTGACTTTCAGGAAATTGTAAAATATTTGGACGGGCAATTCGATTTCATTTTTTCGGATGCATCGGGTAATAATGAACGGATGGCATACATCTATAAGAAAAAAAAGATCACCGTTTTAAAGGAAGTAGCGGAGCTGGCCATTCCGCCTGCAGACTTTAGATTCATAAAACTTCCGGGGGTTGACCAGGAATTTAATGGCTTTGACAGAAGCCCTTACCTGGTTAGTTTCCAGGTAAAGAAATTTACCTTTTCATTATTAAACGTCCACCTGTATTTTGGTAATGAAAGGGAAGCCGTTTCGATCAATCGCCGCTGCCTGGAGGCCTACACGGTTGGGCGCTGGGCCGACCTGCGATCGAATAGTAAATATGCCTATAGTCCCAATGTTTTTGCTTTGGGCGATTTTAATCTTCCAAAAATTGACGAAAATGACCCCGTTTACAAAGCATTGGTAAAAAGGGGAATACAATTGCCCGATCATACGTCAAAAGTATATTCTAACCTGAACGATGATAAAGCCTACGACCAGATAGCTTTTTTACCTGGTATGAAAAGCGCTGTTAAAACACATGGGGTTTTTCCTTTTGATAATGCGGCTTTTGCGGATCTGTATAATTCTTCAACCCCGGTGCAGTTCAGAACTTATGTTAGGTATTATATTTCTGACCATCGGCCTATGTGGCTTGAGCTTGATATTTAAAGTCGGTGAGTTTTTAATTTTGAGGCAGCCATAACTTTTAAGCACTTAATCTTTCCGGTAGCTGCGGGTATATTTTGCTATACCTTAATTGAGAAATAAGTATGATGCAAGGTTTTTCGAGGTGCGCCAATATGCAGCAGCATATTGATCAACATTGCCATTAAACAGATTTGTTGAAAACAGTCAGAATTTGCTTTCGGACTTAAGAGCACTTTTTCATTTTGGCCTTGATGGTTCCATGATATTAATTGTGACTTACTGAAACCTGAAAAAATTTGCGAAAAGGTTTACCGACGTTCTGTACATCGAACACAAGAGGGGCCTGATAACTACCGTTCGGTGTCAAAAAAAGAAATTTGCTTTTTTCTTTATATTTTTCATTTCCCCCTTGACAATGCTAAAACTATTGCTGATTTTAGCAGACGAATGTTTGTCTGATAAGATATCAGCCCCCCTGCCAATTAAGAAAATGTATTTTTTTATTTAATAATCCTTAATATTTATTTATGGCTTTCTCATTAAATCCACAATCGCAATCTGAATACCAACGCTTATTTGATACATGTGTTATCAAAACCGACAAGCTGCCCGAAGTGAATGCCATTATTGATAAGATTATAACAGGCAAGGCCCGGTACGAAGGGGTGGGCGGCCAGTTAAATATCCCCTGGTATTTTATCGGCATTATACATTGCATGGAGGGTGGTCTAAGTTTCAATAAGCATTTGCACAATGGCGATCCATTAGGTGCCCGAACTGTGCAGGTGCCCAAAGGAAGGCCAAAACCGGGTAATCCGCCTTTTACCTGGGAGCAAAGCGCTTTAGACTCGTTGACCTTTGAAAAAATAGACCAATGGCTTAACTGGTCGGTACCTGGTATGTTGTATAAGCTGGAGGCATATAACGGTTTTGGTTATAGAAATCTTCAGACTCCTATAAATTCTCCCTATTTGTGGAGTTATAGTAACCAATACACCAAAGGCAAATTTGCCTCTGATGGTAAGTTTGACCCTAAATTAGTTTCCAAACAGGCGGGTGCGGCCGTTTTATTAAGAAGGATGGCTGAGAAGCAAATACTTTCGCTGGGCATTTCTGACCGGCTGTCTCTCATTAAACAATTAGGAGACATAGTAAATTATGCGCCCAACCGTGTAGTTGAAAAGGCCCGCGAACTGCAGCAGCAGCTTAACCTTGCCGGGGCACATTTGACAGCTGATGGCAAAGCCGGCAAAATGACCTCAGATGCCTATTCTAATCTTACCGGTAAATTTTTAACCGGCGATCCCAGGAATCCCGCCTGATTATAATTTGGAGCAATTTCTTAGTTCAATCAAACAGCGCCTTAACGGCGCTGTTTGTGCTTGCCTTTTCCACTTCCAAACCTTACCTTTGCAGCCAATTGAAAAAAAATGACGGGGCAATATTTATTTAGTTGGTTTCTATTTTAGTTAGTGCCCTGGTTTTCATATCTTTTAATATAAAAGAAATATTAAATTTTTTTAAATGAGCGGTCAGTTAAAAGAAGTACGTACCAGGATAAAAAGCGTACAAAGCACCCAGCAAATTACTAAAGCCATGAAAATGGTAAGTGCGGCAAAACTTCGCCGTGCGCAGGATGCCATTGTTCAAATGCGCCCTTATGCCCAAAAGCTACAAGAAATGCTGAGCAATATTGTTAGCAATGCCGAGGGGGAAGTTGGAGGCGCGCTTGCCAAAGACCGTGGATCAGAAAAGGTTTTGATGATTGTAATTACCAGCGACCGCGGATTGGCGGGCGGTTACAATGCGAATATTATAAAACTGGCCCGTTTAACAGTTGAAGAGAAGTATAGCACCCAGCGCCAAAAAGGGAATGTTGCAATTTGGAATATTGGTAAGAAAGGATATGAAGGCATGACCCGTGCGGAATATAAAACCAATGCCGATTTTAAAGACGTTTTTTTAAGCCTGAGTTTTGAAACCGTTCAGGCAGTTTCTGTCGCAGCGGTTAAAGCTTTTGAAAATAAAGAATTTGACATAATAGAGCTGGTTTACAGCGAATTTAAAAATGCCGCAACCCAGCGTTTTGTGGTGGAAAGGTTTTTACCTATTCCCAAACTAGAGAAAAAAGAAGGTGTAAAAAAAGCTGACTTTATTTTTGAACCCGCCAAAGAAGAGTTAGTGGCTGAATTAATGCCAAAAATTTTAAATACCCAGTTATTTAAAGCGGTTTTGGATGCACACGCCAGTGAGCATGGTGCCAGGATGACTGCTATGGATAAAGCGAGTGAAAATGCCAACGAGTTACTGAAAGGATTGAAAATTTCTTATAACAGGGCTCGCCAGGCTGCAATTACAACCGAGCTAACGGAGATAGTGAGTGGCGCTGCGGCATTGCAGGGATAGAGATGGTCATTTGTCAATTGGTGATTGGGTTATTTGGCCAATAGCTAAAATCTTATCCTCATTTCATTTATATGCCTGTTAAATTGCAGGAGTTGCCCGTTTATCAATTGGCTATAAAATTAGTGAAGACATTTTCAACTTCGTTGAACCATGCCTTTACTTGTAACTATGATAAATTGGAAAATTTTCACAGGCTACTAAATGGCTATATTAAAAGCATTGGAGCTGTTCCCGGTTCTGAAAATAGACTGTGAAAAATTCGATGCGTTAATGACTAATGCTTCAATGACCTATGACTTAATGACCTAATGAACATCCCATGGAGCTTTCTCAAATAATTCCACATATTGAAGCATTAATTTTTGCCAGCGATAAACCGCTGACCACGCAGGAAATTGTTGAGCTCATTAATGCCGCATTTGGCTTTATGGATGAAATGATCTCGCTGCAGCAGGTGGAAGCCGCGGTTGAAGGAATCCAGGAAAAATACAATGCGGAATTTTATCCGTTCGAGGTGCGGGAAAGCGGCGGCGGCTGGCAGTTTTTAACCAAAAAAGAATTTCATAAAACGGTTGGTCAATTAAATGGTGATAAATTTTTAAAGCGATTATCAAACGCTGCTCTTGAAACCCTGGCCATTGTAGCGTATAAACAACCGATTACAAAAGGCGAGGTGGAAGCCATCAGGGGTGTAAACAGCGACTATTCCATTCAGAAGCTGCTCGAAAAGGAACTGATCATTATTAGCGGGCGCAACGAAAACCTGCCAGGTAAGCCATTGGTTTACGCTACCTCCAAAGCCTTCATGGATTATTTTGGAATTAATAATACAAACGATCTTCCAAAAATAAGAGAAGTACTGGCCGAGCAATTGATAGAGGCGACTGTGGTAAACAGTGCCTTAAATGCCCATGAAGACCAGGCATATAAAGACAGTATTGTTGATGATACGCCCAAGGCGCAACGCGAATTGTTCAGCGATAGCGATGATGCCGGCAATGAGGAACCAGCGCAAACCGCAGACGCTGAATCAATTGAGGGCTCTGAGGAAAATGGGCAGGATGCCGGCCTTGAAAATACAGCAACTGAAAACGTTGCCGGGTTAGATGAAATAGATGAGGCAGAAGTTGTCGGCGATATGTCGTTAAGCGAAGCGGGTGTGGAATTAATGGCAGAAGAAACTATTATAAAAAGCTCGGATAACGAAGAAGTGCAGGAAGCCGAAACTGAAATTTCAAATGATGTGCCTGAACAGAGCGGTAACATCCCGCAACAGTCAGGTGATGAAACCTCCCCCGAAAGCGCCGGGTCTGCGCCTGAAGAAGAGGATCCCTTGACAACTTCAGATAAAGCAGAATAAAATCCAATAATTAACGGGCCTATAATTTATTATTTCGCCTTCCAAATAGCGGCGCAATCACCAGCGTTTCATTTTTCCTATTAAATTGCGGCACTTATGTCACTTCAACTTTCTAAAGAGCAATTAATTGCTATCGCCGGCCAGTTTGGAACACCGGTTTACGTATATCACGCAGAGCAAATTGGGGCACAGTATAAAAAACTAACCGATGCGTTTGTAAATAACGACGTCGTATTTTTCTACGCCGTAAAAGCGCTGACCAATATTAATATTCTCCGGTACATAAAATCAATCGGCGGCAACATTGATTGCAGCTCGATCAACGAGGTAAAACTGGGGTTATATGCCGGTTTTGAGCCTTCTAATATTTTATACACGTCAAACGGTATTGATTTCAGCGAAATAGAAGAAGCTAAAAACCTGGGCGTAAAAGTGAATATCGACAGTTTGTCGAACCTCGAAAAGTTTGGAAAAAAGTTTGGGCATACTTATCCCGTAAGCGTTCGGCTAAGGCCCAATATTATGGCAGGGGGTAATCTTAAAATTTCTACCGGGCACGATAAGAGCAAATTCGGCATACCTGTAGATCAGATCGGCGACCTGGTAGCCCTGGTTGAAAAGCATAACATTTACATTCGCGGTCTGCATATACACACGGGCAGCGAGATAAAAGACGTGGATGTATTTATAAAGGGGATTGAAGTTTTGTTTGACCTGCTGCCCTATTTTAAAGAACTGGATTTTATTGACCTGGGCGGAGGATTTAAAGTGCCTTACAAAGATGCCGACACCGAAACCGATATTACCTTACTGGCACAAAAGGTGAACGAGGCAATGGTGCAGCATCCTAATCCGCACAACCGAAAACTAAAAATTTGGTTTGAGCCGGGAAAATACCTTGTGAGCAGTGCCGGCTATTTTATTACCAGTGTAAATGTGATCAAAGAAACATCGGCTACCACGTTTGCCAGTGTAAACAGCGGTTTCAATCATTTAATCAGGCCCATGTTTTACGACAGTTACCATAAAATTGTAAACATTTCAAACCCCAACGGACCGGTCAAAAAATTTACGGTTGTGGGCAATATATGCGAAACAGACACCTTTGCCTGGGACAGAGAATTGAATGAGGTACGCGAAGGTGACTTCCTGGTATTTTATAATGCCGGGGCATATGGTTTTGAAATGGCCAGCAACTTTAACGCACGTTTTAAGCCCGCCGAAGTAATGGTGATCAATAATGAATTTCATTTAATTAGAAAGCGCGACGAGTTTGAAGACCTGGTAAGAAACCAGGTAGAAGTTTTGCCGGGGTGAGATAGGTTTAATAGCGCATTCTTCAATTTAATAAGCTTCTCAGCTGGTGGTAAAGTTGTTGTGATTTGCTTTCAATTTCAGTTCTGACGATCTTTGATAATCCCGACTTATTCGGGATGATTTGCTTTCAATTTCTGATCTGACGATCTTTGATACTCCCGACTTATTCGGGATGATTTGCTTTCAATTTCTGATCTGACGATCTTTGATACTCCCGAAGTTTCGGGATGATTTGCTTTCAATTTCTGATCTGACGATCTTTGATACTCCCGAAGTTTCGGGATGATTTGCTTTCAATTTCAGTTCTGACGATCTTTGATAATCCCGAAGTTTCGGGATGATTTGCTTTCAATTTCAGTTCTGACGATCTTTGATACTAACAGACTCGTATTTTTTGTACAATCGGCCTGTGTTGTGATTTGCTTTCAATTTCAGTTCTGACGATCTTTGATACTAACATAGTCTTTTGGCGGCAGTATCATTTGCGAGTTGTGATTTGCTTTCAATTTCTGATCTGACGATCTTTGATACTAACGAGAAGGGTGAGCCCTTATGGGTATAACAGGTTGTGATTTGCTTTCAATTTCAGTTCTGACGATCTTTGATACTAACCCATTTTCAGAGCACGATGATAAACCATCGG